>JASMTO010000191.1:0-16710 GCA_041694215.1 bacterium
GGCACAAGTCTAAGTGAAGCTTTTGGAGGGGGAAGTGGCAATGTTTTTGGTCCCGGCAGTCCTGCAAGTATCATAAATAAAGTAACAACAGTTCTGGTTGTGATATTCTTTTTTACTTCTATAGTCCTGACAATACTCTCAAGCAACAAAGGGGGAAGTTCAATCATTAACAAAATGCAGCAAACCCCTGCTACACAACAACAGGAAAGCCAGCCAAAAGTCCCTTTAGAGAGTAGATAATTATGTCTTGCTCAAAATATGTTAAGCTAGTAACACTATTAGTTAGTTTCCTGATATTTGCCTGCTCTCAGCAGGATGAAGCTACTGTTGAAAATAAAAAAAATGATACACCAGCTAATGTCAAAGAAGCTAAACCAGAGAAATCCTTTGGTGGTATGCTCTTTGAGGGGAGTATCGGTGACGCAAACAATTTAATCCCTATTTTAGCTTCTGATTCCGTGTCCCATAGTATAGCTTCTCTAATTTACAACGGACTTTTAAAATACGATAAAAATCTCAAACTTGTGGGAGATTTGGCAAAAGACTGGAAAATCTCAGATGACAAAAAAACTATCACTTTTTATCTGAGAAATGATGTTAAATGGCACGATGGTAAGCCTTTCACCGCTGAAGACGTAAAATTTACATATAAAACGATTATCGACGAAGATACACCAACTGCCTATGATGCAGATTTCAAAATTATAGATAACGTAACAATAGTTGATAATTATACCATACAAATCAGCTACAAGATTCCATTTGCACCTGCTTTAAACAGCTGGACAATGTCCATTCTACCCAAACACTTACTCGAAGGCAAAAAAATTACACAGTCTCCCTTGCAACGAAACCCCGTAGGAACCGGGCCTTTCAAATTTGAAAAGTGGGAACCAGGCAAAAGCATTTCACTGAAAGCTAATAGGGATTATTTTAAGGGAAGCCCTTTCTTGGCAAAATATGTTCTGAAAATTATTCCTGATACCGCTGCAATGTATTTAGCACTGCTAAATCAGGATATAGATCTTATGTCATTGTCTCCTCTTCAGTATACAAAACAAACGGATACATCCCAATTTGAACGATATTTTAACAAATATTCTTATCTATCTAATTCCTACACATATATCGGCTACAATCTTAAAAAACAAATGTTTAAAGATAAAAGAGTAAGGCAGGCACTTACTTACGCCACGCCCAAAGAGGATATTATTAAAAGTGTGCTTTTTGGAAAGGGGCAAGTGGCAACAGGACCGTATAAACCTGACAGTTTATGGTACAATCCTAACGTCAAGAAGTATGAATATAATATTGAAAAAGCCAAAGAACTGCTTGCTGAGGCCGGATGGAAAGATAGTGACAACAATGGGTATTTAGATAAAAATGGTAAAGAGTTTTCTTTTACACTTATGACTAATCAAGGCAATTCCAACAGATCCAAGATAGCTGAAATCGTTCAACAAAGCTGGAAAAAACTAGGCATAAAAGTAGAAATCAGAGTTTTAGAATGGGCCACTCTAATTAATGAATATATTGATAAGAGAAACTTCGATGCACTTGTAATGGGTTGGTCTATCCCTTTGGAACCTGATCTTTACGATGTGTGGCACTCTTCAAAATGTACAGGGAAAAACTTGAATTTTATCTGCTATCAAAATGAAAAACTGGATGAACTGATTGAAAAAGCAAGGGTTACATTCGACATGGAAAAACGAAAAAAATTATACTTTCAAGCACAGGAAATTTTAGCAGAAGACCAACCTTATACATTTTTATACGTACCGGATGCTCTTGTGGGTTTGCATAAAAGATTTCACGGGGTTGAACCCGCTCCAGCTGGCATAACTTATAACCTTGAAGAATGGTACGTTCCCAAAAATTTAAGAAAATATGAACTTAAACAATAAAGAAAATAAGACCTTTTTGTGGTTCAGGAATCGGCACGTTGTTGGTTAAATAGCTAGGTAGTAAAGTGGTAATATAAATCGGTAGTAAACTATTTTACATTTCAATGATCTTGCATAATTGCGTTTATTCCTGAATTATTTAAAAGGTTTTTTTCACGGGTGGATAAAATTGTTTAGATATCTATTTAAACGCCTTTTGGGAATGATCCCTCTTATTATAGGTATTACTATTATCAGTTTTTCCGTAATCCATATGACACCAGGAGATCCCACCCAGTTGTTAACATCAATGAACCCCAACGCTTCACCTGATGCAGCACAGAAATTAGTAAAAATGTACCACCTTGATGAGCCCATTCATGTTCAGTACTGGTTGTGGTTAAAAAAAGTCAGTGTACTGGATTTTGGACAATCATTTGCTCTGGACGGAATGAGTGTAACTGAAAAAATTGTCAACAGACTACCGTACACAATATATTTAAACATCATGTCCATAAGTCTCATTTTCATTATCGCCCTTCCGCTGGGAATTCTAAATGCTTATTACAAAGACACACTTTTTGATAAAATAAGTACCGTAATGGTTTTTATAGGTTTTGCAGTACCTACTTTCTGGTTAGCGCTGTTGTGCATGTATTTTTTTGGTATTCAACTGGGCTGGCTACCCATTTCCGGGCTGGTGTCATATAATTTCAGTGAATTGAGCCTTTGGGCTAAATTTGTAGATTTGGCAAAACACAGTATCCTCCCCGTAGGAATATCAGTTTTCGGCAGTCTTGCAGGCTTAAGCAGATATGCAAGAAACAGTATGCTGGATGTGCTTAATAATGACTACGTCACTGCAGCAAGGGCTCGGGGCCTCAGTGAACACAGAGTCCTTTTCAGACATGCCTTAAAGAATGCCCTGCTCCCCATTATAACCATTATAGGGCTTTCAATCCCCGGGCTTATAGGCGGTAGTGTTATTTTTGAATCCATTTTCAGTATTCCGGGTATGGGGCAACTTTTCTATCAATCGGTTATGATGAGGGATTATCCGGTTGTTATGGGTATACTTGTAATTGGAGCATTTCTAACCCTTGCTGGAAATTTAATAGCCGACATACTCTATGCTGCTGTTGATCCAAGGATCCGGTATGATAAAAAATAAAATATTCAGTGGTATGAATAAATATCTTCTTTTTTATACAGGGCTGGTAATAGTTTTATTTTTCATCATTGTGGCTGTGTTAGCACCTTATATAAGTCCATATGATCCCACAGCTATTGATCTGAATAATGTACTTGCTCCCCCTTCTACACAACATTTTTTCGGAACAGATGAGCTTGGAAGGGATGTATTCAGCAGGGTTGTATACGGAAGTAGAATTTCAATTTTTGTAGGTTTTGTGGCAGTTGGTATCTCCATAATTATAGGATTATTTTTTGGTTTGATTTCAGGTTATTTTGGAGGTTTTACAGATACTCTGATAATGCGATTTGTGGACATCATGCTCTGCTTTCCGGCATTCTTTCTGATACTTGCGGTTATAACGTTTCTAGAACCATCTGTAATCAATGTGATGGCGGTAATCGGTTTAACAAGCTGGATGGGAGTCACAAGGTTGGTGCGGGCGGAAACATTAAGTATAAAAACGCGGGATTTTGTTACCGCTGCAAAACTTCAAAATATCAGCAATATAAAAATACTTGCAAAGCATATCCTTCCAAATGTTGTCACACCCGTTTTTGTTGCCGCTACTTTGGGTATTGCAGGAGCAATACTAACTGAATCAGCTCTTAGTTTTTTGGGCTTAGGTGTTCAGCCCCCCACGCCATCTTGGGGTAACATTCTGACATCCGGAAAGGACAATATTGCTTTTGCATGGTGGCTTTCTGTTTTTCCAGGTTTGGCCATTTTTATAACAGTACTTGGATATAATCTTTTGGGCGAAGGTTTAAGGGATATCTTGGATCCAAAGCTAAGTAAAAAATAATATTCCCTTTGAATAATATATTCTTATAAATTTCAACCCACTTTTAAATCTTCGATAAAAAAGAACTAAAGTTCTTCACCTAATTTGGGGGAGGCTGGGTGGGAAACTATTCAAAGCTACTCTCCTGGTGAATATTATTCTTACATGGCAGTACTACGCCTTTTACTGGAATTCTCCAGGAAATGTCTCCAGTCCCCATATTTCACAAGCCGGCTTGTCACTTTCACCAAAAGCTTTCTTGTTGCAGCCACAGTAAAAGCACGCGCTTTGATATTCCTGCCATCAATTGTTACATTGACTACACGTTCCTCATAACATGTAAGGATGGAATGCACCCCTTCATAACGCCTTATTTCCTTCATCGTATCTTTATCAACTTCATAAATCTCGCCAAAAATTTTTTGTCCCCTTTTTTCATCCAGAATAACAGCAGGATATCCTGAGAGAGTGTGATACATAAGCCCTTTTATATAACCATTTGCAATAAACCTGCAGTGCCGCATATATTTATTATTGCCTTCAAAATCCTTCATAAGAGTCCCATAAGTAAATACCGTATAATGCTTTCTCAATGTTTCCCCCTTATCAAACATTCTCTTTTAAAATACATACATTGTAGTCATACAATCTCTTTAACTCATCGATTATTTTATTTTTATAACGAACGGGTAGCGAAATTTCCATATCCAAACCTTTTCTAACACGTTCAAACATTTCAAAAGTGGGGCTTTTCAACGCATGTGGTCTCCTACCCCAATCATACAATTTTTTTGTATAGGGGAAAATTTCCGAAAATGTAAAAAGATTTTTATATGCAATCATAAGCAATAACGAGGGCTCATACACATTTCGTCTGACAAAATCCCGGGAAAGTCTCATATGTGTGAATTCAACTGTATTAACAAGACCTTTTTCATTCTTTCTTTTTCTCAAAATAACAGCATCTTTCATATTCTTTTCCATAATCCTTTTTTCCACAATACCTTTAGAGGACATTGCAAATTCTCCTGTACACAAAAAAAGAAATACTGCGTCATTAAAAGACATGTATGGCTTCTTATCTCTAAAATTATTTACTTCCAAAGTAACGTGAAGACTATGGGGCTTTATCGGTGTAAACTTCACCGCTTCACCTATAAGCATAGATGCCAAATTTGGGCTATTGGTTAAAGGCTTTGACGGTTTAAAAGCCCTATCAGGAACAGCAAATGTGTATTCAAGAAAACCACCCTTTTTCACAAATTGCTGCATAGGAATATCAGTATCAATATATGCTCCGAAACGCCACATAAAATATGTCATATGGTAATGATAATATTTTGAAAAATTCAGTAGCGGATCATTTTTCTGTGACTGAAAAAGCTTGCCTGCAGATGCCCCTTTGTTTGAAAATTCCAGTTCAATTCCCAAAGGGGTATTACCCTGCAAAAAAAAGCGTAAACTATCATCCCATTTTTTATTCTTACAATATACTTTTACCTTTTCGTTAATTAAATATATGAGGTCTTTGATAAATATAAAATTATCATACTCAATGTTAAAAAAAGCCCGATTTCTATTATACTCTGTTATTGCAAACAGTGTGGAGGGTGCGGTTAAGCTATATTTGAGATCAAAAAAACATGCAATATTTTTCAAAAATCTTTCAAATTCCCTAGAAAGTAGATTAACAACAAAGACAGCTGTTAGAAATTTAAGATACCTACGAAACCATTTTTCATGCCTAATGAATCGTTTATTAAAAAAAAATTCTATTTCTTGCTCAGTTTTACTTTTTATATAATTTACGTAATCTCTATCATTCAGAAGCTCATAGTAATAATGCGATGAAAGAATATAGTATAACGCTGTATTATTACGCATAACATAAAGTATATTATCAAACACATTTTGTCAACAAGCATTACAATATCAAATCTAATATGCAACGTTGGCTCAGTATTTAAGAACTATCCAATACAAAAATATTAGCGTATAGGGTAAAATGTAAAGATTCTAAGAAAGATATGTTTTTAAAATCGATTGCATATTTTTCTGTTCAACGCCCGTCTCCTTGAAAGCCTCATCATTATCACAAACATTTCCCTCTTTCAGCATAATAAACTGATCTTTTGTAATAGGAAACCAGCTAAATCTACCAAAAACAGCTATCCCAGCACTTACAAAAGACTCCGGCACAGAAATCAACAGACGTTTTTTATTTATAACATTCATTATAATATTTAGCAATTCCCTATATGTATAAACGCTTTCGCCACATACAGAATATGTTTTACCATACATGGTGGGCACTGTGATACATTTAACAAAAATTTCAGCTACTTCATAAACACTAACGGGCTGCATTTTGTAATCACCTTTGCCAAAATAAGAGAAAACAGGGAGCTTTTTCATCATATCTGCCAGCATATTAATAAAAGAGTCACCCGGACCATAAATCAATGATGGTCGGAAAATTGTATACGTTAACCCGGAATTTCGTAAATATTCCTCTGCCCTATATTTTGTCCTGTGATAAGCTGTTGCTGCATTTTCCCTAGCACCGTTTGCAGACATATGTATAAAGCGTTTCACGCTGCTGTTAACTGCTATATCCACCACATTTTTAGTCGCTTGATAATGTAAGTTTTTAAATGTTATCCCTTGTGAAGGAAATTCTCTAATTATTCCTACTAAATGAATAACAGTCTCCACATCTTCCATCTCTTTGCTAAAACTCTCCGGATCCAGAACATCGCCATTTACAGGAATTATATCAGAAGAGTCTTCTTTTAATTTCTCCTTATCCCTTACCAATACTTTTACACGGTAATTCCTATTACGTAACTGCTTAAGTACTTCATTTCCCACAAATCCCGTTGCTCCGGTTAAAAATACAGTATTCTTCATTGAATACCCCTTTTATAAAAAATATTTGACAGAATTATAGATACCCTTCCCTCTTAAATGATAAAAATCCCTGAGCAGTGATAATAAGGTGATCAAGCAGAACAATGTCAAATAGAGACAAACCTTCCTTGATTTTACGTGTAATCCGCAAATCATCGTTTGACGGTTTTAAATTAGCACTAGGGTGATTGTGACAAATAATCGCTGCTGTGGCACCTTTTTGCAGTGCTTTACTAGCTATTTCTCTGGGATAAACATTTGCCTGATTAACCGTTCCTTCTGACATAACCTCATAACCTTTTACAGCATTAGAACTATCCAACAGCAAAACTACAAAAACTTCCCTTTCTAAATAGCCTATATGATATTTCATAAATTCGTATACCTTGTCCGGACTGTCAACCAAAGATTTTTCTTTTTCAGCTTTATCAAGATTTACTCTCCGATAAAGCTCCCGGATCAGGCGGAAAAATATATCAGATTCCTCCCCTAGCCCATTAATATCCGAAGGTTTACATCCAAAAATGCCAGAAATTCCTTCACAACGTTGCAATAAGTCTTTGGCCATAGGTTTCACATCTTTACCTTTCACAACATAGCCAAGAAGCAGTTCTATTATTTCATAATCAAACATTGAATCAGGGTCTTTAGTAAACCGCTCTTTCAACCTACTTCTGTGTCCATGATAATGCTTTTTCATATTTTAATATTAACAAAAAAAATATTTTTCGCCATTATTTTTTAATAGATATACCCCAAAGACTTATGGTCATATGCTAAATATAATATTGTTATTTTTCCATATATATTAATTTGATTATGGCAAAATTATTTAAGAGTGATATTATATTCAAAAGTAAGCAAATAAAGGAGGTTTTATGAGCTCGGAATGCAATGAAGCCAGTTCCTGCAACTCATGCTCTTCCAACAGCCAATGCAGCACGTCGGAGCAGGAGAAACACAATCAGGAAATTATCAAAAAAAAGCTTTCAAAAATCAAAAATAAGCTAATGGTCATGAGTGGTAAAGGAGGGGTTGGCAAATCCACAGTTAGTGTAAATCTCGCTGCTGCTTTGGCATCTCTTGGACACAAAGTCGGCATTCTGGATGCTGACATACATGGGCCTAATGTTCCCAAGATGTTAGGGATAAAAGAAAAAGGTGTATTGTCGACATCGGAGGGCATTATCCCTTTTGAACCTGTTGCCAATTTAAAAGTCATGTCAGTTGCTTTTTTGCTAAAAAGTGATGATGACGCAGTGATATGGAGGGCACCTCTTAAACACAGTCTAATTCAGCAGTTTATTACCGATGTCGAATGGGGGGATTTAGATTTTTTAATTATAGACCTTCCCCCAGGTACTGGTGATGAGCCATTGAGTGTAGCACATATAATAGGGGAGCTGGATGGAAGTATTATAGTCACCACTCCCCAGGAAGTAGCACTGTTGGATGCCAGAAAGTCTGTCACTTTTAGTCAAAAGATTAATGTGGAAGTTTTAGGAATCATAGAAAATATGAGTGGGTTTATTTGCCCTAATTGTGGAGAAATCACTGAAATCTTTAAAACCGGAGGTGGTGAAAAAGCTGCCAATGAACTGGGAGTCACTTTCTTAGGCAGAATCCCTCTTGATCCTATGGTTGTAATAGGTGGGGACAGTGGCACACCATATATTATAAAAGATCCGGAAAGTCAGGTCGCAAAGGCATTTCAACTAATCTCCCAAAATATAGTCAAGCAATTAATAAATTAACACTAATTAATTCCCTTTTCTATAAAAGCAGGTGGACAACCACCTGCTTTTATAGAAGATACCTATCGAAATATTACCTCACAAACACCCTATCAAACTATTTTTGGTTATTTTTTATCATATTTAATAGTTTTTACCTATGGATTTTTATGCCAATTGTTATCTTTTACATTTTTTTATATAATTTCTTTTTTTTCATTATTTTTAACAATATAACATGATATTCACAATAGACATTATGGCATAAACATCTATTTTTTGTCAGTATCTTAATCTTTATTGACAATATAGAATTTCTATATTACTATTGGAAAAAAGTAAAACAGAGGTTGTTAATGAGAATAAAAAAATTAATGTCAGCCAACAGAGGTGAAATTTCCATAAGGACTTTCAGGGCTTGCACAGAGCTTGGTATCAGAACTGTTGCCATTTACTCCCAAGATGACAAATACTCACTACACCGCTATAAGGCCGACGAGGCCTACCTTGTGGGAGCAGCGCTTGATCCTGTAGCAGCATACCTCAATATCGATGAAATTATTGATTTAGCTTTAAGGAAAAATATAGATGCAATTCATCCGGGATACGGTTTTTTATCAGAGTCTTACGAATTTGCTGAAGCGTGTGAAAAGGCAGGTATCATTTTTGTAGGTCCAAAGCCGCAAACATTAAAAATCTTTGGAGATAAACAAACGGCTAAAAATCTTGCTAAAGAATGCCATATCCCCGTTATAGAAGGTTCTGACGGCGAAGTAAAAAATTACGATGACGTAGTAAAAATAGCTAAAAGCATAGGTTATCCTGTATTGTTAAAAGCTACTGCAGGCGGAGGTGGTAGAGGCATCAGAATTGTTGAAAGCGAAAAGGATCTGAAAGAAAACTTCGAAGCTGCAAAACGCGAAGCCATAAAAGCCTTTGGCAAAGATGGGATTATCATAGAAAAATATATAAAAAATCCTAAACATATCGAAGTCCAACTCCTTGCAGACAAATTCGGCAATATTGTTCATCTTTTTGAGAGGGACTGTTCTATCCAACGAAGACACCAAAAGGTTGTTGAAATTGCACCTTCAATAAATATACCGGAAAAAACACTACACAAGCTGTATGAAGATGCAGTGAATATTGGCAAAAAGGCAAATCTAATAAACGCAGCCACTGTGGAATTTCTCGTGGATGAAAAAGGAAATCACTATTTTCTTGAAGTTAATCCGAGAATTCAGGTGGAGCACACTGTAACTGAGCTCATAACAGGAATAGATATCGTTCAGGCACAAATATTTATAGCAGCCGGGGAAAAACTTTCACATCCTCTGATAAATATTAATGACCAAAAAAGTATACACAAACATGGTTTTGCAATTCAAAGCCGTGTAACGACGGAAGATCCAGAAAACAATTTCATGCCTGATACCGGAGAAATTGAAGCATATCGCAGTGCAGCCGGTTTTGGCGTACGACTTGATGCCGGGAATGGTTTTGTGGGAGCTGTTATTTCACCTTATTATGACTCCCTTTTAGTAAAAGTTTCCACATGGGCAACAACACTTGAACAGGCAGCCCGGAAAATGGATAGGGCATTAAAAGAATTCCGCATTCGAGGTGTTAAAACAAATATTCAATTTCTTGAAAATGTCGTTACCCATAAAAACTTTATAAGCGGCTCTTTTAACACAACTTTTGTGGACAGCACCCCTGAATTATACAGATTTAAGGAGCAGCGTAACAGAGCAACAAAAGCACTAAAATTTCTTGCAAACAATATAGTAAACAATCCATCTGGAGTAAAGATTACTGAAGATATAACTCTACCACCTATAAAAACATTTCCTGCAAAATTTGGTGAACGTATACCCAGCGGAACCAAAGATATTCTGAACAGGCAAGGTGTTCAGGGAGTAATGAACTATATAAGACAGTCCAAGGAAATTTTGTTTACCGACACTACGTTCAGGGACGCTCATCAGTCCCTTTTGGCCACACGCTTGAGAACGATTGATATGCTAAATATAGCTGACGCTTACTCACATCATATGAATAATCTCTTTTCAATGGAAATGTGGGGGGGTGCAACATTCGATGTTGCATACAGATTTCTCAAAGAATCACCATGGGACAGGCTGAGGCTTCTAAGGGAAAAAATTCCCAACATACTTTTTCAGATGTTATTGAGGGCATCCAACGCTGTGGGTTATACAAATTATCCTGATAATGTGGTAAAGGAATTTATAAAGCTCTCAGCAGAAAATGGCATAGATGTATTCAGAATTTTTGACTGCTTTAACTGGATTGACCAGCTAAAACCGGCAATCGAAGAAGTGAAAAAACATGGGAAAATATGCGAAGCAGCAATTTGCTACACAGGGGACATATCGGATAAAAATCGTGCAAAATACGATCTTGATTACTACGTAAACCTGGCTCGTGACCTGGCAGCTGCAGAAACAGATATAATAGGAATCAAAGACATGGCAGGTCTTTTAAAACCTTACGCTGCCAAGACACTGGTAAAAGCCATAAAAGATGAGACGGGGCTGCCTGTACATTTCCATACACATGATACCAGTGGAAACGGTGAAGCAGCGGTACTTATGGCTATTGAAGGAGGAGCAGATATAGTGGATGCCGCAGTTAGTTCCATGAGTGGACTTACAAGCCAGCCCAACCTTGGGTCAATTTTTGCTGCTACCCAATACACTGACAAAGCTTCCAGCTTAAGCAAAACATGGACGCAAAATATCTCAGATTATTTTGATAGGGTAAGAAGGTATTATTTTCCATTTGAAAGCGGTATGAAATCAGCATCAGCTGAAGTCTATGATCATGAAATTCCAGGAGGACAGTATTCTAACCTCATTGTACAGGTGGAAGCAATGGGTTTGATAGATAAGTGGGAAGAAATCAGGAAAATGTATGCAAAGGTAAATGATGCTTTAGGTGATATAATCAAAGTAACCCCATCTTCAAAAGTGGTGGGGGACTTAGCGTTATTTCTTGTCAGAAATGACTTGGATATTGATGATTTGTATAGTAAAGGAAAAACCCTCTCTTTTCCTGACTCTGTAGTTGCTTTCTTCAAAGGCTTGCTTGGCCAGCCATACGGGGGATTTAACAAAGAATTACAAAAAATAGTTTTAAAAGATGACAAATCGATAAATGAAAGACCGGGAGAAAAACTTCCCCCTTTTGACTTTAATGGCGCAAAAAAGACACTTGAAAAAAAATACGATCGTGAAGTTACAGAAACAGATGTGATCTCTTATGCCCTGTATCCACAGGTTTATGAAGAATGGATTAACTTTGTTGATGAATTCGGAGATCCATCCGTTTTTGATACAAGATCATTTTTTTATCCCCTTAAAAGGGATCAAGAAATAGAAGTGGAAATTGAAGAAGGAAAAACACTTATTATCAGATACCTTGGAGAAAGTGAACCGGATGAAAAAGCTTACAGAAAAATATTCTTTGAGCTTAACGGTCAACCCAGAACAGTAAAGATAAAAGATGAAAAGCTAACGGATGTTATTAAATCCAATGTAAAAGGTGATTTTTCGGATCCCAAACAAATTTGCGCAACAATGCCTGGAAAAATATTGAAAATTAACGTTAAAGAAGGGGAAAAGGTTTCCAAAGGAGATTTGCTGGTAATCACAGAAGCTATGAAAATGGAAACAAAAATTACCGCCAGTTGCGACGGTGAAGTGGAAAAAATTTATCTTCATGAAGGAGATAAAATAGAATCAGGGGATTTACTAATATCACTTACCTGATGTTCTCTATTCATAAGCAAAAAGCATGACAAGCTATTGTCACCACAAGGGCGTTTAGCCGTGGAGGTTTTACATCGTAGGGCAGTAGAAGAGAGAAAAAGTGGTATGTTAGTGTGTCTTACGTTTTGAACGTTGAACTAACTGCAGAAGAGGCAGGTGGCTTGCCCATCCTAAATTTTAGCTTATATATTCAATACTGTAATCATATTTCCAATCTGATCCTAACATTTCAAATACGCCCTTTTCGGCATTGCAGACACTCTCAATGTTAGCTTTTGTCTCCGGTCTTTTGGGTACAAACAAATGACAACAGTCGATCTCTTTTCTTATGGAGATATCATATGTACCTATATAACGGGCTTTTTGTATGATTTCCCCTTTATCAAATCCCACTAGGGGTCTGAGAACAACTAAACTGAAAACCTCGTCTACGCACAACATATTTTCAAGTGTCTGGCTTGCAACCTGAGCAAGGGATTCACCGGAAATAACTCCCTTAGCTTTTTCAGTACGTGCTATTTCCTCTGCAATGCGCCCCATAAAACGTCTGCTGACAATTGTCACATATTTGTCCGGAACGCATTTCTTTATAGCAAGCTGAATAGCGGTAAAATTCACAAAATATGATATTATCGGTTTACCGGCAAACGTTGTGAGATGTTTTATCAAATCCTTAACCTTCAGTAGAGAGCCTTCCCCGGTATACGGGGGCGTATGAAAATGCACAGGGATTATTTCACATCCCCGCTTCATCATCATCCAGGATGCAACCGGGGAATCTATCCCTCCGGAAAAAAGAGAAACAACCCTGCCTGCTGTCCCATACGGCAGACCGCCCACACCCTTTGCCGCCTCTGTGAACACGACAGCCGAATCTTCAAAAATCTCAATATTAATAACCTGCTCAGGATTATGCACATCGACACGCACTCCAGGCACCTCGGAAAGGACAAAATCACCAATTTCACGGTTAAGCTCAAAAGATTTAATGGCATACGATTTATCATGGCGTTTACTTCGGATTTTGAACGTTGAATGCTTCTTAGCTACCTTTAAAACACTTTCCTTTATCGAATCCATATCCCTTGAAACAATATATCCTTGAAAAATAACAGCAATGCCAAAAATATTTCTCAGTCTTGCAACAAGCTCCTGAAAATTTGCATCGTCAGTTTTTGCAATCACAGCATAGCGCGCCCTGTATCGTTTAAATTCATAAGAGCCTGCTCTTTTTACTGTCTCTTTAATCTTTTTTATGAGAATGTTTTCAAAACTGCTTCTGTTTTTCCCTTTAAGGATAAGTTCTCCGACACTTACAAGAAGGCATCTTTTCATCACAACACCAGATTTTCGCAGGCCCATTCGATTTCATAAATAAGTTTATCGATATCCTCTTGCTTAACATAGGGATGTAGGGAAATCCTCAAAGCTGTTGCAGCGATACCATCGGAGTAACCCATATTCTTAAGCACACGGCTAACCCCCCCTTTTGTACATGCAGAGGCTGCCGATACATAAATCCCTTTAGAAGAAAGGTGATTAATCAATACCTCAGAAGGTAGCATCCCGGTTGAAAAATTCACGATATAATCCACAGAATTTTCAGGAGAATTTATATGAAAATGCATTTTATTGCAAAAATCTATCAATTTTTCTTTCAACTTTTTAAGATGCTCTCTGTTTTCTTCATACAATTTTGCTGTGATTTCCAATGCTTGCTTTAGCGTCAGCACAGCCACAACATTTTCCGTACCGCTTCTAAGCCCAAATTCCTGTCCACCTCCAACAATTAATGGCTTCAGCATTTCGGGCTTTTGAACATACAGACAACCTACCCCCTTCATGGATCCAAGTTTGTGACCACTGATACTGGCAAAATCGACATTTTCCAGATTAACCGGCATCTTACCAAAACCCTGGACTATATCAGTAAAAATGAGTATATCCTCAGAATAATTTTTTATTTCATAGGTAAGTTTTTCCAGCTGATTGACAGCACCCGTTTCATTGTTCACAAGCATTATCGAACAAATCCTGACATTTTCATCAATAAACGGCCTTATATCATCAAACTCCATCCCTTCTCTGTGATGCTTGATATAAACAGTTTCCGCTCCCAACATAGACGCACTTTCGGCACTTTCAACCACGGATTTATGCTCAAGATTACTCAGTAGAATTTTATTTGCAGATTTATAATTCAAACCTTTAAAAACCATATTAGCGGCTTCTGTAGCGGATGAGGTAAAAATAATATTCTCTGGAGCAACATTCAGATAAAAAGCAAGCTGCCTTCTGGCATCCCCCAGCGCTTCCCGGGTTTTAACACCGGGTGAATACAACGCTGACGGGTTAAAATTATATCTTTCCAGCAAAGCGGGAATGTTTTTGATTATTTCACTGTAAACTGGTGTTGTAGCAGCATAATCAAGATAAATCATACCTTAAAATTCAAATTTTTTGACAGGATCAAAGGCTTTTGTAATGGGTAGCTTCAGCGCAAGTGATTCGATATTTCTATTCTCCACATCAGTCTGTTCAATCACCTCTCCGTCATTATTATATACAGTCAAATCATAATATTTCACATGTCTGTCATTGTACATATCCAAAAGCATAATACCCAGTATTACAACAAATCCAGCGTACCAATACTTCATGTATTCACCGCCAAAATACTTGGCGAATTTTCTTTCCTTTTTAGCCATCTACCCTCTCCACATTTACAAACGTATCATAGTAGGCAAGGCCGGTCATTGAATCGGTTGGCATACTTTTGCTCACCATATTCGGCCACCCTTCTACGAGTTTTCTGTTTTTATATACGAGTATCGTTTTATTTTCAACCATATTACTAATTTTACACCTGTTCATAAACGCACCGGTTTCATTGTATACCCTAAGCAGATCACCATCTGAAACATTTAGTTCACCTGCATCCTTCTCGCTGATAAAAATATAATTGTCAACAGCCGGATACTTATCCGCCAGCTGTGAATTCAGATAAAAATAGTGAGAGGCTGTCAGCAGCCTGAACTTATCCTTTTGCATATACGGCTCTTTCAGCTCAAGATACCTGTTTGTATATTTTCGGGAGGTGGCAGGCGCGGTTTTATGCTTAAAATTCAGATTTACATCTATATTCAAAATTTCTCCAATACTGCAGGCAATCTGCACATCAGAAAGAGCCCCGGTACCCACTGCACCTCTTTCACCTTTTATATTAAAGAAATAGCTTTCACTAAAATCGTCCTGGGCAAACATGCCTGCAGATTTGATAAAATAGACGGCATATTTGCTTGTATCTGTGTAGTTGGTATCTATGCAAATAAGTGGTTTTTCCTCGAATGCCTTGATCTGTAACCGGGGCTCGGGATAGGTAATCACCGGATTTGCCCCCACCACAACGTAAATATCAAAAAACCCTTCATCCATTTTCTGTATAATGTCTGCAATATTCACCATGTTTTTTTTAGGAATATCCGGCTTATCAAGATTTTCTTTAGATGATTTCCCGAAATAAAGGAGGTGCTCATTGTTCGTATATACAGCAAGCCTGTTTATCCAGCTTACAATATTTGCCCCGTTGGAATAGCGCTGTAAACCAAAACCTTGGATAAATGCCGTTTTACCGTCTTTAATACAACCCTTCAAATAGTTAAAATCCTCAGATAAAAGCCCTGTCTTTTCAAAAATCCCGTCAATCTTACGCCCTTGCCCCGGCATAATTTCCTCAAGGAGGGCAGCCGACAGCAATCCGTCGGCTGCAGGGTTAATTCTGATAAATTTATCAGCAAGTTTAGCAGTAGCGGTCTTCACTGGATCTATATACACAATTTTTTTCCCGTCTTTTTTCAACGTTTTTAAGTATGCGTATAAATGCGGGCTGCAGTTTTTTGCATTTTTGCCGAATAAGATAATCGTTTCAGCTTGGCTAAGATTCGTAATAGCAGGATTTTTTATACAGCCGAAGTCTTTTACATGGGCATAAATCCCCGTGTCATCGCAAGGGCCACCCTCCACAAACCAGCAGTTGGGAAAATTGCTAAACAGTTTATCCCAATAATACATATTATATCCTAAACTCCCGGAGCCTCTAATAAACAATATCTTTTTATTTCGGTTTTTCTTTAGAAACTGTGCAGTCTCCCGAACAGCTTCGTTATGTGGACATGGCTGCTGCTTTCCTGAAGCTTTTCTAACAAACGAGTTAACATCGGAAAATTCCATTTCAAAAAAGTGCTTAAGCTTAGCGCATACAAAGGGTACATCAAGAAAATAATGCTTAAAAGGTGTAATATCAGGTTTACCGTTTTTAACAGTGATATCAAAGGAACACAAATCGGGGCAATCTTTGGAACAGTAGGACAGCATCTTTTATCCTGGAAATTTTTAAACATTATTAACACAGATA
>JASMTO010000192.1:0-15572 GCA_041694215.1 bacterium
AGAGCAGTAAACAGAGTAGAAGGCGACTATCCCAGGATTGTTCCATTGAACAACCCACTTCTGGTGCCATTATCCGACAAAGAAAATATAAGAAAATTTTCCCAAAAAGATCTGGATATTCTGGATGTAAGAAGTAGCGGAAAACATACAGTGTCCTTTTACAGCCTTGATAAATCAAATATACCTTTTGATTTAAATTGGATTGCAACTAGAGACAATGAGATGATGAGAAAACTGAGGGATTCCGGTAGAAAAATAGAAAATTTGTGGATATTAACGTTTGAAAAACTTTTGAAAAGTGAATTTCCTAACATTATGTCCGATATGCTAAACACCATCGAAAAAGAGTACGGTTGCCCTGTGGATACAGAGTTTACGGTGATTTTTCTTAGCAATGATTTTTATGTCATTAACCTTGTACAGTGCAGACCACTGCAAACCAACACTAACAGCAAGTCGAAGTTTAATATTACACCATCTTCAGACGATATTATACTTATAGAATCCAAAGGCAATTTTATGGGCGGAAGCATTTGTAATTATATCAGACAGATTATTTATATTGACCCGAAAAAATATTCACAACTGACTTTAAGTGACAAATATGAAGTAGCCAGAACAGTTGGTAAAATAAACAAGCAACTGTCAGATAAAAAAAACAATTATACCCTTCTAATAGGACCAGGCAGATGGGGAACCGAGTCACCAGAGCTAGGGGTACCGGTGAGCTTTTCAGATATTAGCAATATGTTTGGCATTGGTGAAATTGAATACGAAGCTGGAGGTCTTATGCCCGAACTTTCATTTGGTACACACTTTTTTCAGGATATAGTTGAATCCAATATATTTTACCTAGCAATATTTGCCAAAAAAGGTAATGGATTCATCAATTTTGATTTCTTTAAAAAGGCAAAATCAGTCACAAAAGATTTAATTGATGTAAATGATAATGTAGCAAATACCATCAAAGTTATTAATTTTCCGAAAAAGGAGCTGTTTTTAACCTCAGATATAAATACTCAAAAGCTAGCCCTGTTTATCAAACAAAAGTCATAGATATATTCAAAAATAGTAAATTATTAAGCTTTGGATTGTACCAAAAATAAAACCCAAAACAAAACCAAGTACATTAATCCACCGGAATTGATCTTTCATAAAAGAAAAAAGTAGTGTTTCCAGTTGTTTTAAATCCAGAGAGTTTACTTTCTCCTCCACTATACTGCTTAGGTTTATAGCACTAAGCACGTTGACTATATGTTTATCAAGTATTTCATTGATTTTAAACGATACGGTGTTTTTTATTTTGTCAAAAGTGGATTCAGGAATCTTGTCATGCACATTATTTATATATATTCCTTTAAGTATAGAAGTGACACCTTCTGATAAAGCATCCGAACTTGTCTTACTTTTATTCAAAACTGTCCTGACATCAATATTCCCTGTCAGAATTTCATAGGGATCAATGCCCATTGTTTTTAAAATTCCGCCGAATGTAAATCCTGAAAATTTCCGATAACTGGCAATAAAATAGGATTCAACCTTGCTGATAAGTGACTCAGATTTAAGATAATTTTTCAGCCATGAGCTAAAATCAATACGAATTTTATAAAATGTTTTCATACCGACTATTTCGATGATTTCATAAAAGGGTTTCTCCAAAAACTGGTCAATGTACCCTTCCATTGATTTTTCCAGTTTATTTATGACCTCATCGTTTTCACTTATGGCATTGATCACCTGTGGCAGTTCATTGTTTACAATATCGGCAATTACATCTTCATTTAAAAAAACATTCAACATCCCAAGCTTTAGTTGATCGAAAAAACCGCTACCAAAATAATTGTTTTTCAGATCTATAAGTTTTTCAATAATAATTTTTTTTGTTTTATCGTCATTTAGCGTTTTTGACAAAAGATCGATACCTTTAACAGTAATCTTTTGGGAGATCTCTGTTTTTTTCTCCACAAGTTCTCCCGGCAAAATATCTTTTAGCGAAGCACCGGAATATAGTATATTATTTATTTTTGCAAAAATTTCATCCGTGAGTATTTCCTGCCAGTTCCCCTTTTCCATTATTTTTCTTACAAAATAACGTATTTTTTCTTCCATACCGTCTACTTCAGACACAGACTTTAGCAGGAAACTGTCCAGAATTTCTTTAGACATTTTCCTAAGCAGACCGTTGATTACTTCCACAGCCTGATCATTGTTTGTGGTATTCGTTATTGTAGATGAAATGACATCATCCATATCCAAACCAAAATTGTTGAGGATATCGTAAACAGAACCATAGTCTTTCTTAAGAAAACGTTTTATCTCTTTTTCTGCTGTATTATTCAATAAACTTTGAAAACTTTCACTTAGTATCGCCGATCTAATATCATTTTCCCTGATTAACTCTTTTCCAACGAGAATGGCTACTTCACTGGCAATTTTTTTTCTGTTTCTGGGGATAACACCCTGCCAACCCATAGAAAACCAGCGTTTTTTATACGGCCTGAAAAGCATTTTGATGGCAAGATAGTTGGTAAAATAGCCAACAAAACCGGTCATTATAGGAATAGTGATTAAGCTATAAATCTGAGGCTGCAATTGCTATACCCTCCCTGAGGCCAAAATCACTTATTATCAGGTTTTTTATGTTAAGTTTTTCCATCACAGCCATTATTATAATAATTCCAGGAATAATTGTGTCCTCCCTTCCCTTCTCAAGTCCTTTAATATTGCATCTGTCAGGCAGATCCATTTTCCTGATCATTTCAAAAATAGCTTTAATCCGTGATATATGCAATATATATCCGTTCACTTTCTGATAATCATATTGTTCAAGCTCCATATCAATAGCAGCCAAAGTAGTAGCTGTGCCAGCAGTGGCAATCACTTTATCAGGATTTATCCCACTAAAATTCACCTTTTCCAGTATCTTCTCGATATATAATTTTACTTCTCTGACCAAGTCATCTGTAACGGCATGAGTAAAATCAAACATGTTGCAAAGTTTTACCACACCCAGATCAAGACTTTCTGTAGAAACAATATTACCTTTTTCTGAGTATACAAATTCCGTAGAGCCACCACCAATATCAAAGATAAGGCTGTTGCAATTTTTTATATCTATCACAGAATTGACCCCTTTAAAGGTGAATTCCGCTTCGAGTTTACCAGTAATTATATTTACTTTTATACCGTTTTCATCAAGTTTGGACAAAAACTGATCAGCATTTGAAGCCTCTCTAACTGCGCTTGTGGCGACAAACAAATAGTTCCTGACATTATATTTTTTTATGATTTCCATAAATCCAATTAAAACATTTATCGATGCATTGATATTTTCCGTTTTAAGTTTACCTGTTCGTGGCAAACCCTCAGCAAGTCTGGTGATAACACGCTCTTCATGCACTATTTCTAAAATTTTGCCATCCTTAACTTCCGCTATTAACAATCGCAAACTATTACTTCCAATATCCACACCAGCAATCAGCATTTTCCTCCTCCTCTATAATCAGCAGTATAATAAGTTAAACTCATCATTATTCATTACTTTTAACATTTTCAGCAGCAGAAACCGGTATAATTTTACAAAATTCATCGAATATTTTTTCTCGATCTTTTTCATACATTTCTGCAAAAACAGACAGTCTCTCATCATATTTTTCATCAATCTTAACTTTGGTAAATACAGAGAGAAAATCATTAATTTCCTTTTCCAGCAACTTCTTATCTAAATCTGTCAAATACTCGATTTTCCTTACACCCACACCCAGCTGAGAATCTGTCACGTTACCCCTAATATATGCAGCCCCTGCTGTCATACCACTACAGATATAATAGCCCATTGGGTTTTCCAGGTTTACAACATTGAGAACAATTCCTATACCACCTTGAGCATATTCCATAAAATAATCACCCATTCCGCGCTCGAGTCCCAGCCCAAAAACAGCCACAGGTGGCTTTCTGTTATTAAGTTTGCTTTCCTGTGAACGTATAAATTTGTGCCATCCCATTTTATTCAATGAAGCTTTTCTTTTCTGATAATTTAAGAGCAAATTCTCAATTATCTCTTTGTTTGAATAATCTGCATATTTTCCAAGGTCGATTTTAGCCCATTCTCGCGGCATTCCAGCTTTCATAAGGAGAAGGTTCCTGACACCACCGCTTTTGGCAACCCTGAATGTACCGCTTACGGCATATGCAGCAAACAGATCGCTGACATGCCCCGCTATATTTATCTCAATCGGATTGGAGGTATTTGCCACACCCACCTGGGCATTAGCCGGCACATTAAATCCATCCATTTTAGCAGGAACTACATTAATTCTCATATTTCTTACAAAAGCAAAAGAATGATTTCCCACAAGCCCTTCAACATTTATCTCTTCAGCGTTAACCCCTGTACCAATGATTCTTTGCCCCACAACATTTTTTAAAGTAAATTTTTTGACACCGTTTTTAACAGCATCCTTCATCAAGACATTAAGGCTTCTGCTATCGATTTTGTCCACTCCTACGTCAATTACCAAACTATTTCCATTAATACCCGCAAGTGTTGAAGAAAAGAACTCTATATTCTCATTCCTAAGATTTTGGCCTGTTTTAAAAATTTTGTGATGGCGTTCTTTTATTGCGACTTCCTCCACTTGCTTCTCAATTTCCTCTTTTCCAAAGGTATTATACAAAAGTGGGTCATTACCATGATATCTGAAGCGCCTTGCACCCACAACATCCGTATGGCTACTCATCCCCAATCCGGCTGCAAGCCCTTCCATATCCTCCACAAAACTTTTAACCATTTTGACAATTTTTTCACTTCCCACACCAGGATCAATCCTTGCGCCATAAGGTCTGGACGTTATCCCCCATGCGCACTGCCCGGTGTGGCACCTTCCACAAAGTGTACAGCCAAGGGGATGAAGTGTTCTCATACCCATCCCGGCAAAATCTGCTCCTGCTAGTAACACAAGGAATGCATGGAAACTGTCCAATATCCCCCCTTCAGAAATTATAGACACCTGCTCTCTTAACCCTTCCTTTCTGAGAGCCAAATCGGCAATGTGCGTCAAATATACGACATTAAGCCCTCTGTTTTGCAAATCCACTAAGTGGGCAGCTCCTGTGGAGCCATCTCCGGCTTTTATTGTGATGTAATCAAAGCCGGCTTTCGCAAGCGCTACAGCAATCTCAGGAAAGTTCCAGGCAGTACCGTATACATCGGCACCTATCAGTTTCTCTTCACCAAGCAACGCCCTCAGGGATTCCACCCGCATAGGTAGCTCTTCAATTGAATATTGCAGATGCTGGGGATTGGGAGCGGTAAGATTTCTCAATGCTTCAACACATCTGAGCAGTGCAATTTCGATATCATTTTTTTTCGCCTGAAGCCTCCCCCCTTTCCCTTTTTTAGCATCCTGACCATACTTCATGGATATTCCGGCAAATTTATCCAGTTCCACCCACGGGCCGTAACCACCAGAACCAAACTGTAAAATACAGTATTTTGCAGCAGGCATCATATCTGGATGGATATACCCCTCTCCGGTGAAAAAGGGTCTTCCCAGTTTAATGCAGGCCATGAGCCTTGCAAGAAAAGCCTCGTGGCTGTTGGATCCATAACTCATGTGTACATCAAATATCGGTGTTTTGCAGTGGAATTTTGCATTCCTTTTGCCTAATGTGAGATCATCCATTCTGCCTGCATATTCATGAAGATGATCCCTTTGGGGGAAAGTATTTCAGCAGCATCAATAATCCAATCTTCGCTGAGCTTCGATGGAAATTTGCCGAGATGAGCGCTGCTGACTGTGGAATCGCCGTTTGCCCTTGACAGGCAATTATTAATTACTTCAGAATTTGTCAGGTTTACCCCGATATCATGATAATCCGGATTTTCTGTTACTTTTATAGCCCTCTGGGGGCACATTTTAACACAACGTTTACAGTTACAACATTCATCCGGGTTAATCCATAGAATCTTTTCCAGAAAAACAATCCCTTCATCTTCAGGGTCTATCCTGTTGCCTTCGCCGTCTCTGTAAATCTCCTCCATGTAAAATACACCTGTGGGGCTGTCAGGATTACTGAGGTTGTGTGTGCAGGCCTGCACGCATGTCCCACAATGAACGCACCCTCGCCCCGGTTCTTCAACTTCATCCGTTACCTTCACAAGATATTTTGCTCCTGTGGCGTAAATCCCGGTTTTTTTAGGTTCTGTGTATTTGATCGATCTTTTTACGACAATTTTATTTTTTTCAGACAGTTCCATTTCTTTTCCACCCGTAGTCAAGTTTTTTTACCTTTTTATCTTTCACTGAAAATCCTATAACCTTTCCAGCATCAGGATCATATATGTCATCAAGGTTTTCCTGTAAAAAATATGCAGCTGACACAATAGCTCTTTGCTCACTGGCTAGAAAGGCCACTTTGTCATTGCAACCTATACTAAAAGATCTTAAATGATCCCTGTCGGTAAACCCAAGGATTTCATCTTCAGACATAACGATGGATGTGGCCGGCCCACTCATTTTCATTTTTCGCAAATATGGATCAGATACAAGTTCTTTAAACCGCCTTTGTTCATTTTCAGTCATGTTTCCCAACTCACGGGGAAATTTCCCGCATAGAATCCACTCGATGTCCTGTATGGAATAGCCATTGCGCAGCAAATAATCAACTTCCAGAAATATAGCTTCAGAATCCGTACCCACATGGAGATATATCCCCAATTGTTCCAAAGCCATAGCGTTTGATTTATCACTGGACAAGTGACCATTGTGAATCCCTGCAATTTCACCAACAGAAATAGGCTGAGGCCCCCACCACAACCCTCTTCCGGAGCTTGTTGGCCATCTCAGGTGAATCAGGCATGCTTCATAGTTACTGTCTTCAAATTGTTCAATATCATATATCCTTATTGTATCAACCAGCTCAAAAGCAGTAAGAAATGTACCGTTTTCTTTGGAGCTGGAAAATATCCGTGCATCCCGGATAAATGTTTTATTAAACTTCGTCACCTGCTTTAAAATATAAAAATACTCATTATCTATTGTTTCCCTGTATCTTATTTCATCAATTGTGGGAGGTGCAACAAAATATTTTTTGATAACAGGGATATCATATTCGTAATAAAGTCTTGTTGGGACCATCTCCTGGGATTCAACTATATGAACCCCCCAGCTTTGGATAAAATTTTCCAGCTCACTAACTTTATACTGATCCCTGTACATTACATGAAAAACATAAAAGTTATGGTCTTTGTATATCCCCTTAAGGGTAATGCCTGCTCCAGTTCTCCCCCGATACTGAAGACACATTGCACTTTTCAAAAGGGCACTAAGCTTAAAATCTCCCGCTGCAGCAAGTAATCCGCAAGCCCCAGGAGGAAGCCCTTCATCACCACCAGAAAACTCCCTTTCACTGATTTCTTTGCCGGGATATTTATTCATTAATTCCTCCATCATGTTCGCTGTTTATATCCACATGCTGACCAAAAGAACGTTCTGCAAGCTTTGAGCCTTCCTTTGCAATACTCAAAGCAGACCTTGGGCATGCTTCAACACTTTTAAAAGTAGCATCTGAAATATTATCTTTTATAAAAGCGTAAAAACACTCATCCACCTTTGGGCTCCAATCTTTATCATATTTTAAAATAGTTCCATCACTGTAATGAAAGCACCAGTCACATTGGACACACAAACCACAAAAGAAACATCGCTCAGCAAAAATTACAGCGGTATCCTCATCTATGGTCTGAACTATTTCACGAAACCCTGAGATTGTTTCTTTAAATGGAATTTTCTCTTCCACCAAACGTGTGGACTCCTGAAAATATTTTGTGTTCAATGTGTTAAAGTAGGCAATATTTTTATTACTATTCGAGTTTAACGTCTCACCGAGGAATTGTCTTACTGCATTTGTTGTAATCTGTGCCGAACCAACAGCCTTTACAACCATCCCCGCAAGCTCCGCATTCCCCTGGCTGGCATCACCGGCAATGAAAATCTTGCCTTTAAGGTCATTGGGAAGATCAGGACAGTTAAGATTCGGATATTCGTTGACAAACCTCTCCCCCACAAAGAACAAATCGGGTTTATCCCCCACTGCCAGAACTATTCTGTCAAAATAAAACTCCTCATAGGCATTTTTCACAGGGATTGGTTTGGATCTTCCGCTTTCATCAACAGGCCCAAGCTTCATTTTAGCACAAATAAGTTTCAGTTTATCATCCACTTTTTCAATTTTAACAGGTTGACGTAGAAGGAAAAATTTCACCCCTTCTTTTTCACAGTCTTCAATTTCCCCAGTATGAGCTGTCATTTCTTTAAAAGTTCTTCTGTAAATTACAGAAGGTTTTGCCCCCAATCTGCATGATACTCTGGCCACATCAAAAGCTGTATACCCTCCGCCTATCACACCAATATTTTCACCAATTTTCACATCAGTTTTTTTATAATTGCCTTCATTTATCTTTCTCAAAAATTCAATACCGTTTTCGACACTAGGAAAATCCTCACCTTCAATATTGAGAGTACCAGGGCTCTGTGCTCCTGTGGCAACAATAACCGAGTCATATTCCTCCGCCAGATCCAAAAACCGGTTCTTATCAATTTCATGATTAAGGATAATATTAACTCCGGTTTCATATATGTACCACAACTCATATTCCAGAATATCATTGGGATATCTGTACTCAGGAATGCCATAAGCCAGAAGTCCTCCAGCCATGGGAGCTTTTTCATAAATATCCACATTATAGCCGTTTTTAGCCAAAAAATATGCCGAAGCAAGTCCCGCAGGGCCTGCCCCTATTACAGCTATCGATTTATCTATTTTTGTTTTAGGTACTTGTGGCTTCAGATTGTTTTTATAACCCCAATCTGCCACAAACCGCTCCAGAGCTTTAATATCAACCGGTTCATCAAATTTGCCCCTGTTACAGGCCGTCTCACAGGGGTGATCGCAAAATCTGCCGCAACCGGCGGAAAAAGGGTTGGTTTCTTTAAGGACATAAAAAGCCTCTTCAAATCTCCGTAAAGCCACAAGCCTTAAAAATCTTGGGATATCATTTCCAGCCGGACAACCGGCATTGCCTAAATGATCTTTTGTATAGCAAGGGCTTTGTTTGTTAACATAGACGGGGAAAAATCGTTTCAATATCAACCTCCGAAAAAATGCTATTTATAATTTATTTTATACTACAAAGTTGAAAAAATATAAAGCATAACACTCTTTTACCATATATAATAATATTTGTCAATCAATATCCCTTATAATTTCATGATATTTACTGGTATTACCTAATTTGTTAAGTTTCACATTTATCCGAAACATATGATCTTCCAACAATATATAATTATGGGAAGCGGGGTGAGGGATTTATTCAAAGATTATTTAGTATATATTTTTGCTAATTGTCCATCTTAAATTATAAAAATTATAAGATTTTACAAATATTTAAACGACATATATTGTTGACAGCATTTCATTGATAGTTTAAAATATATATAATTTTAGTGTACTTCTATCAAAAAAGGACATCACATGAAATTACAGCATATCTATCTGATAGCTGCAACTATTTTTTTACTTCTGTCTGTAAATTTAAAAGCAGAAAACGATACAAAGAAGATTATCGTAGGTTATTTTGACAAAAGTCCTGCTATTTTCAAAAAAGAGAATGATGAGCCTGACGGGCTGGCGAAAGATATTCTTACAGATGTAGCACAAGCAAATAACTGGCATTTGAGATATATACACGGCAGTTTTCCCAAAATTATCCGGATGCTCTATGAAAAGAAAATAGATATTATGATCCCTCTGGTTTATTCTGACTGGCGGGCGAAGCACTTTGATTATACTTACAACTCAATCTTGCAGACATGGGGTGCCCTGTTTACAAACCGTGAAAGTGGGATACACACAATACTTGATGTGAACGGCAAGAAAATTGCATACCTTGAAGAAACGATATTTTACGAAGAATTCAAAAAGCTTCTGGATTCATTTCAAATTAATTGTACGTTCATTAAAGTAGACAGCTATGATCATATGTTTGAAGGCATAGTGAATAATATTTATGACGGAGGAATAGGTGACAGATTAAATATTATGGGAAAACCTAAACACATTGTAAACCAACTGGACTATTCGATAGTTTTTCACCCTGTTGATCTATTTTTTGCAGGGTATGATAGAGAAATATTGGCAGCTATTGATGAGTATCTCAAATATGGGAAAAATAATCCGACGTCAAATTACTTTTTCCACGTGCAGAAATGGCTTTCTGGCATAACGCCTGAAAAAATGGTTGTGCCAATAATTCTGGAGACTTGCTTTGTTATAACCGTATTAGCATTTCTCGTTTACTTTATATTCCGCCTGCCTTCCGTAAGAAAATTATTTGGATTATCTGAAATAGTTGAAAGTTATGCTGCAAGAAATGTGTTATTCTTTAGTGTGACAATGCTTGCTGTGGCATGGACAATTGACAGCCTGATCGAATTTTTTTGGTTTAATAGTTCTAACTACAGTTTTCTTCATTTTTTCTATGCTTCAGGGAATACTAATGAGCTGCTTGATAGGCTTATTTATATAATTGCCATCCTTTTTGGTGGGGTTGTTGTATCGAGGGTAATAGAAAAACTTTCTGAGGAACAAAATAATACCCGAAAACTGGCTGAATATCTTAGGGTAACACTGGATTCCATTGGAGATGCTGTCATTACAACAGACCTTGATGGGAAAATTGTTAATATGAATCCAGTTGCAGAAAAACTGACAGAATACAAAACAGATATAGCAAGAAACAAACAGCTGTCCGAAGTATTTAACATAATCAATGGGGAAACAAGAGAAAAAGTGGAAAATCCCGCAGAAGCAGTCCTGAAATACGGCAATAAGGTAGGCCTTGCCAATCATACTATTTTAATAAGTAAATCAGGGAAAGAATACCAGATAGCTGATTCTGCAGCACCAATAAAAAAACCGAACGGAGAAATAGTAGGGGTTGTCTTAGTATTCCGGGACATAACAGAAGAATACAAGCTGCAAAAACAATTGCAACACAGCCAAAAAATGGATGCTATTGGTCAGCTGGCCGGCGGAATTGCCCATGACTTTAACAACATAATAGGTGGGATAATTGGGGCTACTGAGGTGCTTAAATATCAACTTAAGAGTGATGAAAAGTCAAACAAATATGTTTCTATGATTATGGGTTCTGCAGAGCGTGCCGCAGAATTGGCCAGTAAGCTTCTCGCCTTTTCCAGAAAACAAAAAGCAGGCTCCACTCCTGTGGATATTCATCATGTTATAAATGAAGCCGTTGATATTTTGAAAAGTACAATAGATAAAAGGATTGAAATAATCATTGATTTACATGCAGAATCCACCTGGGTAATTGGAGATCCCTGCCAACTCCAGAATGTTTTCCTTAATTTGGGGATAAACTCATCCCATGCATTGCCAGATGGTGGTACAATACATATCAGGACAAGAAATATTAACCTGGGTCAGACATATTGCAATACCAGCTCATTTGACATCAAGCCTGGTAGCTATATCGCAATAGAAGTGGAAGATAACGGAGTAGGTATCTCAAAAGAGCATCTGCCCCATATCTTTGAGCCATTTTTCACCACTAAAGAACAGGGCAAGGGCACAGGGCTTGGTTTGTCTGCCGTTTACGGTACAGTTCAGCAACATAAAGGAGCAATCAACGTTCACAGTGAAGTGGGAAAAGGCACCTGTTTCCATATATATTTTCCTGTAACTGAAGATCGCCCATCAACGCCGGCTATAGTAGAAAAACCAGTTTTTGGAGCAGGGACAGTTTTGCTGGTGGATGATGAAATTATAATAAGAACTACCGGAAAAGCTCTTCTCAAAGAATATGGTTATACCGTTTATTTGGCTGAAGATGGGAAAAATGCACTGGAAATCTTTAAAGATAAGAAAGACGAAATAGATTTGGTTATTCTTAATATGGTCATGCCTAAAATGAATGGTAAAGAATGTTTTTATCAGCTAAAAAAAATTAAACTTGATATAAAAATTATACTTACCTCAGGGTTCACAAAAAGTGGTGATTTGGCTGACTTAGAAAAAAACGGGCTATTCGGTTTCATCAGAAAACCTTTCAGGGGAGCAGAACTTAGCAAAATTGTAAACGAAGCAATCAAAAGAAAATAACAAACATCCTAAGACTTTTGCATAACTAGGATATTGTCACCCTGTAGCATTCGCCTTCTGGCGAATAAATTTGCCTAGGTAATCACTTGTTTCAAATTTGTGTTTTAAACCTGTGGAATTCTATTTTAATTTTATTTCATTTATAATTCACAAAAATGAAAAAATATTTTATGTTTCTCACTTACACTGTTTTATCATTTCAAAATAAAATATGGATGAGATTTAATATAGGTGTAGAAAGAGTTGCTTCAAATAGAGAAAATAATGTATCATTGTAGTATAAAACATTATTGAGGTGGTTGGTGAAATTTTCAAATAATCTGAAAATTGATACTGACATTAAACTACTTGTTGTGGAAGATGAAACCTTTAACAGGGAATACCTTGTTAACTTACTGTCCACAAATTATAAAACCATTTTTTCTGCTTCCAATGGACAGGAAGCTTTGGAATTGATGGAGAAAGAAAAAATAGATATTTTAATTTCAGACATAAAGATGCCTATAAAAGACGGTATTTCGTTAGCAAAAGATGTAAAAGATAGATTTCCTGACGTTCTTATTATTCTGCTCACCGCCTACAAAGATGTAGATTACCTTATAGAGGCCATAAATATTAACATAGATCACTATATAACAAAACCTGTGGATATTGATAAACTAATTAACACAATAGAAAAGCTAAAAAGTCAGGTTATAGCAAATAAAACAATAGCCACACAAAGGCGCTTTATAGAATTCATTGTGGATTCCACAAAAAATCTCATTATTTTAATTAGAAATAGCAGTATAATAGCTGCAAATAAAGCATTTCTTAATTATTACTATAATAAAAACCTGGAAAGCGTGGAAGAATTTACAAACCATTATCTCCCGTTAGATGTGAAGAAAGTCTTAAAAGACGAATTTATCGCCGCCCTTGATAAACAAAGCTATCCAAAAATCATAGCCCTGCCCAGTATAGATGGTACCTCCAGATATTTCTCAGCTAATTACGCAAAATTTAATTCAGAAACATCTATTATATATTTTAATGACATAGACTTACTTGTTAAAGCGCAGCAGGAGTTAGCCCAACAAAAGCAAAGACTGGAAATGATTCTGGAAAACCTCGGGGAAGGCGTAATCGTTTGCGACAAGCAGGGGATTGTTACATTTATTAACTCATTTGCCCAAAAATTTATCAAAATAAAAATTAAAAATACTATCGGAATGCATATCAGTGATGTGATAGAATTTGTTGACAATAAAGGTAACAAAAGCTTTAACCCTCTTATCGCTTCACTTAAAAAAACTGCCACATATTTCAATAATGAACAAATGTATATAAAAAACATTCATAAGAAACAAGTACCGGTAGACTACATCTCCTCACCAATCATTGACAGTGAAGGTAACGTGCTGGAGGCAGTTATTATCATTAAAGATATGACTTATAAGAATCTTACTGAGGAAAGTTTACTCCGCACACAAAAACTTGAATCCATAGGTGTTTTAGCTGGTGGTATAGCCCATGATTTTAACAATCTTCTAACTATTCTTTACAACTATATACATTTAGCTAAAGTGTATCTTAATGACAAAAACAAAGCAAAAGAGTTTCTCGTAAAAGCTGAAAATACGATTGATTCCACAAGAGAACTTACGGAGAAATTGCTTACCTTTTCCGAAGGAGGTAATCCCAAAAAAGAGCAAATTGAAATTATTAGTGCATTAAAAGAGATAAGTGACTTAGTTTTTGCAGGCAGTAACCTCAAAGTAGAAATAATCGCATCTGAAGACAGTTATATTGTGGAAGCTGATAATAATCAATTAAAACAAATGTTTTTTAACATCCTAAAAAATGCAAAAGAAGCTATGCCAGATGGCGGTACCGTTAAGCTTACTTTGGAAAAAGTAACTCAATTGGATAAAAATTATGTGAAAATAAGTGTTATTGACAAAGGTAAAGGAATATCAAAAGAGATAAAAGACAAAATTTTTGATCCATATTTTACTACAAAAGAAGAGTACAGCCAGAAGGGTTCAGGGCTAGGATTGTCTATATGCTATTCCATAGCAAAAAAGCATGGCGGGAGAATATCATTCGAATCGGAAGAGTACAAAGGCACATCATTTCATATTTTTCTGCCGATATAATAATTTTATTCCGGTGCTTTAATAAATACTGCTGAGAAAATACCCAACATAATAATAAAAGCTAAACATGTAAGAAAAAACCGCCATCCGAAATATTCATAAATAAAACCTGGTAAATACGTCCCAAGCACCCCACCGCTATAATAAGCAGAAACATAAACACCGTTAACAACACCTTTGTTTTCCATGGATATCTTATTTAAATAACCAGACTCAACAGCATGTACAGTAAACATCCCAGCACAAAAAACAAACATGAAAATAAATATAATACCCACCGAATTAGCAGCAAAAGCTGGTAACGAAATAAGAAAAACAAACAATCCGGCAATAACGACTTTTTTTTCACTGCCCAACATTTTAATTATTTTTAATGAATTCAGAGATACCAATATACCCATAATATATCCTGAGTAAACAATGCCTATCTGTAATTCATTTATATTTGATGATATTTCAGTTAATCTAAAAGGAAGAAAATTAAGCATCCCTGCAAAAACGAAAAATGTACAAAAAATAACAATATACATATTGATATAGGGATTTGCTTTAATAACATAGATCGCTTGAGTGAATTTAAAACCAGATTTTTGCAATTTAGAATCTGATTCCAGAAAAAAAGTAAGAATTAAGCTGAACACAAGGCTTATAAATAGAATGAGAAAACTATATCGCCATCCGAAGTAATGGGATATAGCCCCCGAAGTAAACCTTCCCAAAAACCCTCCCAATATAGTGGATGCTATATATACCGACATTACTTTCTGAATAACCCCTTTTTCTGAAACCACAGAGATATATGTCATTACGGATGTCAGTATAGCGGGAACCATAAATCCCTGTAAAAATCTCAGTAATAGAAAAATGTTAAAACTAGAAACAAAGCAAATTCCGGCTTCCGTAATGGTAAGGGCTAATAACGCAATGCGTAACACAAATTTAGCCGTAAATGATTCCAGAATAAATCCGTAAAATATCGGAGAAATACTCAAAGGAATAAGAGTAACAGATGTCAGCAATGCAGCATGGGAAGCATCCACATGAAATTCTTTTATTAATATGGGAAGCAATGGTTGCGGCGAGTATAGAACAGAAAAAGTAAGTACAGTAACATAAATAATTATCGCAACTTTTTTCACATCCATTTAAATTTATTAATACAGATAAGCCTTGAAGTAAAGAAATATATACAAAAAAGGATAGCTAGTTTATGAGAAATATGGAGACAGTAAGCATACTTGCATATTTGTT
>JASMTO010000193.1:0-13384 GCA_041694215.1 bacterium
TGAAATAGCAGGTTGGTATTTTAGAGCATTGAAAAAAATCAAATTTACAAAAGATATTCTGGCTGAGAAAATCGGAATAGAGAAATTTGTTATCAGACTTATCACAAGGTTGATATTCATCTGGTTCATGAAGGAAAAGAAAATAATAAAGCCAAATCTATTTGATAAGGATTACATAGCCAATATTCTGAATACTTTGTCAGATGAGGATTCTTCTTATTACAATGCTATTTTGCAGAACCTGTTTTTTGCCACATTAAATACCCCGATTCAAAAACGAAAATTCAGGTACAAAATTTCCGGACATAAAAATGCCAGCTATATGGATCATTCCGTTTACAGGTATGAGAACTGTTTTAACAACAAGGATGACATTGAGTCACTTTTCAAAGATATCCCTTTTCTCAATGGCGGTCTTTTTGAGTGTCTTGATAGAAAAGGGAAAGATGAGAATGGTCAGAATGTAGAAATAAGGCTTGACGGTTTTTCTGACAAAGATGTTGGCTTAAAAGTGCCAAACTGGCTGTTTTTTTATGATGAAACTTATTCCCAGAGGGGCATTTTAAATATTCTTTCGCAATATAATTTCACAATTGATGAGAATGAAACAGATGATTATGAGATTGCACTTGATCCGGAACTGCTTGGCAGGGTTTTTGAAAACCTTCTTGCCAGGACAAATCCCGAAACAAGCGAAACGGTACGTAAAACCACAGGTAGCTACTATACCCCAAGGCAGATAGTTGATTATATGGTTGAAAACTCAATCAAAGAGTATCTGAAGACCCGTTTAGGTGATGTTCCTGAATTAGAAGATCTTTTGAAAGAGCTTTTTGACCAGAGTAAGGATACTTTTGAGTGTACGGATGAAAATATTAAATCAAAAATTATCCAGTCGCTTGCAGAGATTAAGATAGCTGATCCGGCGGTGGGTTCCGGTGCATTTCCCATGGGGATTCTCAATAAGCTTGTATTTTTGATAAACAAACTCGATCCTAACGATGAAATGTGGAGTCAAATTCATCTGGAACATATTGAAAATAAAAATCTGCCGGAATCGGTCAAAGCAAAGTTAATGAATGATATTTTGAAAAGGGTGAAAGAAAAAAACTATGATTACATTAAAAAATTATTTCTTATTCAGAACTCTATTTACGGAGTTGATATCCAGGATATTGCGATTCAGATATCTAAATTGCGTTTTTTTCTCTCCCTGCTTATTGAAGAAAATATAGACTCATCCAGAGCAAATATGGGTATAGAACCCTTGCCAAATCTTGATTTCAAATTAATGACAGGTAACAGCTTGGTGGAATATTTACCTCAGCTTAATAAAAACACCCACCATGAAGGAAAGAAGAAACTGGTCGATGATTTGGAAGAGAAAAAAGAGGAATATTTTGTAGAAAATGATACCAGGCACAAAAATAAGCTAAAGTCAGAGATATTTGATTTAATGAAAAGAATCGTACTGTTTGAGAATAATGTCAAAATTGATGAAATTGAAAAACAAATATCTTCATTAAAGGAAAATCTCAAATTATTTCATGGAGACGATGCTGATTTTGAGACACATGATATTAAAAAATACAAAATGAGGTTGGATAAACTAAAAAAGGAGAACGAAGCTTTAGAATTTAATTCAGATTCCCACTTTGAGTGGCATATAATATTTTCCGAAGTGTTTGAGGATGGCGGTTTTGATATAATAATCGGTAATCCGCCGTATATCCAACTGCAGAGGAATGCTGGCAAACTTGCAAATGCACTTTCCAAACTGGGGTATGAAACTTTTGCGCGGACAGGTGATATCTATGCTATATTCTACGAAAGAGGCTGGCAGCTTTTAAAAGATGGTGGACATTTAACATTTATTACATCCAATAAATGGATGAGAGCAGCTTATGGTGAAAAATTAAGAAGATTTCTCTCAAATAAAGCAAATCCGAAGCTTTTAATAGATTTGGCCGGCGTAAAAGTTTTCAAATCAGCCACAGTGGATACAAATATATTAACGTTTCAGAAAGGAGAGAATAATCATAAGTGCTATGCTGTAGCATTTTGCGGGGATTATTCTGATGAAAACTTTAAAGAATATGTTGATACAAGAGGATTTTTCACTGACCTTTTTAAAACCGGTGCTCCCTGGATTATATCAAATCCTGTGGAGTCGAAACTAAAGGAGAAAATCGAAAACATAGGTAAACCGTTAAAAGATTGGGACATAAAAATAAATTACGGTATTAAAACCGGCTGTAATGAGGCATTCATAATAGATGGTCAGACAAAAGACCGCCTTATCGCCGAAGATCCTAAATCCGCAGAAATCATAAAACCTCTTCTCCGTGGCAAAGATATAAAACGCTACTATGCGGACTTCTCCAACCTTTGGCTAATAAACAGTCACAATGGTTATAAATCAAAAGATGAATTTATACAGCCAATAAATATTAATAATTATCCGGCAATCAAAAATCATCTTGATAGATTTTATCCGAAAATAGCCAAAAGACAGGACAAAGGTGCAACTCCTTATAACTTGAGAAACTGTGCTTATATTGAAGAATTTGAAAAAGAAAAAATCGTATACAATGATATTTGTCAAAAACTGACTTTTGCCCTTGCAGAAGAAAATGTCTATTTTAACAATACTGTTTATTTTATATGCTATAATACTGAGCTAAAGTACTTATTAGGATTATTAAATTCAAACCTTATAGATTGGTATTATCGAACGTTATCAGTTCAGTTGGGAGGAAAGGCTGTGAGAATGTTTTCTATTTATGTAGAAAATATACCAATACCAGCTATTGATGCAGCAAATGCAAGTTTTGTAAAAAATATAAAAAGTACCGTTAAAAATATTCTAGATAATAAGAAAAATAACCCAAAAGCCGATACAACAGACCTCGAGCGTGAAATCGACAGAATGATATATGATCTTTATGACCTGACTGACGAAGAAATCAGAATCATTGAAAAGAGCTTATAATAATGCATCTTGCGTACTTTGACGAAAATAAGTATTTATTCTCTGGGCACTTGAAAAATTCGAGGGGAATAAAACCCAGGTGGTAAAATATCTGTGCGTACCAAGACATGTCCTTTTATACAGGCTGGAAAAGTATGGGATAACTGTATGATAAAATGGTTGATGTGAAATTTACAGTTTTCCCAGAAATTGTAATAATCCCAGCAAGATAGTAGCAGGGTGAGGCGGACAACCTGGTATATACAGATCAACATTCAATATCTTATCCACCCCTTTTAACACCTCGTCAGAATCAAAAAAAGGACCACCGTCGATTGCACATGCGCCGCAGGCAATTACAATTTTCGGATCAGGCACAGCTTCATAGGTTTTTTTAACAGCTATTTCCATATTTTTTGATACAGGGCCTGTTACCAGAAGACCATCTGCATGCCTCGGAGAAGCAACAAACTGTATTCCATATCTGCCTAAATCCCATGATATGGTATTTAGCACGTTTACATCTGATTCGCATGCATTGCATCCACCTGCACTCACTTGTCTGAGCTTCAGTGATTTTTTAAACAACTTCCTTAACAATGAATCTCTGGTATGCGATGAAATATTTCTATTACCACTGCTTATTATAAGCCTTTCTCTGTCCGTACTTGCCAAATCATATTCTTTAGTGAAATTTATTGATTCGCAAATATTAGCACATTCTCCACAAAATATACACTTTCCCAGGTCTAAATATAGATTACCATTTTTTTTAAATATTGCATCAACAGGGCACACATCTATACATTTTCTGCAGTTATTATCAGAGCATTCCTTTAATGCTGGTAACCCAAGGAAATACTCCGGTAGCACATCTTTACTGATGGGAAATTTTACAGTTCTGTATTTTTGATAAATACGCTCTTTTATTAATCTATACATTTATACCTCTTTATCATAGATCGAATCCACAGTAAGAAAGACTAAAACTCTTATTGCAAAGTGGAAAATCTGAAATATCTTCATTTCTCATTACATATGCCAAAGCCTGCCAGTTATGAAATGAGGGATCAACGATTTTGTATCTCAAAAAATTACCTTTAGCATCTGTGATAGCTGTATGGCAGATTTCACCTCTAAAACCCTCAGTAAAGCTTATGGACACAGATTCTGCGGCAAGACTTGTTAATATTTGATTTCCTGAAGAATCTGTTATTTCATTAACCATATTCGAAATCATATTAATGGAATTTTTTGTTTCTTCCCACCTTATAAGACCTCTTGCAAGTACATCATTATTAAGATTAAGCGACTGGGTGTTTACCGGTATAAAATATTTTTGATAATGATAAAAAGGGATGTTTTTTCTTATATCATTATTTATGTTGCATGCCCTTGCAGCTGTTCCCACAATGCCCATTTTTAATGCAATATTTCTAGGAAGTATGCCTGTGTTTTCTAACCTGCTCATCGCAGAAGGGCTTTGCCATAGCATTTCTATAGCACCATATAGATTCTTTTTTAACATTTCTATCTTTTTTAAGATTTTATCAAATATAAGAGCATTAACCGTTTCCCCTCCGAAAGATATAAGAGATCTGCCGAATCTATTCCCGCAGATATCGGCGGTCATATTTAAAAAATCTCCCCTGATTCTCCCACAATAGGAAGCTGTTGGTAAAAATCCTATATCAGTAGCAAGTCCTCCCAAATCACCCACATGGTTTGCTATTCTTTCTAACTCAAGGGCAATCATCCTTTTTAACATGGCGTTGCTATCAATTTTTATTCCAGCAAGGTTTTCCAAATTAATAAGGTAAGCCAGTGTATGGCCAATTGTAGTGTCACCGGCAGCTGCCTGAATCTTGTAAAATGTGTTTTTCTGTGGACCACCAATAAGGGCTTTTTCAATCCCCCTGTGCTGATATCCTAAAGAAATTTCTAAATATAAAACCTTTTCGCCATGGCACTGGAATCTAAAATGTCCAGGTTCAATAATTCCAGCATGAACAGGCCCAACAGCCACCTGGTGAATTTCATCCGATTGTATTTTGTAAAAGTTTATGTCTCCAGGGATAAAAGATGTATTTTTACCGTCAAATGATTTGTGGAACCTAAGCGGTTGAAAATCTTCATTAATGAATGTCCCGGGAAATTGCTCGGCAATTTCCCTTTCAAAATTAAAAAGTTGAGGAATTTTCTCCCACATGCATTCAAGCCCATTATTAATTTTGCTTTGAATAACAGAGAACTCACCGTTATCATCAAAAACAATAACTGCCATTATTTTTTTAATATCATAGATTTCATAAACAAAATATGATACAATACGTCCCTTGTTTTGAAGGGAATTTATAATGCTTGAATAAAAATCATTTGTGTTAAACTCTTCCACTTCATTCACATTAAGTATTAATGGGTTAGCTGTATATTTTTTCATATTTTAACACCTAACAATAATGTGGCATCTTTCAGTGTATCTAAAATGTTTTGGGGGATATAAAACGTGAAAATCAACACCAGCAAGATAAGGAATATTTCCGATGAAATCATAAAAAAAGTTGGTCTGAAATCATCAAGGCTGCCAGCATGTGAGCTTTTTTGTCCGTAGACTACTTTTATTGTCATAGTAATTATTCCCATAAAAATAAATATTAAAAAAATGACAAATAAAACAGCAAGGAACAAATCTTCTATTTTTACTAAATTTAGCAATATAAGAAACTCGCTTACAAATAGGCTAAAAGGTGGAGAACCTGCACCCGCCAAAACGCCTGATAAGAAGATAACAGCAATAATCGGGGATACAGTAAAAAGCCCTGAAATATCCTCAGTTTTTTTGCTTTTAAATATTCGTTGTATATCGCCGGCGCTTAAAAACAATACACCTTTTGCAATAGTGTTGAAAAACGTATGCAATATGGCTGCAAATAAACCTGCTCTACCTATTCCAAGAGCAATTGCTATTATCCCCACATGCTCCACCGAAGAATATGCCAGCATTCTTTTAATATCGTTCTGATGGGTGATGAAAACAGCAGAAAAAAACAACGAAATTATTCCTAATGTAAGAAGCATATTATTGTAATATATGATTATATCACTTGGCGATAATATTTGATATATCCTTAATAGACAAAGTGCAGCAAGGCTCACAAGCCCACCAGAAAGTAATGCACCTATCAGACCAGGTGCTTCTCCGTATGCATCCGGTTTCCACCAGTGAAAAGGTGCTAACCCCATTTTTGAGGAGAACCCTAAAATTAAAAAAATAGTGGAAAAAAGCAGCCACTTGTCATCCATTAAAGTGGTCATTTGTTTAAGCGCTAGAATATTTAATGTACCCTTCCCGCTAACCTGAAAAGCAGCATACCCTATCATATATATACCCAGAAGAGCTATTGCTATCCCTATTGATGTCAGCAAGATAAACTTCCATGTGGCTTCAATAGAATATTTTGTTTTGTTGTAATATATTAAAGGAGCTATTGACAGCGTGGCAGCTTCAGTGGATGCCCACAATATACCCAGATCCTGAGACATACATGCTGTTTGTGTTGTAATAATGTTTATTATCATCGAAATAATGAATATTCTGTTTCCTCTGTCTGGCTTCAGCTTCAAATAATCAAACGCATAAACGGAGAGGGATAAAAAAAGTAATGAATAGCCAAGGTAAATAATTTTACCAAGGCTATCAAACATCAAATAGCCGGGCAATGGAAAAGAAACATCATTTGAAAAAATGTAAAAAACATAAATCATATTAAATATTCCAGCAAACATAAGTATCAATGGCCTTATCTTCCAGCTTTTTAAAATTAGAGTTAAAAGAATAAAAAAAAGCATTACCCCTAAAAAAACATGGAAACCCATTATTTTTCCCTCAAGCTTTTTAGTTGGGTAATGTCGATGGAAGAGAATTCCCTATCTATATGATTCAGGAGAATACCCATTATAAAAATACCTACAATCAAATCCAAAAGAAAACTAAATTCCAGTGAAAAAGGGATGTGCGCACTGATTAGAAATCCAAAAATGAGAATTCCATTTTCAAGGAGAAGATAACCTATAACATGTGAAATAGCCTTAATCCTTGATATCATTACAATAAATGCTATGAAAATTGTGGAGATTGCAATTTGAACAAAATATATATCTGTGACCACATCTGCAAGAGGGAGCATTTTTGAGAAAACAAATATTAAAGTAGTCCCTGCTGCGCCTAAAAGAACGCTGCAAGTAAAACTGATATAATTTTCCACTTCAAGCTTTATTTTAACCTTTCTAACAGTTTTCATAAGAAACATAGGGATAATTATTGCTTTGAAAGTAATCAGAGCAACTGAAACTGCAATATGATGAAATTCTATTCTTTCAGGTAAAAGAATAGGAATAATTCCCAATATCAACCCTTGTAAAGCAACGAGCTTGATATGAAACCTTATTCTGCTGCTTCCAAGTATTCCGAAATTTAAAAGCAAAACAATAATTAAAAGCTGACTTACAATAAAATACATAATTTTACCCCAGAGATAAAAACATTCCGATACCAGCGAAAACTACAACGATAATCTGAAATGTGGGAATTTTTCTTAGCTTTATCCTTGCCATTGAGGATTCAACAAACGCTATGGACACTGCAATAACAAAGAGTGAAAAATAATAAACGAGGAAATCTATTATTAAATTTTCAAAGCTAAAAGGTATAATAATGTGAGATAGAATGGAAATAAATGCGAAAAGCTTTATAAGCCCAGAAATTTCCATAATACCCAGTAAAGGCCCGCTGTGATCTAAAACCATCATTTCATGTATCATTGTAAGCTCCAGATGTGTATTCGGATCGTCAAAAGGGATGCGGCTGTTTTCCACAAGGATTATAATAAAAAATGCTACCGCTATCAGAATAAAGCCTATCCCGTTATTTATCCATGTTGAAGGGGATAAATTAGCAATACCTTCAGCAAAAGAGATTGTTTCGCTTTTGCCTATAATACCCATTAGTGAAAGAAAAAGTGCAGGTTCTGAAAGCATTGAAAATGTAGCTTCTCTTGCTGCACCCATCCCTTCAAAAGAAGAACCGGTATCCATCGCTGCCAAACACATAAAAAATCTGCCCAAAGCAAGCATATAGGCCACAAAGATGACATCCCCTTTAAAAAAGAAAAACGTATCTTTATCAACAATAGGGATAAACAATAGAACAAAAAAAGATGAAAGTAGTGTTATTAACGTTCCTATTATAAAAATTATGCTTGTTTTTCTGCTCAAAATTATATTCTTTCTGAAAAGCTTAATCAGGTCATAGTAAGGTTGAAAAAACGGTACCCCTTTTCTCCCGGCGAAAAAAGCCTTTACTTTCACAATGGTGCTAAAAATAAATACTGGTGCTGTAAGTATTGTGAAAAGGGAAAGAATCTTTACCATATGAGATAAATTCCGTAAATGATGAATAAAATTATAGCAACAAGCTTGTAAAGGATGTATGCATTAATATTCCCGGCCTGCAGTTTTCTGATAAAATCGATATGTTCATCTAAAAAATTCATAGACGGCTTATATATCCCATTTAAAAAAAGATCTTCTATATGCGTCATAAAATATGATTTTTTTGGAAAAATTTCCGTAATGTTATCCTTTTTTATTTCCATTTTTAATATAAAACGAAAAAGTTCGGTTATCGTTGCTGCAAAAGATGTGGCCGTATAGCTAAATTTCTGATTAGTTACAGAATAACCGCACCCCCATGTTTCATCTACATAAGTGGCTTTTTTCATATAAACGTTGTGAAAGATAAACCATGCCAGAGCAAATATAAGATAAAATAACAGAATGAAAAACGTAATCTCTTTAAATGGAAAGAAATCTGCCAAATTTATATTTATCTCGGTGATGGCAAATATTGCATTTTCCAACGGGATTTTCATTATGAAAGGGATAATACCTATTAAAATACAGATTACAGCAGGAATACCGAGTGTAAATTTCAGCAGGTTAGTCTCTTGAAACGTTTGTTCTTTTAAATATTTTTCATTGGCGCTTTGACCCATAAAAACTGTGCCATTAACCTTTATAAAGCATGCCGCTGCTAATCCGCCAACAAGAGCTAGAGCAGGGATTCCCATCAGTTGAAAGAAATTGAGCGCATCTACCTCATGGTAAGACAAAATATTAAACATTCCAATGTATATAAAAAATTCGCTTATAAACCCGTTAAAAGGAGGCAGCCCTGATATAGATATTGAAGCTATAAGAAATGTGTAAAATGTAACGGGAAGTTTTTTAGCAAGTCCACCCATATTATCCATTTTCTTTGTGCCAGAATATTTTATTATCACTCCGGCCCCCATGAATAATAACGATTTAAATGTTGCATGATTAAATACATGTAGTAGAGCCCCTGCGAAACCGAGAACAACAATTGCAGTATTATTCATAGATATTCCGGCCAATCCAAGGCCTATGCCCATCAGTATTATTCCAATATTTTCAATACTATGGTAAGCTAATAGTTTTTTAAGGTCATGCTGCGCTATTGCATATATAACCCCGGTAAGAGCTGAGACTATCCCTGCAATAAAAATTAATACCCCCCAATACATAGGGATATTATAGAAAAATGATAAAAACCTTATTATACCATAAACACCCATTTTGATCATAAGCCCGGACATTATAGCGGATACATTGCTGGGGGCATTTGCATGGGCTGATGGGAGCCATACGTGAAGAGGTATGATGCCTGCTTTAATACCAAAACCAATCATTACTAACAAAAACAATACAAACCCGTCTGCTGTGGCTGCATTGATAGATCCTGCCTCAGGAAAATCAAAGGAACCTGTTATTTTGTAACAAGTTGCACCAGCCAAAAATATAAAAAACGTGCATATATGAGTGAGTATTATATAAAGTTTCCCTGCATCCAGCACTTCAGGCTGATTATGCTCGGTAAGTAATAGAAAAAAAAGCAGCAAGTGCCATGATTTCCCATGAGATTAAAAGTAAAATAACATTTTGAGAAATTAAAACCCCTATCATTGCAAAGGTCAATAACGGGGAAAAAATGCTAATATTAGTCCATTCCTTTTTATGAGAATCTTCAGGAAAATAGAAAATACTGTAGAGAAATGTACATATGGATATGACCGTAAGCGGTATCAGAAAAAATATGCTTAATCCATCGAAAAAACCCTTTCCTGTACCAAAGAAAGTCTTCAGTATGAATACAAGATCTTCTTTATATATACTTGCAGAAACTAATATCACGACTAATATTATAGTAAAAAATGAGATAATAAGTTTCTGATTGTTATATTTATATGAGAAAAGGGTATATAAGATAAAGAAAATCACCAGAGTAGCAATAGTACTACTTAATACATGAGGCATTTTGTCATGTTACCTCCTAAGATAGATGCTTATAAGTCTTTTGTTAAATAAAAGTCAAGAAGATTCGATTGCCGGCGTCACCCCATTTTGGGGTAAAAAATATTTAATGACATGTATTAATTTCGGTGTTGACAAAAAACTTAATTTGCTTTTAGAATTATGTTATACTGATGCTATCAGTAGAGGCTCTTATTATGAATAGTAAAGAAGAAAAGATAAGAAAAGGTTGGTGCGGTCCTTGTCATCATAGATGTGGTTTGAATCTATATCAATCTGGTAGTATTATTACAAAAGTAACCGGTGATCCAGAGCATCCTATGAGCAGAGGCTTTATCTGCTCCAGGGGTAAAACTATCCTTGAACACCTATACCATAAGGACAGGGTAAATTTCCCATTAAAAAGAAAAGGTGAAAGGGGTAACAATGAATGGATAAGAATAACGTGGGCACAAGCACTTGATGAGATAGCAGAAAAACTCCTTGATTTAAAAGAAAAATATGGTTCTGAGACCCTTGCCTTTGCACATGGAACCTACAGGACATATGGATGGCCTGTTAAGCGTTTTTTCAACCTCTTTGGTTCACCAAATATTATGGGTGCACAAAATATTTGCAGATGCCCTGGATGGATAATTGAGTGGTCAACCTGCGGCGGGCCATTGTTTAGTGATATGACAAATAGCAAACTTATAATATTGTGTGGCAGCCATTTTAAAGAATCTTCTCCTCACCCTGGATGGACTTCCCTGACAAAAGCTAAAAAAAATGGTGCAAAACTTATCGTTGTTGACCCAATAAAAAATGATGAAGCTGAGATCGCCGATAAATGGTTGGGGATAAAGCCAGGCACTGACGTATATTTGTTTTTAGCATGGATTAAATATATTATTGAAAATAACCTGTTCAACAAGGAATTTGTGGAAAAATATTGCTTTGGTTTTGACGAGTTAAAAGAACATATGAAGAAATTCACATATGATGAAGCATCAAAGATAACTAATATAAAAAAGAAAGATATAATAGAAGTAGCAGATCTTTATGCAAAAACCTTTCCGGCGGTAATCCCCTGGACTTTTGGTCTCGATAAGCAAGGAATAAATGCCAACCAAGCCCAAAGGGCTAGATTGATATTGGAAGCATTAACGGGGAATTTCGATATTAAAGGTGGTGAGCTTATAGGAAGAAATGGGGTTGGGCCTATAACTGACTATGAGATGGAAGCCAACGAATACCTCAAAAGCAGTCAAAGAGAGAAACAAATTGGCTCACAAAAACACAAATTAATGGCCTATCCTGGATGGGAGTTAATTGAAGAAGCTGCTTTAAGAAAAGATCCGTCTTATGCACTTCCGCCTGTGGCAGAATTTGGAGCTTCAGCTTACGCCCCTGATGTATTTGATGCAATGATTACTGGAAAACCTTACAACGTAACTGCTTTTATTTCCCAGGCGAGCAACCCCATGGTAACCCTGCCAAATGGGGAAAAAATCTATAAAGCTTTATTAAATTCAAAACTAAATGTAGTCATGGATTACTATATTACACCTACCGCAGCCCTATCTGATTATATACTGCCCGCAGCTTGCACGCTAGAGAGAGCTGATATTCAGGATATGCATGGGTTTTCAAATATAATAATTGCCAATAAAAAAGCTATTGAGCCACTATACGAGAGAAAGGATGATTACTATTTTTGGAAAGAGCTTGGCAGAAGGGTGGGGCAAAAAGAGTTTTGGCCATGGGATACTATGGAGGAAGCCCTTGATTTCAGGCTTAAAAGGGCAGGTATATCATTTGATGAATTGTGTGAAAGCTACCAGTACAGTATGGAGCCAAAATACAAAAAATATGAAACACACGGTTTTGCTACTCCCACTGGAAAAATTGAACTCTACTCTACCATCATGGATAAACTAGAGTATCCTCCATTGCCAGTTTACAAAGAGCCTAAAAGCAGTGTGAGCAGCAACGAAGAATCCCTGATACTAATAACGGGTGTGCGCTTTATGCCTATGTACCAATCAGAATTAAGACAAATTGAAAGTGCCCGTATGAAGCATCCTGAGCCGTTGGCATTATTAAATAACAAGACAGCTGGGCATTTTAATTTAGATAATAATCAATATATTGTAGCTGAAAATGACTTTGGAAAAGCTGTTTTTAAACTAAAAATATCTGAAAAAATGCAAGATAATATGATCCATTTAGAGCATGGTTGGTGGTTTCCGGAAGAATCTGGCAAATTGCCACATTTATTTGGGGTATTTAGATCGAATTGTAACAATCTTTGCCCTGATACAAGCGATCATGTCGCCATTGAAATTGGTAGTTGGCCACATTCTGCATTAGAATGCACAGTTAAAGAATATAAGGATTAAGCCCCTTTGTTCTGCTAGTGGCCATAGAATTTTCTAGCGTTACCATCTTGAGATCTTTGCATAGTCATAAAAGGTTATCCCTTAGCATCCGCTCTCAGGCGGATAGATTTGTGCAAACAATCACTTGTTTAGGTGGAGGGATCTCCATTGCAGTTTGACAAAATGTATCCCCTCTTGCATCTCCCCCTAAACTTAGTTCAACGTTCATTGTTTAGACCTCTCGACTTCGCTCGAGGTGACAAAAGGCTGTCTAGCATCCGCCTTTGGCGGAGAAATAGGATGTTGCACATATTTACCAGTCTAAAAGACTGGTGCTAGCCGCAGGCATTCTCTCGACCGGATCGAAGTGGAGTGGAGAAATCTCAGACACTGTTTGACAAAGTACCCCCTCTTACTCTCCCCCTGAATTAGGGGGAGAAACCAGTCCCTTCCCTTAAGATAGGAGGGTTAGGGGTGGTATGAAAACAGCGCCGATTGGCAAGAGATCCCTCCACTTCGGTCGGGATGTTCCGTGTTAAAAGTCAAGCATTCTTTGCAACCAAAGTTAACTTTTTTGCATTATAAGGCTCCTCCATATTTTTTGCTTGAGCTTTGCTTTCCTATACGCTATCATCGCAACACATGCAGGCTTTATGCCTAA
>JASMTO010000194.1:0-19155 GCA_041694215.1 bacterium
ATGTATGACACTGGAAAAGTGGCAGCAAAAGATTACTCTGAAGTTATAAATTTATACACTGAAACCTGTGACGGCCAAATTGCAAAGGGATGTTACAATTTAGCTGCAATATATTACAATGGCAAATCTGTTGAAAGAGATTTAGAAAAAGCGAAAAATTTGTTCAAAAAGGCCTGCGATATGAGTCTTCAAAAAAGCTGCGAAGCCTATAATATGCTACTCAAACAAATGCAAAAAAATTAAGAAAACTATAAATTTTAACAAGTTGATACAAAAATGTTTTTAGAATGATTTTTTTATCACAATTTTATCACAATTCAAAACTCGACTGGCTAACATACTGTTAGTAAAGATAAAAATGGTCGGGGCGAGAGGATTTGAACCTCCGACCCTCGGTTCCCAAGACCGATGCGCTGCCAAACTGCGCTACGCCCCGAATGAATCGCAACTTATAGTATAATAAATCATATTTGTCAAATACTTTTATTAAAAAAATTGTGTGACGCCAGTTGATTAACATCTTGAACAAAAATATTATATAATATATTATATACAGCGAGGTGATAGCAATGAGCAAACCAGATAGCGATATAATCATCAGAAATTTGACAATTGATGATCTTGCACCAGTATTTCATCTAGGTGAAAAAATATTTACACTGCAAAGTTTTCCAAATCTTTACCGTGTATGGGATGAATATGAGGTGGTGAATTTTTACTCTAACGATCCTGAAAGCAGCTTTGTTGCTGAAATTAATGGTGAAATCGTCGGTTTTATTTTATCTTATATTGTCAATAAATCACCTAAAAAATATGGCTATCTCGTATGGATGTGTGTAGATCCGAAGTATGAAAGCAAAGGTATTGCTTCTAAATTATTTGATGAATTTAAAAATTACATGCTGGAAAATGATGTCAAAATGCTTTTGGTGGATACTGAAGCAGAGAACAAAAAAGCATTAAGATTTTTCATGAAAAAAGGATTTGCTCAACCAAATGAACAAATTTATTTAACGCTCAATCTTGGTGAAAGTGAGGAAGATTTTGATAAATAGAGACAGATTAAAACACCTGTTAGTGGATATGATTAACATTTATAGCCCCTCCGGCAAAGAAACAGAGCTGGCGGAGTATCTACAAATGTTTTTTAAACAGAACAAACTTGATTTTGAATTTGAAGAAGTTGAAAGCGATAGAGGAAATCTTGTTATCATGCCGGAAACTGGGGATTGTGATGTTGTTTTCGTTGGTCATATTGATACTGTACCAGCCTTCGACTATGAAAACTACGAAGCCGATATTTATGATGATGAAATATACGGACTAGGATCTGTTGATATGAAAGGCGGGTGTGCCGCAATGATTGAAAGTTTTTTATCCTTCCGGGAAAATTATAAAAAAGATTTCACATCTGGGTTGGCACTTGTTGTGGGAGAAGAGGAATCTGGCGATGGTGCTTATGCACTCTCAAAAGACTATTCTTTCAAATGGGCAATTATCGGCGAACCAACTAATCTCCAGCCTTGTTACGGGCATTTTGGGTATGTGGAAATTGCAATTGCAGCTTTCGGCCAAAAGGTTCACGCCTCACTTTCCAAGCCAGATAAAAATGCAGTAAAAAAAATGATGGATTATCTTAACATAATTATCAGCTACTTAGAAAAAGATGCAAATGATATCATCTATAATATTCGGGATTTGAGCAGTTCTCATGCTGGATTTGCAACGCCGGACAGGTGCGAGGCCTTTCTTGACTTACACCTACCCACTAGATACCCAATAGGGGTTTTGACTGCAGAAATAGAGGATCTGGTTTTTAGAAATTTTAAAAATGAAGAAGTTAATTTTTCACTGGAAACAATCCATCATGGTTTCGAACTGACAGAAAAAGGTATTATCCCCAAACTAATCAAAGGCGTTTTCGAGAAGCACAACTATGACTATGCTCCTTTTTTCTTTAAAAGCGATTCTGATGCGCCCATTTTGTGGCAGTCTGGAATTAAACCAATAATTCTTGGTCCCGGGGATATCTCTCAGGCCCACACAAAAGAAGAATACATCAATTTTAGCGACGTTGAAAAAGCTGCTGAAATATACCTGTCTATAATGAATGAATTGTAACACTGAATAGCGAAATTGCCTATTTTCTTTTTACTCTTCCGGGACTTCAAAAGGCAGCCGACCTTTTTTTTTCCCTGAAATTATTAAGAAATTTATGAATACGCTGCTTTTGAATTAAATACTTCTCTATTTTGTATTTGCCTGGGATATCAGCCAAAAGAAAGGCTATTAATAACGTGAGCAACCCTTGTCCCGGCATAAATAGTAGGATAAAACCAACAATAAAAAGCACAAATGCAATTAAATTTCTAAGAAATGCTTTACAATAATAAATTGCCATCTCTCTTTTATTTTTAAAAAATTCTTTTTTCGATTCATATGTAAAATAATCATGGGGCAGCTTGAGTATAAGGTATGGTGCATAAAAAATGCTGACTAAAAAGAGAATCACTGAAAAGACTGTTGTAAAAAAAATAAATGCTTCATTGGTTAAAAGATCTAAGATATCCATCTCTAATACAAAAAATCTTCCTGTTTTAAATCCATAGGATTTCGCAGAATTACCGCATTATCGTTACTTAAATCCACAATGGTGGAAGCTGTTTTTATCTCATTAGATTTTTTATATAAAAAAAAGTTTATGCTACTGTGAAAAGAATCAAATATTTTGCTGAAATTATCCACGTACTCTTTGCCGGAAACGTTAGCACTGGTTGCTGTAATAGGAAAATCCAGCTTTTCTAATAATGCCTTCAACCAGGCGTCAGAAGGGAGACGCACTGCAATCTTTCCATCTTTTACAGCATAATCGTAATTATCCAATGATGTTTTTAAAATAAAAGTAAAGGGCCCCGGCCAATACCGCCGTAAGATTCTTTCATTTTTCTCCGAAACATGCACCCCCAATTTTTTAAGATGGGAAAAATTCCCCACAAGCACAGGGAAAGGCTTTCTCTCATCCCTACCTTTAATATCGCAGATACTGATATTAGCCCGTTTGTCCCAGAATGATGCACCTATACCATAGATAGTATCTGTGGGGAAAATAACAGGCAATCCTTTGGCATAAGCTTTTGTAAAAATATAAGCAGCATTTGTAGCTGTAGCTTTCATTATTATCAAGGATTACCCCTCGTTTAGCTCCTTCTGCAGAGATTCATCATCTTTATAAACCTTCTCAGCCATTGTTTTTTTGTAATCAAAGAGCTTTTTACCCAGAAGTTCATCATTTAGTGCAAGGATCTGTACAGAGAAGATTGCTGCATTTTTTGCTCCGGCTGAACCTATAGCCATTGTTGCCACAGGTACCCCTCCAGGCATCTGAACCATTGACAAAAGGGCATCCATCCCCTGCAGCGATGTAGAAGCCACAGGAACGGCAATTACAGGCAAATGGGTCTCACTTGCCACAACCCCAGCAAGATGAGCCGCCGCTCCGGCTATTGCAACAATAACGTTTATCCCCCTATTTGGGGCACTCTTTACCCATTCAGCGGTTTTTTCAGGAGTCCTGTGGGCACTGGAAACGGTTACCTCCCATTCCACGCCAAATTCATCAAGAGTCTCAATGACTTTGCGGGATATGTCAAAATCAGATTTACTCCCCATAATGATTCCAACTTTGCTCATTTTAACCTCCTGATAGCTTTTTGGCCTATATCCTTTCTGTAATGCATACCATGAAAAGTGATTTTTTCCACAGCTGAATAAGCCTTTTTTACAGCTTTTTGTAAATTATCATCCTTGGCTGTTATCCCTAAAACCCGTCCACCACTGGTAATAAGCTTATTGTTAACCATTTGTGTGCCTGCATGAAACACTTTCACATCTTGTAGTTTCTCTGCATTTTCTACTCCGATAATTTCAAATCCTTTATCATAGGCTTTAGGATATCCCCCCGATGCAGCCACAACACAAACAGCAGGTTTTGCGTCCCATTGTATTTCCGCTTCACTTAGCCTGTTTTCAACACAGAGATTTATAATATCAATAATATCAGAATTCATCCTGTGCAAAATGGGTTGTGTTTCAGGATCCCCGAATCTGCAGTTAAACTCAAGAACTTTTACTCCATTCTCAGTGATCATCAATCCAGCGTATATAATTCCTTTATATGTGATACCACGGCTTTTTAATTCATTTATCAATGGATAAGCAATATTCTCTGTAGCAAAATTCATAATATCATCTGTAACAACAGGAGCTGGAGAATATGCCCCCATCCCCCCAGTATTTGGCCCCTTATCTCCGTCAAACACAGGTTTGTGATCCTGGCTGGATTGAAGTGGCAACACTGTTTTTCCGTCAGTAAAAGCTAAATATGATGCTTCTTCGCCTGCAAGATATTCTTCAATAACTACACTACTACCCGCTTCTCCAAAAATTTTATCAAGGAATATCTCCTTTAATGCTTTGCGGGCTTCTTCTATATTTGTAGCTACGGTAACCCCTTTTCCTGCTGCAAGTCCATCTGCTTTAATCACAATAGGGGCTCCCTTATTTTCCACATATTTCCATGCTTCCTCATAATTATCAAATTTATGATATTCAGCGGTGGGGATACCGGCTTTAAACATAACATCCTTTGCAAAAGCCTTGCTAGCCTCAATTTTTGCAGCTGATTTATTCGGACCGAAAATTTTCAAACCTTTACTTTCAAAATAATCGACAATGCCTCCAACCAATGGATCTTCCGGTCCCACAATTGTTAAGTTAATATCATTTTTAATGGCAAAGTCCGATAATTTTTCAAATTCAGAAGGATTAATAGATATATTTTTGCATTTATTCTCTGAAGAAGTGCCACCGTTGCCCGGAGCGCAAAAAACATTGTCCACATATTTACTCCTGGCTACTTTCCAGGCAATAGCATGTTCTCTGCCGCCGCTGCCGATAACCATAACATTCATTCAATACCCCCCGTGTATGTTCAACGTTCAATGTTCAATGTTCAACGTTCTAACTTCTATTAACGTCAAACAACCCCAACTACATCTAACAACCTCAACTACCTTAACAACCTCTAATTACCAAGCACACAACGCTTTAATATCTATATAGTTATTAGCATCGTTAATCCCGAATGCTTTGCTTCAGATAACCATTGCAAAATTTTGTGTGCGCGGCTGACGCCTCTAAACAACCTCAACTACCTCAAATACTTTACCTCTACCTCTACACTTAGCACTTAACACTTAGCACTAACTAGTGTTTAAAATGCCTAATCCCTGTAAATACCATTGCAATACCATGTTCGTCAGCAGCCTTAATTACTTCTTCATCCCGTATTGAGCCACCCGGCTGAATTATTGATTTTATACCTCTTGCTGCAGCCTCATCCACGCTGTCTCTGAAAGGGAAAAAAGCATCAGAAGCCATAGCAGCACCTTCAAGTGAGCTTCTTGCTTTTTCCGCAGCAATTCTACTGGAATCCACACGGCTCATCTGCCCAGCTCCAATACCTATTGTTTTTCCGTTTTTGGCATAAACAATAGCGTTTGATTTTACATGTTTTGCAACCTTCCAAGCAAAAAGTAAATCCTCATATTCCTCAGCAACGGGAGATCGTTTCGTAACAATCTTTAAATCTTTCGTATCCTCTATTGTTTTTGTATCTCTGTCCTGCAGCAAATATCCACCTGTAATTTTTTTGACATCATACTCAAAAAATTCTTTTCCCAAATCGTCTCTGATTTCAAGTAATCTGAGATTTTTCTTTTTTTTCAGAATATCCAACGCTTCTTTAGTGAACGAAACTGCTATCACAACCTCCAGAAAAATATCGGAAAGTTTTCCAGCAACAGCACCATCCACTTTACCGTTGAAGGCCACGATCCCACCAAAAGCACTTTGGGGATCACATGAAAGGGCGTAATCATAAGCCTGTAAAAGATTTTCAGAAGTTGCAACACCGCAGGGATTGGTATGCTTGACAATAACACAGGCAGGAGCAGTAAATTCTTTCACCAACTCATAAGCCGCATTTGCATCCATAATATTGTTAAAAGAAAGTTCCTTCCCATGTAACTGACTGGCATGTGCAATACCCGTTTCAACTGAGCCACATGAGACATAAAATGAAGCCTTTTGGTGAGGGTTTTCTCCATATCTCAAATTCTGCTTTTTACGCATAGGCAGAACAACGTCTTCTGCAAATTCAATGCCCGTTAATTTATTAAAATACGTTGCAATAATCCCGTCATACATAGCCGTGTGAGTAAAAGCTTTTCTGGCCAAATCCATTCTCATTTCAAGGGTTATACCACCTGAACTCAGCTCAGATAAAATAACATTATAGTCATTTTTATCCACTACTGATGCTACGTATTTAAAATTTTTGGCGGCGCTTCTTATCATAGTAGGCCCGCCTATATCTATATTCTCTACAGCATCTTGAACTGTGGCATTCATTGAAGAAATTGTTTTTTCAAAAGGGTATAAATTCACCACAACCATATCAATATCATCAAAGCCATAAGATTTCATTGTATCCCGGTGGGCACTATTATCTCTTATATTCAAAATCCCTGCATGCACCTTGGAGTGCAATGTTTTTACCCTGCCATCCAGAATTTCAGGAAAGCCGGTAAAATCAGAAATTTCGATAATGTCAATTCCATTTTCTTTTAAAAGTGCTGCTGTCCCACCAGTGGAGATAATCTTGACACCGGCGTTTAGCAATCCGGAGGCAAAGTCCACAATTCCATCTTTGTCTGAGACACTAATTAGTGCTTTTTTGGGCATTATCTGCACGTCTATCCCCCTTGTTAAAAATGATGTCTATAACAATCAAAAATATTCCAATAGAAATACAACTGTCCGCTATATTAAACGCAGGCCAGTGATAATCACCAATATAAAAATCGAGAAAATCCACAACCCTTCCTACAAAAACCCGGTCAATAAGATTACCAAAAGCACCGGAAATAATAAGTACATAAGAAAAAAGCTTTATTTTGCAGTCTCTTTCTTTAAAAGCCAGAAATCCTACGGCAGCTATGGCAATTATTGTAACAACTATAAAAAAGGTTTGTCTGTAGGTATCATCAAGTCCTGATAGTAAACCAAAGGCTGCTCCTGGATTGAGGACAAACGTCAAATTAAAAAAACCATCAATTATTGGGATACTTTGATAAAGTGTCATATTGTGGCAAACGAGAAATTTTGTAATTTGATCAACTGCTACAATAAACACAAATAACAAGAAATATTTTTTCATGCCACCACCGAAAAATATTCATTCACAATAATAATATAGGACACGGCATACACTGATTATTTCACTTGAGAGGCACACCGGGAGCAAATAGTGGGATGCTCGGAATCAGAGCCAATGGAATCTGACCTTACCCAGCACCTTTCACATTTTTCATATGGGGCCTGCTCTATAAAAATTTTTAAAGGCATGTTTTCAGATTTATACCCATCTTCCATTGTCTCATAATCTCCAAAAACGAGCTCAGAAATTATAAAAATTCTGTTAATACCTTCATCGCAGGTAAGTACATCTTCGAGGTTTTCTTGGGAGGCCAATGTTACTTTTGCATCCAAAGAATGACCTATAAGTTTATCAGCCCGTGCCAATTCCAAAGCTTTATTAACTTCTTTTCTTATAGCAGTTATCTTATCCCATTTTTCTTCGAGCTTTTTATCTTCATAATTGCTGATTTCAGGAAACGTTTCTTCAAAAACAAAATCTGGCTTGCCTTTATATGCAGGTATATATTCCCATATCTCATCAGCGGTAAAGGAAAGGATAGGAGACATAATAACGGACATTTCACGAATAAGTGTAAAAAGTACTGTTTGTGCTGATCGTCTGAAATGGGAATCTGATTTGAACGTGTAGAGCCTGTCTTTTAAAATATCAAGGTAGAATGATGAGAGTGTATTTATGCAAAAATTTAAAAATGTATGATAAAAAATATGGAATTGATACTTATCAAATGCCTCCAGGATTCTTTTTTTCACCTTATTCCATTTTAATAAAATGTATCTATCCATGTCCAGAAGATCGTTAAAATCTATGGCGTCATTTTCTGGATCAAAATCGTATAAATTACCCACAATATATCTGGAAGTATTTCTAATTTTCCTGTAAGACTCCACAAGCCTTTTTATAATGTCCTCGGAAATCCTCACATCCTCGGAATAATCTTCTGCACTGACCCATAGGCGCAAAATTTCAGCACCATATTTATTCACAATTTCATCCGGTGTTATAACATTTCCCACCGACTTGGACATTTTTCGCCCATAACCATCCACAACAAATCCATGGGTGAGCACTTCCTTGTATGGAGCCTTGCCTCTGCTGCCAACACTTTCAAGAAGTGAACTGTGAAACCAACCCCTATGTTGATCGCTACCTTCCAGATACATATCAGCAGGCCATCTGAGATTTTCCCTTTTTTCACAAACAGCGGCGTGGCTTGTGCCTGAATCGAACCAAACATCCAAAATGTCTGTTTCTTTTTTAATTTTTGAACTGGAACACTTAGGGCACGTAAAATCATCCCCCAAAATGTCTTTTACAGTATAATCAAACCAGGCATCAGCACCTTCCTTTTTGAAAAGACTGACAATTTTGTTTTGTATTTCTTTATCAATAATGGTTTCACCGCACTCTTCACATAAAAAAACAGCAATGGGCACACCCCAGCTTCTCTGCCTGGAAATACACCAGTCTGGTCTATTCTCGATCATGGAATAAATTCTGCTTTCTCCCCATGCAGGTATCCATTTAACCTTTTTGATTTCTTCCAGGGCTTTTTTACGTAAGTCATTGGTTTCCATAGAAATAAACCACTGTGGAGTGGCTCTGAAAACAACAGGGTTTTTACAACGCCAGCAATGTGGATATGAATGCTTAATCTTGTCATTTTTTATAAGGGAGCCATTTTTTTTCAAATATTCCACAATTTCACTGTTAGCCTCGAAAATATTTTTTCCGCCAAAAAGTTCCAAATTTTCCTTAAAATTACCGTAATCATCCACAGGGTTCAAAATTTCAAGATCATACTGCCGCCCAACTTCATAGTCCTCCTGACCATGCCCCGGTGCTGTATGTACAATACCTGAGCCCTGTTCTAACGTCACATGCTCTCCCAGAACCATTAGGGATTCTCTATCGTAAAAGGGATGGATGGCCTTTTTACCTTCAAATTCCACTCCTTTAATAACATTTAGCTCTTCATATTCACTAACACCAAATTCTTTCATAAGCTGCGACACAAGCTTGGTGGCCACGATAATTATTTCCCCTGCCACAAGGTTGTCATTTTCAGAAGAGATTATTTTTACAAAGGAATAATCAATTTCAGGGTGAAATGCCACAGCTAGATTAGCAGGCAATGTCCATGGTGTTGTAGTCCAAATAACAACACTGCTTTTTCCGGAGAGATTAAAAGCTTCTGCCGTTTTTTCCTCCAATGGGAATTTCACGAAAATAGAATCCGATGTATGATCCGCATATTCAATCTCTGCCTCTGCTAATGCAGTTACGCAGCTTGTACACCAGTGAACCGGTTTTAGACCTTTGTAAACACCACCATTGTTAAAAAATCTATACAATTCACTAAGTGTTGTTGCCTCATATTCATAATCCATGGTAATGTATGGATTTTCCCAGTCTCCTATGCCGCCTAGACGCTTAAATTCGTCTCTTTGTATATTAATAAATCTTTCTGCATACTTTCTGCATTCTTTTCTAATATCTGAAACACTCATATTTTTCTTTTTTGACCCTAGTTTCTTATCTACCTGATGTTCAATAGGAAGGCCATGGCAGTCCCAGCCGGGTACATAAGGGGAATAGAAACCCTGAGAAAGTTTAATTCTAACAACAAAGTCTTTCAGGATCTTATTAAGGGCGTGACCCATATGCAAATGGCCGTTTGCATATGGCGGGCCATCGTGTAATATATACGATTTGGATTTATCTCTTTTGGAGAGTATTCTTTTGTACAGTACTTTTTCCTCCCAATCCTTTAGCCTTTCCGGTTCTTTTGCTGCAAGGCTGGCCTTCATCGGAAATGATGTTTTGGGAAGATTGAGCGTTTCTTTATATTCCATTGATAGCTCCTTATTTAGATGGTTAAATACGCTTTTGGAATGTGATTTTTAGCACTAATTATTATAATAATCAAGTATCAAATAGTTGAATATTTAGGATATTATCCCTCGATGTTCTTACTTTTAATAAGATTTTATTATCGCAAGCGTTAAATTGCAAATTTGTATTGTAAAAATAAAGGATATTTGCAAAAATTACATTATGAAAAGAATATTAGCAATATTTACAGTATTAACATTTACAATGTCTGCAGCAAATGCAACCAGTATAATGTTAAAGACAAATGATATAGGTGCTGAACTTCGGATAGATGCTCCTGAAAGCTATTACAAATCACATCGTATTTCAGATAACACTATTGAAATTCTTTTTAACAACCGTATTTCTCTTGATATAAGCGATAACGTTTCAAATGATTATATCTCAGATATTTCCGCCGAAGACTCCAAGATTATAATAAAAACAACAAAAGATACCACATCCTATGTTACCGTTAACAACGGAATTAACGTTTTTATTGTAAAATCTCAAAAGGTTAATAACCTTAGTATAAGCAGCCAGATTGAAGGTCCTTTTATAAAGGATCCAAGCAAGGCGGGTAAAAATCCTGAAGCTGAAAGCAAACTGATAGAAATTAGAAATTTGGCAGACAATAAGCAGTACGATAAAGCAATTTCAGAAATCAATAATTTTATAGCTAGACATAAAAATGATATTTACACCCAGGAAGCATATTTTCTCCTTGGTGAGATTTATATGAAAATGGGGGAAATTAATCCCAGACACTATCTACAGGCAGCTTCAATCTTCGAAGATTATGCAAATAAATTTACAGAAAGCTATCATTACCCGGATGCCCTTTGGAATGCCGCAGAAAGTAAAGAAAAAGCGGGATTATACGATGAGGCGTTGTATTCATATAGAAGCATATATTCCCTTTTACCCGATAGTAGTTTAGGTTTTGATGCTCTGGAAAAAATGGCTGAGATTTATACAAAAATTGGCCAGCCTAACAAAGCTATTGAAATGTATAAAGAATACTTAAATAAATCTGAAGAAGAAGACCTCAATATTATTGGGAAAATTGGGGTATTATATGAACAGCAGAAAAATTACGACGAAGCTTATAATTTTTTTCAAAGATTAATGGCAAATATCAGCGATTACTCAACAATTAACGTACAGACATTAAATTCCCTTGCAAATACACTTGAGCAGAAAGGAGAAACAGAAAATGCTATTGAAATCTACAGCAAAATATTCACCCTTCATCCAGAACACCACTTGGCTCATTCAGCTATGTACAAAGCAGCCTTGCTGCATGAAAAATTGGGTAATTTAGATATTGCAGATAAGCTCTATCTTCAATGCAAACAAACATATCCTGACAAATTAGGAGGCATTAAATCAGCTATCGGGTATGCCAAGCGTCATCTAAGCAGTAATACGACGGAATACTGGAAAAGCTTTCTGCATGAAGCCCTTAATACAAGCCAGGATTTGTATCTGAAAGCCGAAGCCCATTACTTGATAGTCAAATCTTTTTTTATTGAAAACCGCTTTGATGAAGCTTTACAAAGTATAAGAAACTTCGAGCAAACGTTTTTTAATTCACCCTTTTTAAATGATGCATACGATATAGAGCAACAAATATACTTAAAACGTGCAGAGAGTTATTTCAATAATGATATGCTTAATGAATCTGAAAAAACTGTTAACAGCTTACTTCAATCTTTCCCGGAAACAAAGTATTACGATGATGCCCAAAAAATATTGGAAAATATTGCAATCAAAAGAGCTGAACAACTTTTGGAAAAGGGCAATGTAAGGCAAACAATAAAAAAAGCTGAAAGCTATATTGGCAATAATAAAAAACTCTTCGAAAAAGAACAATGGTTCGACATTCTTGACAAAGCATATTATGAATTAATAAAGGAACTAAGTAATGCCGGAAATTCACACGAAGTGATACTGCATGCAAAAGAATACTATAATTACGCAATAAATGGAGATAACAAAGAAAAAATTACAGAATATTTCAAAGATGCTCTATTAAATGTTATGTCCGAAATGATGGATAAAGAAAATTATATTAATGTGTTAAGCTTATATAATGCCAATAGAGAAAACATTGATCAGTGGGAAGATTCGGCTGCCAAAAATTCTGTTTTAAGCTATGTTGCCTACGCACTTTATAAACTTGGAGAAAACGATAAAAGTGCAAAGGCTTTGAGCAGAATAACATCCCAGACTCCGGAAGTAAAAATGATGAAAATTCTTTTAAACAAAGAGGTCAATAATTTTGACGTAAACAAGCTTGAAAGTAATAGATTCGACTTTTTCATTAAAGAATTATCAAGGATAGAACCTTTAAGTGCTTATGATTATGCAAAGAAATATACGAAAGATACGAAAAAAAGTTTAGAAGCCCGATATAACGTTGTAAAGAACGTAGATGGAAATCAGTATAGTGTCCTGATAGAGACGTTGTACAAAGATACAGAAAATGTTAGCAGTGGGGATATTAAAAACATTTCAGAATTTTTCCTTGATGCAGGAGAACATTTCTATAATAATAACAATTACAAGAAAGCAGAAGAGGCTTTAAACAGGTATATGTCATTTGAGAATATTAATGACAAACCGAAAGCACTGTATTTGATGGCAAAAATTAATATAGATAACAACAATAATCAAAAAGCTATGCAATTATTCCAGCAGATAGTGAACACATATCCGGACAACTTTTATGCAAGAATGGCAAGACAGCAACTGGAGGATGCAAATTGGAAAAAAAGCCTGATGAACAGGTAAATGTAGAACTTCTGAACGAAGCATTCAAAGCTTTCAACCAAGCCACCGAAAAACTACAGGAATCCTACAACCATCTTCAAACTGAGGCAGGCAAACTAAGACAGGAAGTGGAAGAAAAAAATAAACAGCTTGAGGAAATGTCATCTTTGACCCAAGCAATTATTATGAATACCACCAGTGCCATGATAGCCACTGACAGTAAATCTAACATTTTAATGAAAAACAAAATGGCTGAAAAGCTTGAAACAGATTACGGTTATGAATTTTTTAATAACTACATTTTTAATATTAACAGTGAGAAAGCTAAAGAAATAATGCATGATGGCAACCACTTTAGAGTCAGTAGAGGCAATTTTCACTCAGACAAGTACGAGGGAGCAATATTTGTCATTGATGATATAACCGAGGTAAAGCGGCTTGAAAAGGAACAGCACAGAAACGAAAAATTAAAGCTCATGGGAGAGATGGCGGCCAATATTGCCCATGAAATAAGAAATCCCCTGGGAAGTATTGAGCTGTTTGCATCGCTATTGAAAAGAGATTTGTCTGAAGATATGGAAAAGAGCCGGCTTGCTGATTCCATAGTAAAAGGGGTTAGAACAATAAATTCCACAATATCCAATATACTGCTTTTTACTAAAGAAATAAAGGTTAGTAAATCAGAAGTATACCTTGCTGACATTGTGGATGATGTGGTGTTATTTATAAGCCACCTTATTAAAGATAAGTCCATACAATTTAAAAATGTTATTAATGAAAACCATATTATTTACTGCGATGTTGAGCTTATGAAACAGGTGATAATGAATATACTTCATAATGCAATTGAAGCCACTGATGTAGGGGGATTTGTAGGTATCTCCTCAAAGGAAACTACTGGTGAAACACATATCATTATCCAGGATAACGGACATGGTATCTCAGATGAATTCATGCAAAATCTTTTTGTCCCTTTTCAAACTACCAAAGCAAAAGGGACAGGACTGGGATTAAGTATTGTTTACAAAATAATCAAAGCTCACGGCGGTAATATAATTCCTGAGAGTGACGGAAAATCCTATACTGTTTTTACTATAAAAATCCCAAAAAGGGGTAGATAGATGTCTGAGGAAAAAAGGGTACTTATTGTTGATGATGATGAAAATATGAGAATGGGAATGACGGAAACAATAAAGCGTATGGGCATCTCTGTGGATGAGGCTGACAATGGGAAAACCGGCTTTGATATGGCCATGAAGAAAGAATACGATTTAATAATAAGTGATATGAGAATGCCAGAGGCGGACGGGATGGAAATGTTCAAGATGCTCAAAACTGCGGGGATTAATACACCGTTATGCTTTGTTACTGCGTATGGTACGGTAAACAGCGCTGTTGAAGCCCTTAAAATGGGTGCCTTTGACTACATATTAAAGCCGTTTTCATTGGATGCTATAGAAGAGCTGGTGAAACGTACTTTTCATTTAAAACGTTCTGGATTTCCATTTAAAGGGGAACACAAAAAAGCGATATTCAGAAGTAGCTATATGACAAAAGTTTTTTCCGTTGCTGCTGATATAGCGGATACTGAGGCAACGGTACTTATAACAGGTGAATCTGGAACCGGAAAAGAGGTTTTGGCAAAATACATACATGAAAACAGTAACAGGAAAAACAATCCTTTTATTACCGTCAACTGTGCATCAATTCCGGAAAATCTTATTGAAAGTGAGTTGTTCGGATATGAAAAAGGGGCTTTTACTGGTGCAGTGAATAAAAAACCCGGCAAATTCGAACTTGCAGACGGAGGAACACTGCTGCTGGACGAAATAGGCGAAATCCCCATTAATTTACAGGCAAAACTGCTGAGGGTATTGCAGGAAAAGGAAATAGATAGACTGGGTGGCACAAAAAAGCAAAAAATAAATGTTCGGATAATAGCAACAACCAATAAAAACTTAAAAGAGGAAGTTGATAGTGGAAACTTCAGGGAGGATCTTTTCTACAGACTTAATGTAATCTCTATTGAGCTGCCACCACTGAGAAACCGTAAGGAAGATATTGAAATGCTGGCTGATTTTTTTATCAAAAAATATTCACATATTAATAATAAACCTGTAAAAAACCTTTCCAAGGAAGCTTCGGATGTATTAAAGAATTATGAATGGCCAGGCAATGTAAGGGAGCTAGAACATACAATCGAGAGGGCAGTGATTCTCAGCAAAACACATGAAATAACAAGTAGAGATCTTTTTATACACGGGATAACATTTAGGGATACGGAAGAACGTTTTCTAAGTTCAACCGGTGAAAATATTCAGGATAGCTATAAGGAGGAATCCCTTACTGACTCAGATTTATTGAAAGGGAAAACTATCGCAGAGGTGGAAAAAGAGCTCATTTTAAATACATTAAAACAAACAAATGGAAACAGGACAAAAGCAGCAGAAATATTAGGGATCACATCCAGGACACTGAGAAATAAGCTAAATGAATATAAGGAAAACGGAATAGACATAGAGGATTACACATAATTATAGGGGGCGGTGTAAAAACACTGCCCCCTATTTTTGGTTGGCTAAGATTTCAGCGCTTCTATCCCGACGAGGGTAGAATTTTCCAGCAGTTCCAGAGAAGCACCGCCACCGGTGGAAACATGGCTGATTTTATCCGCAACGCCTGCTTTTTTTATTGCACTAACCGAATCGCCCCCTCCGACAATGGAAATAGCATCTAACTCGGCTATGAATGTGGCAATTTCAAAGGTTCCTCTGCTGTATTTATCCGATTCAAATACACCCATAGGGCCGTTCCACATTATAATTTTCGCATCCGCAATTTCCCTTTTAAACAAATCAGCTGTTTTACCACCAATATCAAGCCCCATTAAATTTTCAGGTATATCTCTGGATTCCACATATACAGGATCCCCGTTAAACTCTTCAGAGCATACATGATCCACAGGTAACAGCATTGCCACATTGTTTTTTTTCGCTTTGTCTGTAATTTTACGTACAGTCTCAATGTGATCTTTTTCCACCAGTGATTTCCCTACATTAACGCCGGATGCGTATAAAAACGTATACGCCATTGCCCCGCCAATAAAAATTTTATCTGCTTTATCCAGCAAAGCTTCAATCACACCTATTTTGTCACTGACTTTTGCCCCACCCAAGACAACATAAAAAGGCCTTTTCGGATTGGATAATATCATATCGAAGTATTCAAGCTCACGTTTAAGAAGAAAACCGGCAGCTTTATCTTTTTTTAATCTTGCAAGCCCATCCACAGATGCATGTGCTCTATGACAGGAGCCGAAAGCATCATTTATATAAACATCGCAAAGTTCGCTCAGATCCCGGACAAAGGAGGGATCATTCTTCTCTTCACCAGGGTGAAACCGTAAATTTTCCAGCAAAATAACATCACCTGGTTTCATTTCATTAACTTTTGCTTTCACAGCCTTTCCGGTAATATCACTAATAAATGCTGTTCTGGAGTAATTTTTTGACAAATAATCTGCAACAGGCTTTAGAGAAAGCTCAGGCACTATTTTACCTTTAGGTCTACCCAAATGTGAAGCCAGAATTACTTTTGCACCTTCTTTTTTTGCATAATTAACAGTACTTATTGCCTCATCGATACGCGTGGTATCCTGTAGAACACCATTTTTAAGAGGAACATTAAAATCTGTGCGTATAAATACCCTTTTGGATTTTAGATTTACTTCGTTAACAAATTTGATCCCTTCAATCATAAATACCCCCGCAGCCCACGCATTTAAATTATAAAGATCCTTGCATAGCTATATAAACTTATCCCGAATTTGTTTCGGGATATATTACTTTACAATAGTTTATGAGACTCTGAAACAATTTCAGAGTGACGAAAAAAAACACCTGTGCAAAGGTCTCTTATAAAAGCATTGTAGTAAGTTCAGCTATACGATTGGAGTATCCCCACTCATTATCATACCAACTAAATACTTTTACGTTATTGCCATCCATAACCTTTGTCAGAGGAGCGTCAAAATTAGATGAATATTGACTGCCATTATAATCCACAGAAACGAGCTCTTCTTCCGTATACAGCAAAATACCTTTCATCTCATTTTCTGAAGCTCTTTTCATAGCCTCATTGATTTCATCTTTTGTAACATTTTTCCGCAAGATACAGCTGAAATCAATAATGGAAACATTAGGGGTGGGCACTCTGATAGCAATCCCGTCAAGTTTACCCTGCAACTCCGGCAAAACAAGCCCCACCGCTTTGGCTGCTCCGGTGGAAGTAGGAATCATAGAAACTGCAGCCGCCCTAGCTCTTCGAATATCTTTATGGGGTAAATCGAGAATTTTCTGATCGTTTGTATAAGAATGTATCGTTGTCATTAAACCACTTACAATACCAAAATTGTCATTAAGTACTTTTGCCACAGGGGAAAGACAGTTTGTTGTACAGGATGCATTGGATATAATATGGTGTTTATCTTTATCATATTTTTGAAAATTAACACCAATATTTACAGTAATATCAGGATCTTCAGCAGGTGCAGATATTAAAACCTTTTTCGCACCAGCTTTTAAATGTTTCTCTGCATCTTTGCGTTTTCTAAAAAGACCAGTGGATTCAACCACGACATCAACATCCAATTCTTTCCATGGCAAATTTCCTGGATCTTTCTGCGCAAAAACTGTTATCTTTTTCCCATTAATAGTAATAGCATCATCAGTGTGGGAAATATCAAGATCTGATGTGCCATGCACAGAATCATATTTTAACAGATGGGCAAGGGTTGCCGCATCGGTTAAATCATTAATTGCAACAAAATCCACATCAAGTCCTTTTTGAAACGCTGCGCGTAGTGCGCATCTTCCTATCCTTCCAAAACCGTTAATTGCTACTTTCACTGCCATTGTTTTCCTCCTTTTTATTTAGCATATTTTTTAAAGAATCTATCTGGGTGTTAATAAAATTAAAAATATTTTTCAAATCTTCATCTTCGATTTTCTTTCGTTTGCTTATAATATTTGTCATCCTCTCAATAGCATATAATGATCTCTTAGTTAAATCTTCCACCCGTGTGGAATCTTTTTCCATTAAATTTTTGTAATTAGCAACAATTTTACTAAGCTTATCCACCTTCATTTTCAATTCTTTGTTTTCATTTTTTAGTTGAAGAAAATCTTTGGTGCTGTCCTGCTGAAGGATTTTCTCCAACGTTTTATTTAATTTTTTTATCTGTATCTGTGATTTTTCGTATTCATTGTAAAGCTCGTCGTATGCCTTTTTAATGGAATTTACTTCATTGAGACTATTTATTCTGTCTCTGGATATTTTTTTCATTTTCTCTTGGGATTTTTCCAACGATTTAACCAAATAATACTGTTCAGTAATATCATTTAAAAATTCACCAGCCTCAATTACGTTTCCCTCGGAATCAAAAATTGGATACATAACTTGTTCAAAAATATGCTCTTTCCCGTTCATGTTAACCTTAACATGCTGGTTATAAGGCTCTTTTTCTGCTATAATCTTACTAAGGGGGCACCAGGGGCATACATCCTCAAAATTATAGATCATTTTGTAACATTTGCTTCCGATAAACTGAGGCAAATTGCTATTGCCTACAAAATCTCCCACAGCCCTGTTTATGTTAACCAACTCATATTCCATATCAATAGAAAAGAGAGGATTATTTAATCCATCAATAAGCTTAAGCATTTTTTCTCTACTATTTTTTAATACGTTTACACTCTCTGTTAAACTTTCTATCTCAATGTTTTTACTGCTAATCTCTTCTTCGTAATCCACCCTTTTGCCATCAAGAATAGTTACCTCTTTTTCACATTCTTCCAATTCTTCTCTTAAAAACTCTATTTCCTTCTCCAGTTGGCTTAAATCAGTAAATTTTAGCGAGCTAAATTCCAGCAAGCCCTGTAAAAAAGTAACCACTTGATTTCTTTTGTTATCATCTTGGAAAACAAAGACCAGTTTTGTATTATCTATAGTAACCCTTAAAAAGTAAAATATAAAAATTCTGTTGTCTTTTTTAAAAAAAGATACTGTGATATCATCTCTATTTAGATTATTTTCAATTGTATCGGGTATTTTATATTTTTGAAATTCTTGTTTATTAAAGTAATAAAAATTATTGCTGTCTTTCTCTAAAATAAAGAAACCAGAGATACCAGAATATTCGGCTAAATGCTTAAAAAAATCTTTCCACA
>JASMTO010000195.1:5000-7852 GCA_041694215.1 bacterium
CTGCATGATAGTCAGACTCCAAACTTTTATAAGCGCCCCCCAGTGCGTGGCAGGCATCTTCCACGATTTTTATATTATATTTATCACCAACTTTTTTAATGGCTTCCATTTCACAGGTATGCCCGCCGTAATGTACAGGGACAATTAGCTTTGTTTTTTCAGTAATGTTGTTTTCAATAAGACTTACATCGATATTGCCTGTATCTTCTTCAATATCAGTGAAAACAGGTAAAGCTCCCAGATACAAACCTGCATTGACAGTGGCGGCAAATGTCATGGGGGATGTAATAAATTCATCACCGTTTTTTAAGCCGGCAGTAAAATAAGCTGAGTGGAGAGCAGATGTCCCGGAGTTAAAAACTACCGCATATCTTGCACCGCAATATTCAGCAAGCTTGGCTTCAAATTCTTCAATTTTTGGACCGGTGGTCAAATAATCTGATGTCAGGACATTGACCACTGATTGAATATCATTAGCATCGATGGACTGCCTGCCGTAGGGGAGAAATTGTCTACTCAATAGTACACTCCTGAAGAGTTGATATGTCTAGGGATAATTTATTCACGATGAAATATATCGCGGAATATCTGCAAATTCAAGCACAGAGTTTGCTATCCCCCACCTACACTTCGTAAGTGTAGGTGGCCGTAGGGTGGATATTGTTGTGTTTTATAAGAAAATAACCAAAACTACACTTACGAAGTGTAGGTGGGGGCTTAATCTTTTCCTAAAGATGTTGACAAAAAATGCGAATAGTAGTGTAGCAGTTATTGTTTTGGCATCATATTTGTTATAATGTTTAATATAGGGAAAAGTTTTCCACTGGAGGCAAAAATGTTCAATGATAAAAATATTTTGATAACAGGTGGGACAGGATCTTTTGGTAAAACATTTACAAAATATATTTTTGATAATTATAACCCCAATAAAGTTATAATTTTGAGCCGTGATGAATTTAAACAGTATGAGATGGCATCAGAGTTCTGCCATGATAAGAGACTGAGGTTTTTCCTTGGTGATGTCAGGGACAAGGAAAGACTTTACAGAGCATTCTATGATGTGGATTATGTCGTTCATGCTGCAGCTTTAAAACAGGTCCCTGCAGCTGAGTACAACCCCTTTGAGTCCATCAAAACAAATATCATGGGTGCCCAAAATGTAATTGAAGCCTGTATAGATAACGGGGTAAAAAAGGTTGTGGCCTTGTCCACTGATAAAGCCGCCAATCCTTTAAATCTGTACGGTGCGACAAAACTTTGCTCGGACAAACTGTTTGTTGCCGGTAATTCTTATGCAGGAGGAAGGATTGCAAAATTTGCCGTTGTGCGCTATGGTAATGTATTAGGTAGCAGAGGATCAGTGCTCCCTTTGTTTTTAAAACAAAAGAAAGAAGGTGTGCTGACGATTACTGACAAACGAATGACAAGATTCTGGATTACATTGCAGCAGGCTGCACAGTTGGTGGAGAAATCGCTTGAATTGATGCAAGGTGGAGAGATTTTTGTGCCCAAAATACCAAGTATGAATATGTATGACATGGCAAAAGCCATTGCACCGAAAGCAGAAATAAAGGAAATCGGGATACGTCCTGGTGAAAAACTCCATGAAGTAATGATCCCGGAGGATGATGCCAGACATACAAGGGAATATAATGATCATTACCGTATAATCCCGGAGTTTCTCAATTGGGAAGCACCAAAAGACTTTGGCAACAGCGGTAAGCCACTGCCGGAAGGTTTTTCCTATAGAAGCGATAACAACGAGCACTGGCTAACCAAAGAAGACTTGTTAGAATATATTAAAGATTTGTCCATTTTTCAACTACTTTAGGAGTTATAAAGATGAAATATGTTTTTTTAACAGGATGGCAAAGAAGTGGGACGACCCTTTTAACAAGAATGTTTAATGCTCACTCAAGAATCATATTTCATTACCAACCATATACTGATTATTTTGAAAAAATTGTAAACAAAACATTAAGTATAGTTAATATAAAAAATAATTTTTACTCTTTCTCAGAGAAGGTTGATGAGGTTAAAACATTTTTAATGAGTTCTTTAGATTCTATATTTTTTGATGAAATAGAATTAAAAACTCTAAAAGAAAATATAAGAACATCATTAAAAGATAACTATGAATCTGCTCCTTTTGTGCTTGATTATTTAGATTCAGTTCATCCGGGGACATTCTTGAATATTTTTGAGCAATTGATGGTCATCCTTTCAAAAGCATATGCGAAGCCAAATCTTTCTTATGTGGGGATAAAAGAACTTTACTGTGAAGATTTTATTGAAATTTTTTCAAATTATATGAAAAATTATTTTTATGGAATCCATTTAATAAGAGATCCAAGAGCTGTTTTTGCTTCTAGAAATTATGGAAAGTATATGCAAAATCATGGTGTAAAAAAGTATCCTATAATGTTTGTTATTAAAAACTGGAAGAAAAGCGTTAACTTTTATTTTGATTTTAAGAATAATGCAAATTATCAAATGATTCTTTATGAAAACTTGATAAAAGATACCGAGACTGAAATTAAAAAGCTGTTCAATTTGCTGGGTGAAAATTTTGAAAGTCAAATTTTAAATCCAAATTATTGGAAAAATGGAATAGACAAAACATGGTATGGCAATTCTTCTTTTGGAAACAATAAAAAATTTAATACTTTATTGATTGACAAATGGAAAAAAGTTTTGTCTGACGCTGAAATTAATATAATTGAATATTTTTGCAATCCCGAACTTGAAAAACTTGGTTATGAAATAGCAAATGACAGTTTTAAAGCTGATATTTTATATAGTTATACTGAAAAAAGAGATGATATTGTTGAATGGCTGTCAGATTCCTTCTA
>JASMTO010000196.1:0-4114 GCA_041694215.1 bacterium
GGCATTAACTTCACTTATGTAGATTTTTTTGTTTCCCACAACCGCAGCAACATCCTCATTATTATGTGCCATTACAGCTGATGCAAAAAATAGACATAACAACCCTGCAAAAAAAATTCTAAAAACCTTCATATACTACCTCTCTTTTATATTTTGCTTCTACGATGATATATGATTTTTGCAAGAGTTCAATAAAAGAAAAAAATAATTAATAAATTTTTAATATTTAATTTACATAATTTTAACAACTTTGTAACAAATTTACCTTACAAGAATAGAACCATTGAGTATTTGTATGGAAACATATATAATAATTGCTACGATATTTTAGACATCCGGAGAGATATATGAAAAAAATAGAAATGGAATACCTTGAATTAAAAAAGATGCTTGCAAAAATGAGTCAACTTTCCACTTCCATGATAGAAGATTCCATTACTTCACTTGTTGACAGAGATTCGTCTTTAGCGGAAGAAGTTATAAAACGGGATGACGAAGTGGATGCTTATGATACTCAAATTGATGAATTTTGTCTCAAAGCACTTGCCCTGTATGAGCCCAAGGCGGTTGACTTAAGATTCATAACGACAGCTCTTAGGATTATTGTTGATCTTGAGAGAATAGGCGATCACTGCGTTGAAATCTCCAAAGAAGTTATTATGCTTAACCAGATCCCGCCTATAAAGCCGTACATTGATTTACCAAAAATGGCGGAATCAGCCTCATCGATGGTAAAAAATGCTGTTACCGCATATTTTAACAAAGATCTTAAACTTGCATTTAGTGTAATCAAAAAGGATGACTATATAGATAATTTGCACGGACAAATACTAAGAGAGTTGATTACTTATCTTGCAGAGGATATACGAAAAACAAGAGGCGCTATTTCACTGATGTTTATTACCCGCAGTTTGGAGCGTATAGCTGATCATGCTACTAACATTTCTGAGCTTGTTTATTTTATGGTTACCGGCAAAATAATTAAACACACATTTTTTGATGATAATGATATGGAAGAATTATTAGGGGAGTCTGATGAGTAAAATTTTGCTTGTAGAGGACGAAGATTCGCTAAGAGAGATTATTTCGTTTAATTTGAAAAATGAAGGGCATGTTGTCGTTGGGACGGATAATGCCAATGATGCATTAATTATTATAGAAGAATTTGTGCCAGACTTAATTTTGCTGGATATCATGCTGCCGGGGTTGAAAGGTACTCAATTTCTCAATCTGATAAGATCAAACTCAAAATATTCTGATATGCCGATAATCATAATTTCTGCTAAAAGCAGTGAAAATGATATAGTGAATGCCCTTGAAGCTGGTGCTGATGACTATCTTACTAAGCCTTTTAGTATAAAAGTTCTCACTGCAAAGGTTAAGGTTATTATGAAGCGTTCTCCTCATGCAAGGGATAAAAAAGTGATAGAATATGACGGTCTTGTTGTTGATGAGAATGATTACAGGGTATTTTGTGGTAATGCAGAAGTTACACTTACACACAAAGAATTTGAGTTACTTTTGTTGTTTTTGAAACATCCAAAAAGGGTATTTACCAGAAATCAGCTTTTAAGTACTGTCTGGGGATACGACTCCGATGTATACACAAGAACTGTGGATTCCCATATTTCTTCTTTACGAAAAAAATTAGGGGAGAAAGGAAATATTATTAAATCCATACCTAAAATAGGTTATAAAGTTGAATAAAAAATGCAAACGTTCTTAAGATTTTACCTACTTATTATATTGCCGATTTTTATTACATTAATGTGCAGCTTCTTTTTTATACAAAAGACGGTAATTAGCGAAGCAAGAAATCAGCTACTGCATGATACCAAGCAGAAATGGATTATAGCCAGTGAAGATTTTACCGGCATAGATGAAACTGATGCATCTATTTATGAAAAATATTCCGCTATTGCAAATGAGACCTCTTTGCGGTTTACACTGATTGATGAATCCGGAACGGTATTGATTGAATCGAACGTGAGTTACAGTGAAATTGGGCAGCTAGACAATCATGCAAACAGACCTGAAATAAAAGATGCCTATGCAAATGGAGAGGGCAGTAGTATAAGATATAGTAAAACTATTAATCAAAGATTATTTTATTTTGCCAAAACACTTCCTGATGGCAATGTACTTCGCTTAGCCTATCCGCTTACTTACTTAGAAGAAATAGAAAATGGTATTACTGTTCAAATGGGTATTGTTTTTGCTGTTTTAGTAGTTACAATCGGTATTATTGCTGCCTTGCTCGCACGAAAATTTTCCCTGCCGATTCAAAAGCTTAACTATATTGCAGGTAATATTGAAGATGGAAAAGCGAATATTCACTTTCCAAGGTTCAGAGATCCTTATATGGCTAAAGTTGCTTCTCTGATTTACAAAATATATAATGCTATGCTGCAGAAGCAGAATATACTCAAAACCGAACAGGAAAAATTAAAACTCATTTTTACTGTGATGGATGAGGGAATTATTTTGACTGATCTTGATCACAATATTATACATGTAAATGATAGTTTTCTTGAACTTTTTGATGTCAACCTGAAAATAGGAGATAACCTTCACAAAGCAGTGAATGATGTGGAATTAATTAATTTCTTTGATGATATTATGAAAAAAGATAACATCAGGAGAACTCAAATACCTTTTAGAGGAAAAGTGTTTGAAGTATATCTGAATACGCTTGATAATCAAAAACTCGTTATTATTCACGATGTTACAGGACGTATAAAGTATGAATTATTCAAAGCTGAGCTTACCGGCAATATTTCTCATGAATTAAAGACACCTATTTCTATGATAATGAATTATGCAGAGACTCTTGTCAGTAACGATAATCTTGATACAAAAACCAGGAAAAAGTTTTTGCAGACAATTTATTCTTCATCCAATAGGTTAAATGAATTAATCAATGATATAGTGGAGCTTCATAAACTGGAATCAGTAGGCGATGATTTTGAGGTTGGTGAATCTATAAGTTTAATACAAATGAAAGAAGATCTGGAAATGCTTTACAGCGCAACAGAGGGTGTACAGGTTAATTTTCAGGTTGATGATTTAAATGTTAATATTTTTAGTGAACACCTGTACAGTATAATTACAAACCTGGTGGATAATGCCATCAAATACAGTGACGGTGACAAAATAGATGTTTCTGTGAAGAAATCTGGTGATTATTTGGTGGTAACGGTTGATGATGAAGGGCCAAGAATTCCTGAAGAAGACAGGGATAGAATCTTTGAACGTTTTTATACACTGTCAAAATCAAGGAATAAACATTTTTCTGGAACAGGTCTTGGATTGTCCATTGTTAAGCATATCGCCGGTCTTTATGATGGGTTTGTAAAGCTTAAGACTAACAGCTACGGTGGCAATTCTTTCCAAGTATATCTTAAGGAAAAAATCTAAGGATTCAAGACCTTTGATTAAGCAACTGCTCCTCCCACCCGAGCACCGTTACTTAGTTCAATGTTCAACGTTCAACGTTGAGATTCCTCGACTCCACTTCGTTTCGCTCGGGGAAACTTTTTGAAGTATGGACGCTATATTGTGTTATCCCGACCGAAGTGGAGGGATCTCACCTATATGATAATAAGTTATGCATATCTGCTTATACTTGTGGTTATGAAACGCCATTTCCAAAATATAAACATGCCTTTTTAGTTTGTTACTTTCTTGACTGCAACTTGGCTTTAAAAATGCATGAAGATTAATAGATAGATAGCCAGAAAAACGGTTACGAAAAATACAGACCAGCCTATAAGCCAACCCTGCATTTTAACCCCATCATCTTCCTGAGACTTAATCCCTAAAAGCCTAAAAGTAAGTTTAAGTGGATCCTTGGTTAAATAATTGAGGAGAGAGGGGATGGATTCAAAAAATAATATCTTAAAAACGTTAAAGGATGGAAGTATGCACTTATCCTCAAATTTCATAAAAAGTGAACCAGCTTTTCTGTAAAAGTAGTCAAAATCTAAATTTATAGCCCTTATTTCAGCAGGATAAAGGCCTGATCTAAGAAGCAGTGTGAATGCCAGTATTGAGAATAATAGTAATTGGTATTGAAAGAGAACATGTCCAGCTGTGTATGGATTATACGTGGTTT
>JASMTO010000197.1:0-2627 GCA_041694215.1 bacterium
TTCCATCGGTATCCTAGCTTCGCTGTTTACTGCAATTTTTCTTACACGAACAGTTTTTCTCACTATTTACTCCGGCAAGTCCAATAAGAGCATTAGTATATAGAGGAGTGGCAAATGTTTGAAGTAATTAAGCATAACACAAAAATAGATTTTTTATCATCTTCCAATAAGTTTATCATGATATCTGCTGTGGTTGTATTAATAAGTCTTGGAATGATTTTAATTAAAGGCTTTAATTACGGCATAGACTTTGCCGGAGGAACATTAGTCCAGGCAAAATTTGACAAAGCCCCCAATCTTGCAAAAATCAGAGAATCAATAGAAAAACTGAATATAGGTGAAGTGATTATCCAGAACTTTGGCAGTGATGACGAAGTTTTAATCAGGGTTGAAAAAACCAGTGATGACCTTCAAAAGGTTTCGGATAGTATTCAGAACTCACTTGCCCAGACATTTGCAAAAGATAGTTTCAATATTGTCCGAGTGGAGCAGGTGGGGCCACAAGTGGGGGCACAGCTTAAAAATAAAGCAACTATGGCTGTCATATATGCCCTCATAGGCATACTTATCTACATATCACTTAGATTCGAAATCACGTACTCTGTGGCTGCAGTGGTGGCACTTTTCCACGATGTGCTTATTACTCTCGGCGTTTTCAGTTTGACAGGCATGGAAATAAATCTCCCTATAATTGCTGCAGTATTAACTATTGTGGGTTACTCCCTTAATGATACGATTGTTGTTTTTGATAGAGTCAGGGAAAAACTTAAGGCAGCACCTAAGAAAACTATTTTAAAAGACATTATGAATACCAGTATTAACGAAACACTCAGCAGAACCCTTTTGACATCCGGGACGACACTTCTCGCGGTGCTTTCTTTATACCTTTTCGGTGGAGAAGTAATAAATGGTTTTGCTTTTGCACTACTTATAGGTGTTATAATTGGTACTTACTCGTCTATTGGGGTGGCTACGTCTATGGTATTTGTATATAAACAGTACAAGGAATCAAAAGCTTTGAATAATTGAACGATGATAACGTGCATAAGAGGTACTTGTAGGTAGTTGAGGTTATTAAGGTGGGTGATGGGTTTCAGGTTATGGGTTAGTTTAGTAGTAAGTGATATGGGTTAAGTTTACTTCAATAACTAAAAATAGCCTCAAATAGCCATGAGCAACTTCTACCTTGTCCCTCTATCCTACAAATGAAATAAATGCGAATAACTATTCATTTATGTTTTGATCACTTTTTCCAACTCGCTTTGAATTTCGTCTATCTTTGTTGTATCCGAAATTTTTTTATTATTTTCATCCATAATATAGAAAGAATCCACAACCCGGTCTACATCAGTGGATATTTTAGCTTTAAGAACGCTAATGTTTAATTTTTCGAACACTGATAACAGATTATACAACAGTCCCAGCTTATCTTTTGTATACACGTCCAATACAGTATAAGCGGAGGAAATGTTATTATCAAATTCTATCTTGGAGGATACAGGGGTGACTGATTTCTGTCTGGTAAAAAGACTCTTTTTGCTTTTAGCCTCCAGTAAACTATCAATATCTAACTGGTGATTAATAACGTTTTTAATAAAATTTTCCAGTTCAGCTGATTTTTCGTCAATAAAATCAGTTTGCTCTTTTTCATTAGAGACCTGAATTGTATCTATAGCAATATTATTGCTAAAGGTATTTATTTGTGCCCCTAAAATATTAAAATCATATAATGAAAAAACACCTGCTAATTTTCTTAGCAGACCTATAAAATCGTAAGTACAGATAGTAAATTCAACACATTTTAAATCATCCCTTATTTCAGAAAAAATGATCACGTTATTTACAGGACTCAGTTCCTGAATCATACCAAGGTGCCTGTAAATATGCTTTAATTTATTGGAATACACATAATCATCATCCATAGATTCCAGTGCATAGGAAACAAAATCTTTGTGTTCATAACGCTCTATAATTTTTGCGCGTTTTCTATCCACAACCTTTTTAAACTCTTGTGTCAGATTTTCAGATGAAAGTGCATTAATGGCCTTCTCATACAATTCTGTAAGCAACATATTTTTCCATTCATTAAAAATCTGTCCACCTACTGCGTTGGTATCGGCATAAGTAAGGAGATAGAGCAGTTTTATATCCTCCGGATCGTCAAAAAAACTTATAAAATGATTAATAACATCAATATCATTTAGATCTCTTCTTTGGGAAATATGACTCATTAGCAAATGGTGCCTTACCAGTGCAACGATGGTATCTGTTTCATCCAGATTAAGTCCCAGCCTTCTGCAAATGTTAGCAGCCATTTTGGCGCCAACTTCTGAATGATTTTTCCCCTGGCCTTTACCAATATCGTGCAAAATAATAGCTAAACCGAGCAGATCATGTCGGTTTAAACTCCTATATACTTCCTGATATCGCCTGTATCTCACAGGCAAAGCTTGAGACAGATCATCAATAAATTGTAATGCAATAATAGTATGTTCATCAACAGTGTAGTGATGGTACATGTCAAACTGTACTTTACACACAATCTGTTCAAATTCGGGAATAAACTTGAAAAAAACGCCCGTTTGGATAAGTTTTTTTACAGTTTTAGAGGAGTCAGGAAAGTTGCT
>JASMTO010000198.1:0-4484 GCA_041694215.1 bacterium
AGACAGGACGTTTTTTTATCAATCTTCTGGAATACAAAGCCAGCCAGGGAGTAAAAGTTTTCTTTTTATACGATGGTATGGGTGCTATAGGTATCACATTTAAGAGATTTTTGAAAAATCTGATAGCTAATGGCGGTAAATGTGCAGCATTTCTTTCCCCTTTGAATATTAAAAGTATACTCCGCCTTAATTTCAGAAATCACAGGAAAATTGCTGTCATTGACGGAAAAGTGGCATACACAGGTGGAATTAACATAGGTAACGAATATATTGGGGATTTGACTGGCGGCACAAAATGGGTGGATACACACATAAAATTCAGTGGGGATGCCGTTTACGCAGTGGAAGAAGTCTTTTTTGAAGACTTTTATATAGCCACAGGTAATGATATTACTGAAGAAATACATAAAAAACACAAAAAAGCCGGTGGGAATGTAAATGTCCATGTTATTCCATCTGGTCCCGATCAAGTAAATCCTCTTATTTATGACACTATATTTGCCACACTGAATTCAGCTGAAAAATCAGTAGATATAATAACACCATATCTGGTACCTGACCAGCCTATCATCGAATCATTAAAGAATGCTTCAAAAAAGGGAATAAAAGTTCGGATACTTTTACCCGGGAAAAATAATCATCCAATGGTTGCCGCAGCTGGAAGATCCTATTATGAAGAACTTGTGGAAGCCGGAGTGGAAATTTTCGAAACAAATGATGTTATGCTACACGCCAAAATTATAATTATTGACAGCTTTTGGGCTACAATCGGATCAGCGAACATGGATACAAGAAGCTTTAAATTAAATTTTGAATTAAACATTGTCGTTTATTCAAAAAATTTTGCATATCAATCAGAAAATCTTGTAAAACAATACTTGGAATTTTCCCATAAAATCACACTTTCAAATCTCCGGAAAAAACCTATTTACACAAAAATATTTGAAGGAATTTGCCGCACTCTTTCCCCCGTGTTATAAATAAAAAAGAGCAGGATTTGAACCTGCTCTTTAGCGAAACCCTACTTCTCAAGCTCTATTTTAACTTCTTTCTCTTTGTAGTCATCAGACTTAGGCAGTGTAACAGTGAGCACACCGTTTTTAAATTTAGCCTTAACATCTTCTCTCTTGATATGTTTTGGCAAAGCTATCTGTCTGGTAAACGATCCATAAACCCTTTCCCTTCTGTAATAGTCTTCCTGTTTGTCTTCAGTTTCCTCTTTTCTCTCACCTTTGATTGTAAGAACATCACCAGCTATGCTTACATCAATGTCTTTCTCTTCCATTCCTGGAAGATCAGCCTTTACAACCACAGCGTCTTTATTCTCTGAAATATCCACCGCTGGGGTAAATTGCACTTCACCAAGCACCCTTTCGTCAGGCCCAAAAAAATCCTCAAATAACCTGTTCACTTCATCCTGTAAACTATCGATTCCTCTGAATGGAGATAATCCTTTGTTTGATCTTCTTGCTAACATTGTAGCACCTCCTTTTTCCTGTTTTATTTCTAAAAGTAAAAATATATCTGAGTCTATTTATGTCAAGATTTTTTTTATTAGTAACTAAAATTTTCTTATCAATATTTTTTAGAATTATTTTAAAATATTAGACAAGGATACTAACACCTCAAGTTTTGTTTGTGGACGCGAGACGTTCAACGTTCAATGTTCAACGTTTTCGTACCATAACCTATAACCCATCACCCATCACCTCAACAACCTTAACTACCTCTAATTACCTCCAACTACTTCCCTATCTACATTAATCCCCTTGAGATATTTCTGCGAATCAGTTAATATTTTTGTACTGCTATATATAAACAGGGAGTCTGCTATGACAGATACTGAAAAATTCATACAAATATTTCGGGAGATTTCGTCAATTCCACGATGCTCCGGAAATGAGAGACAGATAGCCAACTGGCTCATTAAAAGAGCTGAATCCCAAAAATTTAATTGGAGTACAGACAGTGCAGGTAACATTTCCATTAAAGTTAGCAGTGGTAGTGATAAAACACTCGTCTTTCAAAATCATATGGATATGGTTTGTGAAAAGGATAATAACAGTGCACATGACTTTCACATGGATCCCATAAAAATAGTTAAAGCCGGCAAATGGCTCAAAGCAGACGGAACAACACTCGGAGCAGACAACGGTGCCGGCATGGCTATAGCCCTTCTTTTGGCAGAATCTGACATTAGCAAACCTAATCTGGAATTACTTTTTACTGTTGATGAAGAAAGAGGTCTAGTTGGTGCAAATAATCTTGGAAAAAACATGATCACAGGTAATATGCTGATAAATCTGGATACAGAAGTTGAAGGAGAAATTATTATCGGTTGTGCCGGAGGCAGAGACACACTTGTTCAAAAGAATATAGATTCTTTTGAACATGCAAATTCTAAAAACAAGTTTTTTATCGAAGTAAGTGGTTTACAAGGGGGCCATTCCGGTCTTGATATAAATAAAAACAGAGCTAATGCTATTAAAATTTTGGGACAAGCCTTAAGCTACATAGAAAAAAAATCACGTATCAAATTAATAAAAATTGAAGGGGGCAATGCTCATAACGCCATACCGAGATACGCATATGCAGAATTTCTGATGGAAGACCACATGACATATGAGGACATGAAAAAAATAGTTTCCAATTTGGAAACAAAAAACTACATCTCCATTGGAAGGCTTCAGGATGAAAGCTCTCAGAACATAATCCCAGCTGAACATTCAAAAGAGATACTAAAATTTATAAATGACGTCCCCCACGGAGTATATTCATATGTGCCTGAAATAGAAGACAAAGTGGAAGCATCCTCGAATCTTGCCGTTGTCACAATGAGAAATGGATTTGTGGAATTTCTGATAAGCCAGAGAAGTTCAGATACTAAAAAGATGGATCAACTAACATCAAAGATTGAAAATGCAGCCAAAAATGCAAACATGAGCTTTACTACCGGTAATGAGTACCCTGGATGGAAACCGGATACAAGCTCCGAACTTTTGAAAACTGTTCAAGACACCTACAGAGACATTTTTCATAAAGAGATAAAAGTGGATATCGTCCATGCCGGACTGGAGTGTGGAATAATAAAAGAAAAATTCAATTGGCTAGACATAGTATCATTAGGACCAACAATAGAAAACGCTCATTCTCCACAAGAACGTCTTGATATCAAATCCGTTGAAAAAATACTCCACTTACTTCAGGATGCACTTAAAAAACTTGCATAAAGAAGGCGGGAAAATCCCGCCAACATTAAATCAGTTTAAAAAATTCAAAGCCTGTGTTATTGCAAGCCCATGCATATAATCCACATAATCCTGATTCAAATTGTCTTCTGCTTCAGGATAATTACTTATAAATGTTTCAAGAAGGAATCCGTGATTCACCCAGTTATCCCCGCTGCCGAACATATACCAGCCGGCTGTAGGAGAAGCTATGGCACCTGAAGCTGCTGTATCATCTCCGGTAATTGTTACACCGGGATCAAAATTATAAGCATGTGCAAGCACTTTATTGGATACATTGGGTACCACAGTATCATGGTTTGCAGACTGAAGCAGAACTTTACTGCTTATAGCTGTATTATCAGCAAAATATTCAGGATCAACAGGATCAAGAAGCAGCTGAAACACACCGAGTGTCGTATAGTATTCAATACTGTGTTTTTCAAGATTTAGTGCTGAAACCAAACCTTTTATCAGATCATTTGTTGCTTCATTGAGAATGGCCGCATAATTGCCGCCTCCAACATTAAGCACACCTTTATTGATAAAATTACCCCCCTTCTGACCACCAGTTGCCTGCAAAGCAACATTTGATGTGGTAATATTATCAACATTCATAAGCATAGATCCCGTAATTGAGCCCATAGACTGGCCTGCAAAATACAGAGGTAATCCCTGACTAACGGCCTGCAGACCGAACATTTTTGTGAGTGTGTGCATATCCAGAAGTGACTGATAAATATTAAGTCTGTCATATATTGGGTTGTCTGTTAAATAACAGCTTCCGGACTTAGTTTCATCACAGTCTGTATCAGGCAAATCTGCAGGCAACACCCTGTCTCCATGCCACGGCAGATCCATTCCGATAACCAGGTAATCTGAAAAATTAGCAGCAAAAGGATCAACATTATCCTTGGATCCGCCTAACCCATGCTGAAACAAAATAATGCCATTTGGAATTTGAGTATTTACAGCAGTTTTCATTGTAACATTGTCATATAGAGAAGAATTGTCAAATATAGCAGCGCAAACAGCACCATAATTTGACTGATTATCCGGAAAATTATAATTTCCCAGTATAGCCTGAATAGATGCAAGCTCATAAAGATCTTTAATTTTGCATTAGAAAATGACATACCCAGATTTTGATATTTTTCCTGTTGTTTTTTAAAATACAAGAAAAAATTCTCCAAATATTACTTCATTTATACTTTACTAAAGCATAGATGTTCTCCATTTACCCTGTTTTTAAGCACA
>JASMTO010000199.1:0-5302 GCA_041694215.1 bacterium
GGGATACAACATATCCTACTTGTTTCGGGTGAATCTCCTAATATCGTAGATATGGAATATTTGAAAGGGGCGGTTGATATATGTAAAAAATATTTTTCATCCATATCTATTGAAATATATCCTTTGTCCTGGCAACATTATCACGAACTTTATAAAGAAGGGGTAGACGGGCTAACAATTTACCAGGAAACATATAATAAAAAAACTTACTTGCAAGTTCACCCAGCTGGGAGAAAACGCGATTATTTATGGAGACTGGAAACGCCGGAAAGGGGAGCACGAGCCAGGATGAGAACAGTCGGCATAGGTGCTCTGATGGGCCTAGAAGATTTTAGAACGGAAGAATTCTTTGTGGGGATGCACGCAGATTATTTGATAAAAAATTACTGGAAAACACATTTCACAATATCGTTTCCCAGAATCAGAAAAGCAGCTGGCAATTTTACACCCCACCAGTTTATCAGTGACAAAAATCTAGTACAGAGTATGCTTGCTTTAAGAATTTTCAAAAATGACGTGGGGCTTGTCATTTCCACAAGGGAATCAGCTGAATTCAGGGACAATATTTTACCCCTCGGGGTAACGCAGATGAGTGCCGGTTCCAAAACCGAGCCTGGAGGCTACAGTAATGAAAAACACACAGGTGAGCAATTTCAAGTGGAAGATAACAGATCTGTGGCTGAATTTGTCAAATCGCTAAAAGATAAAGGCTTTGATCCGGTAAATAAAGACTGGGACAGAGCTTTTCTGAACACAGTATAATGAATACCCACACATTAGACATAATCGATACAGCATATGAAGGTTACGGCGTCGGTAAAATATCTGGGAAAACGGTATTTGTTCCTTTTACCGTCCAGGGTGACAATGTCACCGTAAACATTATTGAAGAAAAAAAGAAATACTCTTTCGGCAATTTGCTAAAGATAAACAGGTATTCACAGCATCGGGGGGAAAAATACTGCCCTTATATCGGAAAATGTGGCGGCTGTCTCTTTGGACATATAAAACATTCCTCACAAATTAAAATAAAAGAGAAAATTGTAAAAAATGCTTTCAGAAAATGTAACGATTTCGAAATAGACAGTACTCTTTCAAAAGATCCTTTAAACTATAGATTCAGAATAAATATTAAAGTAAAAAACGGTGAAATAGGTTTTCTCAAACCTAAAAGCCACGAAATAATCCCAGTAGAAGTATGCCCTGTAATGAAACCTTCACTAATGGATAAAGTTAACGCATTAAAAAAATGTCTTGAGAGAAATAACCAGGGAAGCATTTACATAATTGAAAATGAAGAGGACAGAGCACTCCTAAGAACTGATTGTAATTTCAATGCCAGCTCAAGAGAAAAGTTATTAAATATATTTGAAGGAATTTTAACCCCGGCCGGTGCAAAAGGCGCAGAAAGTATTCCTGTAAAAACCGCATTTGGAGTTTTTTATACAGGTTTCCATAGCTTTTCACAATCCAATAGATTTCTTATTAATGATTTTCAAAGAATAGTTGAAGATATGATTCCGGATAAAAGCCAATTATTGGAGCTGTATGCTGGATCAGGATTTTTAACATTGCCGGCAACTAAAAAAGCAAAAGAAATACATGCTTATGAAATATCCGGGGAATCTGTATCACTGGCAAAAAAAGCTAACATTCCCAACGTATATTTTCAAAAAGAAGATGTGGACAGAAATATTTTCAAAATTTCTTCACCATTTGACACGATGCTTATCAATCCGGGCAGAAAAGGAATGGGGAAAAACGTGACAGAATTTATAAAACATAAGAAACCAGAAAATCTCATCTATGTATCCTGCAACCCTATGACAATGTCCCGGGATATCAAAAGAATTGGTGAAGATTACAACATAGAGAAATTCTTCATTCTGGACATGTTTCCCGGAACTTTTCACATGGAATGTATCGCAACACTTGCAAAAAATGGAGTGATTCTATAGTTAAAAGTCTTGATTTTTAGTTGGCGTTTCATTAGACTTAACCGGTTATGGGAAAAATTATAGCAATTGCAAATCAAAAAGGTGGTGTAGGCAAAACGACAACTGCAGTTAACATGGCGGCAGCTTTATCGTTTGCTGAGCTAAATGTCCTTATCGTGGATATGGATCCACAGGCGAATGCCACAAGTGGCCTAGGCATTCAGCCGTCTGAGCTTCACACCAGCATTTACGATGTTATTATAGGTAACACTTCCATAGAAAGTATCATTACCGAAACAAATATTCATCAGCTGTCCATTGCACCAAGCAGAATAGATTTGACTGCTGCTGAAGTTGAGCTGGTAACTGTTCTTTCCAGAGAAACCAGACTCAAAACTCCGCTAACTAGAATATCCGAAAATTATGACATTATCATAATTGATTGTCCACCATCCCTTGGTCTTTTAACCATAAATTCTCTTACTGCTGCAAATTCCGTTTTGATACCTCTACAATGCGAATATTACGCCCTTGAAGGACTAAGCCAGCTTATAAATACAGTAAACCTAATAAAAGACAGCCTGAATCCTGATTTATACATAGAAGGAATTCTTCTTACCATGTATGATCCCAGAAACAATTTGTCCAAAGAGGTTTACAGGCAGGCTCGTTCTTACTTTCGTGAAAAACTCTTTAACACTATTATACCAAGAAATGTAAGATTAAGTGAAGCACCCAGCTATGGACAACCCATAATTTCTTATGATATTAAATCTAAAGGTTCTGAAAGTTACATAGAATTGGCCAGGGAGATTATTAAAAGATTATGAAAAGTAGAAGTCCGCTTGGAAGAGGTCTGGAATCACTTATCCCTAAAAATGAGTCAGTCTCAAAGGTAATAACTGAGCTAAATATCTCTGATATTCAGCCTAATCCTGAACAACCGAGAAAACACTTTGATCAGGACTCGCTAAACGATTTGGTGGAATCTATCCGGAGCAAAGGGGTTATACAGCCATTAATAGTCAGCAAATATAATGAAAAATTTATAATAATAGCCGGCGAGAGGCGGTGGAGAGCTGCTGGGCTTGCAGGCTTAAAAAAGGTTCCTGTTGTAGTTAAAGATTTAAAAGATGAGCAGGAAAAATTAGAGCTTGCAATTATCGAAAATATTCAACGTGAAAATCTCACCCCTATTGAACTATCAAAAGCTTATAAAAATCTAATGGAAAAATATGGTTATACTCAGGAACAAGTAGCTGCCATTGTAGGAAAAAGCAGAAGTGCAGTGGCAAACAGTATAAGATTATTAAGTCTGCCACCTGAAGCTTTGGACGCAATGGAAAAATCGTTGATTACAGAGGGGCATGCCCGTGCTCTGTTGGGACTTGAAACGGATGATGAAATAAAAATAGCACTAAAAGAAATATTACAAAAAAAGTTAAATGTAAGACAAACAGAAAGCTTGATAAAGAAATTAAAAAATAATACTAAAGAAAAGAGGCATGTTGAAAAATCGGTTTTTTTAAAAAATATAGAAAATGAGTTGGAGAAACAGTTACAAACCAGGGTTGAAATTAAAAGTAGGAAAAACGGTGGCACAATAGAAATAAAATACTCTACACAAGAGGAATTGGATAGAATAATCAATAATTTAAGGGGCGAATTATGATAAAATCAAAAGGTGATGACGGGACTATAAATGCTTTTCTTGGAAAAAATACATCGTTTAGTGGTAGCCTGATTTTTGACGGATTGGTCAGAATAGACGGTTCTTTTGAAGGAAATGTTAAAACTAATGATACATTTGTTATTGCTAATTCCGGCAGAGTAAAAGCTGACATAGATGCCGGAACAGTTAAGATATCCGGAAATTTTGAAGGAACAATCATTGCCAAATCAAAGGTGGAACTGTATAAACCGGCAAACGTTCTGGGAACTATTAAGACACCGTCATTAAATATAGAAGACGGCGTTATTTTTAACGGAACCTGTGAAATGGGCAAAAGCTCACAAGCAACAAAAGAAATAAAAATTTCTGAGGATGTAAAAAAATGAGGAAACCATTTATAGCTGGTAACTGGAAAATGAATCTTGATGTCATGCAGGCAAAAAAGCTTGCTAAGGAAATATGTGAATTTGCAGTTAACAACAAAAATATTGATGTCGCCCTTATACCCTCCTTTACAAATTTGTATCCTGTAAAAGAAGTGCTGGATTCTTATGTAACAAATATAATGCTTGGTGCCCAAAACGTATACTTTGAAGAAAGAGGCGCCTTCACCGGGGAAATTTCTGTTGATATGCTTTTATCAGTGGGGTGCAGCTTTAGCCTTCTGGGGCATTCTGAAAGAAGGCATATAATCGGAGAAACGGATGAAATGATAAACAAAAAACTTACCGCATGCTTAAATAAGAATTTTAAAGCAGTTGTATGTGTTGGAGAAACTCAACAAGAACGAGAAGCAAAAATCCATAAAGAAACAGTGATTGCGCAGGTTGGAAAAGCGCTGGCCGAGGTAACTGACAAACAGCTTTCAAATATCATATTAGCCTATGAACCGGTCTGGGCAATAGGTACAGGTATGACTGCCAAAAGCAGTGATGCCGAAGAAATACATATAGCAATCAGAGAATTTATCAACAAAAAGTATGGAGCAGTCTATGCCGACAACATAAAAATTATTTATGGCGGAAGCGTTAAACCGGAAAATAGTCAAGAACTTATTTCTATGGAAAATATTGATGGTGCCTTAGTTGGGGGAGCAAGTTTGCAGTCCAAGAAATTTATAGATATAATAAAAAATTGTTTATAAACAGAGGTGATAAATGTACGCAGTAATTTTGGGAATCCATGTTTTTATTTGTTTTTTACTAATATTGGCAGTATTATTGCAATCAGGTAAAGGAACAAGTCTAAGTGAAGCTTTTGGAGGGGGAAGCGGCAATGTTTTTGGTCCCGGCAGTCCTGCAAGTATTATAAATAAAGTAACAACGGTTCTGGTTGTGATATTCTTTTTTACTTCTATAGTCCTGACAATACTCTCAAGCAACAAAGGGGGGAGTTCGATCATTAACAAAATGCAGCAAACACCTGCTACACAACAACAGGAAAGCCAGCCAAAAGTTCCTTTAGAGAGTAAATAATTATGTCTTGCTCAAAATATGTTAAGTTAGTAACACTATTAGTTAGTTTCCTGATATTTGCCTGCTCTCAGCAGGATGAGGTTACTGTTGAAAATAAAAAAAATGATACACCAGCTAATGTTAAAGAAGCTAAACCGGAAAAATCCTTTGGTGGTATGCTCTTTGAGGGGAGTATCGGTGACGCAAACAATTTAATCCCTATTTTAGCTTCTGATTCC
>JASMTO010000200.1:0-3631 GCA_041694215.1 bacterium
TGTGCTTAAAAACAGGGTAAATGGAGAACATCTATGCTTTAGTAAAGTATAAATGAAGTAATATTTGGAGAATTTTTTCTTGTATTTTAAAAAACAACAGGAAAAATATCAAAATCTGGGTATGTCATTTTCTAATGCAAAATTAAAGAATTTTCTTGACAGAGCAAAACGAATTAATGTATAAACTTAATCATGAAATTTATTCTCACTTTTATTACTTTATTATTTTTCTGGTTTATGCTTTCAGGTCACCTCTCGGCAATCATTGTGACTTCTGCAATAATATACGCGCTAATTGCAGCCTACTTTACCTATGATTACTTTATTGAGGATATAAATTTAGCTGGAATAAAGCGGATTTTTAAATTTGTAGCCTATCTGCCATGGCTTTTCTGGGAAATTATTATGGCAAATCTTCAGGTTGCATACATTGTCCTCAGTCCAAAGATGCCCATATCACCGGAATTGGTGGAAACGGAAACTGATTTAAAAACTGATTACGGAAAAACAGCCCTTGGCAATTCCATAACCTTAACCCCCGGTACCGTTACTATTGAAATTGAAAACAGCAAAGTTTTGGTACATGCAATAACAAAGAGTCATGCTCAGGATATAAGAGATAAAGATATAGAGAAAAAAATATTGAGGATAGAAGCTTAAAAATGTTCAGCTTTATTGCTGTATTAATCCTTGTCGGTGCACTTTTAGTGCTTTTTAGGGCGATAAAAGGGCCTTCTATATTCGACCGGGTATTATCTGTAAACCTGATTGGTACAAAGGCTATTGTGGTGATTGCATTGATAGGCTTTATCCATGAAAGACCTGAATTTATGGATATAGCCCTTACATATGCACTTATTAATTTTATCGGGACAATAGCTTTTCTGAAATATATAGAAAAAAATAAACTAGACTAAAGGTAAGCATTTGGGAAATGAGTATACTTGATGTGATTACACTGATTTTTCTTCTTGGTGGAAGTTTCTTTATGTTAGTGGCTTCCATAGGGATGATAAGATTGCCGGATTTCTATACAAGAATGCATGCCGGCGGCGAAGCGGATACTTTGGGGCAGGGATTAATTTTTTTAGGATTAATAATATATGAAGGTTTTACACTGATTAGCCTTAAAATGCTGATAATATTCGTTTTTATATTTATAGCAAACCCTACTGCCACGCACGCTGTGGCAAAGGCTGCCTACAAAGGTGGATTAAAAATCTGGAGCAGAGACAATAATGATAGCGGTTGATTTTTTACTATTATTATTTTTGGTGATAATTGCCGTTGCCGCTATTTCGGCCAAAGATGTCCTATCCAGCATAATGCTGTTGGGTAGCTACAGTCTTGTCATTGCAATGGAGTGGGTGCTGCTTAACGCCGTTGATGTTGCATTTACTGAAGCAGCCGTTGGAGCAGGGATATCCACTATACTAATGATAGCGGCTCTTACCAGGTTACCCCGTTTTGAAAAGGAAATGACAGAGCAAAAGCATTTTTTTGGTTTTTGTAATCGCTTGGAGCTGATTGCACTGGGCACAGTGATTGTAACAGGTGCTCTGCTTATATCGGGGACATGGGATATGCCTGCTTTCGGAGATCCAAATTCGCCGGCAAACTCCTACTTATCACCTGAGTATGTCGCAAGAAGTTATCCGGAAACAGGATCGCATAATATTGTAACAGCAATACTGGCAAGCTACAGGGGGTATGATACACTGGGAGAAACGACCGTAGTTTTTACCGCGGCTATCTGCTTAATTTTATTAATCAGGAGCTATAGAAATAATGAAAGATGATGTTATTTTAAGAACTATTACAAAATTTATGCTTCCATTTATACAGATTTTTGCATTTTATACCCTTGCTCATGGTGAGATAAGTCCTGGGGGTGGATTCCAGGCGGGAGTAATTTTTGGGGCAAGCTTTATACTTATTGCCCTCGTATTTGGCAAAAAGGAAGCCCGCTCAAAAATGCCGAGAGGTGTAAACGACATCCTTCTTTCCACAGGTGATTTAATCTATGCTTTTACAGGACTATCTTGTATTTTTGCAGGCGGTCATTTTCTTGAGTATGGTGAGCTTCCTTTCCATTCAGCAAAAGAGGGCAACCACATTGGTATGATTATCATAGAGCTTGGCGTTGCAATCACAGTGGCTGCTGTAATGATGACAATATTTTTTGATATTGCGGGGAAGGACGATGATTGAGTTTATTGCGGATAAATATAATTTCTGGATAGCAATAGTGCTAATGATGATAGGATTTTATGCTATCATTGCCAAACATAACCTGGTAAAAAAAGTGATCGGTTTAAACATTTTTCAGACTTCTGTATTTCTTTTCTATATTTCCATAAGCAAAGTCGACGGAGGCACTGCGCCGATAATATGGCACCCTGAAGGTCATGCCAAAGTTGTCTATGACAATCCCCTTCCGCATGTACTCATTCTTACAGCTATTGTTGTCTCCGTAAGTGTTACGGCGGTAGCACTGGGTATCATTGTAAAATTATATCAAAATTACGGCAGTATAGAGGATGATGAAATTAAAACCATTGAGCTCAATGAGCCGGAGTTGGATTCCAAATGATTGATTTTTTTACCACTCATGCGCCTGTTTTAGCCATTGTGATTTTCATTTTTGGTGCGTTAATTGCTCCTGTACTGGGAAAGATAAACAATACTCTATCTTATTATTGTGCTCTTATAACCACTGCCCTTTCCTTTGTGCTCTCCGTTTACCTTCTTGTTTCTGTTTATAATAACGGCCCCCTCGAATATTTTCTCGGCGGCTGGGAACCTCCTTACGGTATTGAATACCGCGCTGATCTTTTAAACAGCTTTATCCTTTCGGTGGTGTCTTTTGTTGCTTTGCTTTCCATCATTTACGGATACGGAAGTATAAAGGCTGAAATCTTTGAAAAAAGACACCCCGCATTTTATTCTGTCTACCTCCTTTTTATCGGCGGGATGATGGGCATCCTCATAACAAATGATATCTTTAACATGTATGTTTTTCTGGAAATAACATCACTGGCAGGATACGCACTGATAGCTATGGGAAAGAGAAGATATTCCTATATGGCAAGTTTTAACTATCTCATTTTGGGATCCATCGGGGCAACATTTTTTCTGATAGGTATCGGTTATCTATACATGCAAACAGGTACACTTAATCTGACCGATTTAGCCCACCGGCTTCAGGGGCATTTTGATACAAACGTGGTACTTGTGGCAATAGCGTTTATCATTGTTGGCCTTATGCTTAAGATGGCTGTTTTTCCTCTTCATTTCTGGCTGCCGGATGCTTACACATATTCTCCGTCTGTGATAAGCGCAGCAATGGCCGGCACATCAACAAAAGTGGCCGCATATTTGCTGATCAGGCTTATGTATACGATTTTCGGCATACAGACGAATATCTCTGGAATAAACTTTTCGGCAATCATTATAATTATCTCCAGTATTACCATTCTTGCAGGCTCCATTATTGCAATATCCCAGAGTGACTTAAAAAAGATGCTGGCTTTCTCCTCCATAGGTCAGATAGGTTACGTCCTCATTGGAACGGCAATGGTGAACAAATACGCTTTTGCCGGCGGACTTCTCCATATAATGAATCACGCCA
>JASMTO010000201.1:0-6246 GCA_041694215.1 bacterium
CTGCCCAGCTAACGGCAATTGACAAAATATTCCCATTTCTAAAAGGAACATAAGTTTTAGGAATATCTTTCCTGTCTAGTCGCCCCTGCTCAATTTCAATATTATCGTCAAGAAGTGAAGATCCACCTATCGCCTTCAGATAATCTATATTGACAACCATTTTGTCTCTCACATTGAAATAATTACAAAGATCATAAAACGCTTTTAATTCACGTTTTTCCGTTTTCTGTCCATAGTTAACGTGCAAAAAATACAATTCATGCTCTTTAGCTGCTATACTGGCAGTAACACAACTATCCAAACCGCCACTGACAAGAACAATTGCCTTTTTTCTATCCATTACTTACTTCCTTTGTGAAATTGATTCATATCAATTTTTTTATTTATCCTTTTTATTATAATTAATCTGCAAGCATACAACAAGGAGTTAATTGTGAATTTGCGTAAAATAATACAGTTTGCATTTTTTATTTACACGATAATTATTGGCTTTTGGTTTTACTATTATACACAACAACTCCAAAAGGGTAACTATAATATCGTAAAACCAGCATCTGTGGAAGGTTTCCTTCCAATAAGCGCTCTGATGGGATTAAAGCGATTTATAATGACCGGTATTTACGACCCAATTCATCCAGCAGGGCTTACCATACTTATAGCAGCAATACTGATGAGTATTATCGTCAAAAAAAGTTTTTGCAGTCATGTCTGTCCAGTGGGATTTTTGTCCGAAACAATATCAGATATTGGATTTAACATTCGTATCAATAAATTGGTAGCATATATTCTTGGTATTTTTAAATATTTACTGCTTTTATTTTTTCTTAATATCGTTATACTGCAGATGAGCCCGAAACAGGTTTCTTTTTTCCAAAATAGCCCGTACAATATTGTGGCAGATGCAAAAATGCTATATTTTTTCATCAATATTTCCACCACTGCCTTTGTTGTGATTATCTCACTTATCCTGCTTACCTTTGTATTTAAAAATTTCTGGTGCAGATTTTTATGCCCATATGGGGCACTCCTGGGTATAGCTTCAATACTCTCGCCCTTTAAAATAAAGAGGGAAAAGAGCAGATGTATTGACTGTAAACAATGCCGTGACCTTTGCCCTGCAGATATTGAAATATTTAACAAAAAAACAATATATGCACCAAACTGTATAGGTTGCAGGGAATGCACAAAAAGCAGTATAGCGCAAACGCAGCACTGTCTTAAAGTAATGAGCAAAGATGATATCGATATAAAACATAAGAACAAACTCTCATTTATTGCAATAGGGATTTTCCTCACATGTTTTATTGTGGCTTACATTACTGGAAACTGGCATTCTGAAATCGCAAATGAGCAGTATGCAGAGTATTTAAAAATAATTCATCAATTGGGACATCCCTAAATATCTGGGATTTTATTTCCTTTTGGAATAGAAATATGAAACCACAATAAAAATAATAACGGCGACAATAAAGCAAATTAGAACTATAACTTTATCTCTGGTCATTCCCCTGTTCATATATTCCTTTGCAGCCTGAAAACGCTCATCCGGGGCTAATGATAGTAATCTATGCAGTTTAATCCACATAATTTAAATATATTCCAAACAAACAAATCCACAACCAAATAATTCAACATGGGTGACGCCAGAATAATTCATCTCCTTCATATAGATTATTTTCTGAAAAATATTTTAATCGAGTTTAGCACTGTCAGCAGTGCAGCACCCACATCCGCAAATACAGCTGCCCACAAAGAAGCCATTCCAAATAGAGAAGCTGCCATCACGGCAATTTTAATTCCAAGCGCAATCGCAATATTTTCAGATGACAATCTTAATGATAGTCTTGATATCCTGTGTAATTCAATAAGTTTACTTAATTTATTCCCCAGAATAACAATATCAGCAACATCAATGGACAAGCTGGATGCAGTATGCCCCATAGCGACCCCCACATCTGCATAGCTCAGTAGTGCCGTATCGTTAAGTCCGTCCCCCACTGCGGCAATTTTCGCTCCGTCTTTTTTATACTCTTGGAGAATATTGAGCTTTTCTTCCGGTAACAGTGAGTAATAATATTCTTCTATCCCCAGCTTTAAAGCCACTGATTCAACAGCCCCACGGTTATCCCCTGATACGATCACAGGGATCATCCCTTTTTCTTTAAGCTGTTTTATTGTAGTAGCTGAGTCCGATTTTAACATATCCCTCAGAAAAACAGTCCCAATTACATTAAAATTCTTTATTACATACAAACAAACAGCATTCTCCGAATTTTCAGATATTTTTCCCTCTATGCCTAAATCATCCAAAAACCTTTTGTTCCCCACATAATAGATATCTTCTCCCTTTGCCCCTTTAATCCCTTTGCCAGGGACTTCTTCAATATTTTGCAGGGAAAAACTATTCTCTATTTTTTCAAAAGCACCAGCTATAGGATGTGTTGAGTGTGACTCCAGCATAGCAGCTATCTCCAATACATCATTTTCTTTAAAATCCCCATAAGCGTTTACATCTACAATTTCGAATTTTCCTTCCGTTAACGTACCTGTTTTGTCAAAAAGGATGTAATTACACTTTTTAAATGTCTCCAGAAAACCTGCCCCTTTAACAATAATCCCCCCCTTTGCGGCTATCCCTATACTTGCAAAAAAACTTAAAGGAACTGACAACATAAGGGCGCAGGGGCATGATATTACGAGAAAAACAAGACCGTTATAAATATAATTTTTTAAACCCTGATCACTCTCAATAATATTAAAAAATTGCAAAAAATATGGGATAAAAATAATCCCCAAAGCAAGATACACGACGGTGGGGGTGTAGTATCGTGCAAATTTGGTAATAAATTTTTCCCTTTCTGATTTATTTTGGGGGGCATTGGAAATTAATTCAATAATTTTGGCTGTCGTTGATTCTGCAAATTCGGAAATGGTTTTTATTTTCACACTGCCACTCAAAGGGGACGACCCTGAAATTACCACCCCGCCTTTATGCACTGTCACCGGAATACTTTCCCCGGTAATAGAAGATTGATCGAAATCCGTATCTGATGAAAGGAGATACCCATCAGCAGGAACAATCTCTCCAGGCTTCACAAGCAAAATATCCCCTTTTTGAATCCCTTCCGGCTTTATATCCACAATGCGGTTGCCCTCATATTTATGTGCTACTGAAGAAACAAATTTTGTGGTATCCAAAATTGTATTTTTGGAATTTTCCACAGCTTTTGCCTCCAGGATCTCACCAATCCTGTAAAAAAGCATCACACCTGCCGCTTCTTCATATGCTCCTATAGCAATTGCTCCAATCGTTGCAATACTCATAAGGAAATTTTCATCATAAATATAACCATTTCTTATATTCAAAAAGGCTGTTTTAATAACACCTTTGCCAGTGTAGATATAAACAAGAACAAAAAAAATATTAAAGAAAAAGCTGAAATTTTCAAAAAAACCTATTTTTGAAAAAATCAATGCCAAAAGATAGACTACTATAACAAAAATATCCCACGTGTATTTTTTTGAATTATCAACTTTAGTTCTCGAAATGATTACATCCGTCTCATGTCTGGCAACAATGCTCCTCGTTTCCTCAAAGACGTCTTTTTCAGATTTAACTACAATACGTTTGTTAAATAAATCCACATTGGCATTTTCAACACCAGGTAGTGCTTTTATTTCATTTTCGATTTTTACTGCGCATACGGGGCAGTTCATATTTTCCATATAGTACTGATACGTTTTCATATTGTTTATAACTCCTCAAAGTGCTCAACAGCTATTTTGATAATATGTTCGATATGCTCATCATCCAGTGAATAGTAAGCAAATTTCCCCTGCTTTCTCACCTTCACAAGTTTCAGTATTCTGAGTTTTGACAGTTGGTGACTAACAGCACTCTGACTAAAACCCGTTTTCTCACAAATTTCCGAGACTGTTTTTTCAGACTCAAGTAACTCAAAAAGTATTTTCAACCTTGAGGTATCGGAAAAAGCTGTAAAAAAGTCCGCCAGCTCAATAAAATTCTCTTCGGTAAACTTGCCATGCATAATCTTTTCCTCACACATATTTTAATATGAACAATTTATCATATAAACATATATTGTCAATATTTTTAATACTGTAACACACATAAATTTGTATAAACTTAGGCGCGTTGGCATAACATAATTATTTTAAATCAAATATCACTGAATAAGCTTGATTTGATATATAAATTTGTGATAATACTTACTTATGAATTACATTGAAAAACATTTTTTTATATCTATCAGCAGAGAAGAAACTATCCAAGCAATAGTTAGAGCTGTTAATTCCAGAAAAGGTATTTTCGTACTTACCGGTGAAAAAGAAACGGGGAAAAGTACTTTAATCACAGTGCTTCCCACTTGGTTAAAAAACACCAAGATTATAGAGATAAATACAGACTACTCAAATTTATCAGAACTCTACGAGGAAATATTAAGCCAACTGGGCAAAAAGATCCCCGAAAATATTTCGGAAAAAGATATAACTGATTTATTGCAGAAAACTGCAGAAGAATTTTACAGCAAGGGTGAAAATATACTGATAGTTGTGGACAATGCTGACACATACAATGCCAGTACTCTGGACATTTTTTTCACGCTTGCAGATTTTAAAAAAAATGGAGATCATCTAATCCAGACGTTGCTTGTTTGTGATTACGAAGGACTGGCATCTCTGAAAGAATGTCAGAAGGATTATGAGGAACAGGTGATCAGTGCTATCATAGACCTAAAACCATTCAGTTATTCGGAATCAAAGCTTTTTATTATAGATTATCTAAGTGAAATGGATATCAACCCGGAAAAATTGAATGAAACAGATTTTAAAATAATACATGAATACACAAAAGGTATGGCTGGAAATATTTCAAAACTAATAGATTTATACTTTAGCAAACATAAAAGTAAAAATGAAGAAACCGTCGGGGACTTTTCTAAATTTATTTCCAAGTTTAAAAAAACAGGTAAGACAAAAACAAAAGCGTTTTTACTAACCTTTGTCCTAATTATTCTACTCATTGCGGTTGCATCAATTTATTATTCTAATTTTTCCCAAAGAGACATAATAATCTCCAAAGAGAGTCCTCAAAACAAAACATCTGCTCAAATAGATAATAAAATTATAAAAGATAATAATACCTCAACTATTTTAGCAAAAAAAGATACTAGCAATAATGAAATATTTACGGGAAATGAAACAGTTACGCTAATACTACCGGATACCAAAAATAGTCCCACAAATCTTACCTTACTAAAACGGAATATCATTTTAGAAGCAGCAGACAATGACTCTACTTCCAATTACTCCGTATTCCCCGAAGACACGACCAAGGCAGAATCACAACAAAATGAGACCATCTCACATGAAACCATCAAAAATTGCGCAATCTTAAAGGCCAATTTGAATTTTCGAAAAGAGCCTTCAACAAACTCTGAAGTCATCACCGTATTGAGTGTAGGCAGAGAATTTATTATCAAAGAAAAAAGAAATGGCTGGCTTAAAATTACTTTTGATAACAATACCGGATGGATTTATGGTTCAGAAGAATATGTTGAAATATCCGTTTGCAAATAGCCACAAAAGGATAAATCAGTCCAAAACAACTAAATTGTAAATATTTAAAAAGTAAAATCGTATCCTATGACTCTTTACTTCTAGTTTAAAACTAGATATCATAACTCCAAATTATTGGGAATAAATCTTAAATTAAAATTTGCTATTACAACTAATTAGAGGGAAAAAATGCCTGAACATTTTGATATTCTATATGTAGAAGATGAAGCTTTTATGCATGAAATGGTAAAAACCTTCATTATTGAAAAGGGATACACCATTAAATCCGCCACATCCGCTGAAGAGGCTCTGGAATTATACAAAGAAAACAAATTTGATATACTCCTGACCGATCTGAAGCTGCCAAAAATGAATGGAGTGGAATTGATTAAAGCATGTAAGAATCTCCAACCAAATCAAAAAACAATCTTGATAACAGCTTATACCGACCCAGAATACCTGGTGGAAGCCATAAACATAGGTGTAGATAAATTTATAGGTAAGCCTATTGATTTCTCAAGGCTTCAGGAAACAATTAACAACCTTTATGAACAGATAAATATTTCCAAGATCCTTGAGGAAAACAAAAGCCTTTTACTAGCTTACAGAAAAGCTGTGGACGTTAGCTCTATTTTCTCCATACTGGATAAAGATGGTAAGTATACT
>JASMTO010000202.1:0-8690 GCA_041694215.1 bacterium
GCCCAGGTAGCTCAGTCGGCAGAGCAGGGGACTGAAAATCCCCGTGTCGGTGGTTCGATTCCGCCCCTGGGCACCACTTCTCTTTATATCTCTTAATTTTTATCAAGCTTGGTTCCCTGCACAAGCGACGTCACAAAATATGCAAAAGATAAAATTTTGGATAAGTATTTATCTTCACCTAAAATCATTACTCATTAATTCTCGTGTGCACTTTCTTTTGTGGAGCCCAGAAATATTTGCTTTAAAATAATTAGAGTAAAATCAGCATTTGAGTGCTTGTCATTTATAATGTGTTCTGGTATAGACATTAGAATTTTATGCTATCGACATTTCGGTTAAAATACTGTAAAAGTTTTATTATCTCAGGAGGAATTAATGCCTAAAAGAACTGATATTAAAAAAATACTTATTATAGGATCTGGGCCAATAGTTATTGGCCAGGCATGTGAGTTTGATTATTCAGGGACCCAGGCACTAAAAGCACTCAAAGAAGAAGGGTACAAAGTCATTCTTGTAAATTCAAATCCCGCTACAATAATGACAGATCCGGAACTTTCCGATGCCACTTATATTGAACCATTAAGCACAGAATCGCTTGAAAATATAATAGCCAAAGAAAAACCGGATGCTCTTCTGCCTACAGTGGGGGGGCAAACGGCACTTAATGTTGCTTTAGATTTAGATAGACAAGGCATCCTCAAAAGATATTCTGTTGAGCTTATTGGGGCAAAAATAGAGGCAATAAACAAAGCAGAGGATAGGGAACTGTTTAAAAAAGCTATGACAAAAATAGGCTTAGGGATGCCCAAAAGCGCCTATATTAAGTCCTATAAAGCAGCAATAAATGCTATAGATGATATTGGATTTCCAGTGATTATAAGGCCTTCATTTACACTTGGAGGCACAGGGGGAAATGTAGCCTATAATATTGAAGAATACAAAGATTATATAACATGGGCTTTGGAAGCTTCCCCTGTACATGAAGTTTTGGTGGAGGAATCTATTATCGGATGGAAGGAATTTGAGTTGGAGGTAATGAGGGACCTTAACAATAATGTTGTAATAATCTGCTCCATCGAAAACTTCGATGCAATGGGCGTACATACAGGAGACAGCATAACTGTAGCACCTGCACAAACATTGACAGATAAAGAATATCAGGAAATGAGAAACGCTGCCATCAAGGTTATCAGGGAGATAGGGGTTGATACAGGAGGATCAAATGTTCAATTTGCAGTGGATCCCAAGACTGGCAGACAGGTAATTATCGAAATGAATCCAAGGGTTTCCCGCAGTTCTGCATTGGCATCCAAGGCTACAGGATTTCCAATTGCAAAAATAGCTGCAAAACTGGCTGTGGGATATACGCTGGATGAGATACCAAACGATATCACAAAAGAAACACCAGCTTCTTTTGAACCAACAATTGATTATTGTGTTGTTAAATACCCCAGATTTACATTTGAAAAATTTCCCGGTAGTAACAGTGTATTAACAACACAAATGAAATCAGTGGGTGAAGTAATGGCAATTGGCAGAACTTTTAAAGAAGCTCTGCAAAAAGCCATTAACTCACTGGAGATAGGAAAAACAGGATTTGATGAAATTTTTACCAATGAAGATTTAAGTGAAGAAAAAGTTAGAGATGAAATTATTTACTACCTTAAAAAACCAACAGATAAACGTATGTGGTATCTGGGCGAGGCATTCAGAGCTGGATTTAATATTTCTGAAATTTACAATTATTCGCATATAGATCCTTGGTTTTTGCATAATATTAAGGAAATCATAGACTTTGAAAATATTTTAAAAACAAAGAAAAATAAGGATTACGAAACCCTTATAAAAGCTAAAGAAATGGGCTTTTCCAATGCCAGATTAGCTGTATTGCTTGATATAAAAGAAAATGAAATAGAAAAGATTCTTGCTAAGTACAATATAAAATCTGTTTACAAAAGGGTGGACACTTGCGCAGCAGAGTTTGAATCATATACACCATATTTATATTCCACATATGAAAATGAATGTGAGGCAAATATAAGTTCTCGTAAGAAAGTTGTTATTCTAGGGGGCGGACCTAATAGAATAGGGCAGGGTATTGAATTTGACTATTGCTGCGTGCATGCATGTTTTGCTCTTTCTGAAATAGGATATGAAACCATAATGATTAATTGCAATCCCGAAACGGTGAGCACAGATTATGATACATCCGACAGACTTTATTTTGAACCTCTTACCAGAGAACACGTATTGAATATCATAAAAAAAGAAGAACCTGATGGTGTAATTGTGCAGTTCGGCGGACAAACGCCATTAAAATTAGCGGGAAGCCTGGAAAATTCCAATGTGAAAATACTTGGCACATCACCTGACAGCATAGATATGGCAGAAGATAGGGAAAGATTCAAAAATATGGTAAACAAACTGAACCTAAAACAACCACCAAACGGCATAGCCATGGATTACCAGGAGGCCTTTAAAATAGCAGACAAAATAGGGTATCCTGTTGTGGTAAGACCTTCGTATGTCCTTGGCGGACGAGCTATGGAAATAGTCTATGACGAAGACTCTCTTGAGAATTATATGAAACATGCTGTGCAAGCCAGCGAAGAACATCCAGTTTTGATTGATAAATTTCTTGAAAATGCCGTTGAAATAGATGTGGATGCTGTGAGTGATGGAGAAAATACAGTAGTGGCTGCCATAATGCAGCACATTGAAGAAGCTGGTATTCATTCAGGTGATTCGGCCTGTTCAATTCCACCAAGAAGTATCTCTAAAAATTTAGAGGAGGAACTTATTGCACAGACAAAAAAATTAGCAGAAGAATTAAATGTCATTGGTTTAATGAACATACAATATGCTATAAAAGATAACGATATTTTTTTGATAGAAGTTAATCCAAGAGCTTCCAGAACAATCCCTTATGTAAGCAAATCCATCGGTATACCTTTGGCAAAGGTTGCTGCTAAGGTCATGATGGGTTATAAACTTAAAGATTTAGGTATAACAGATATAAAGAAAAATAAATTTTATACAGTAAAAGAATCTGTATTTCCTTTTGTCAAATTTCCCAATACCGATCCTGTATTAGGGCCGGAAATGAAATCCACAGGTGAAGTAATGGGTATTGATACAACATTTGGCAAAGCCTTTTATAAATCTCAACTGGCTGCAGGCAACGTTTTACCAAAATCAGGAACAGTATTTATAAGTATAAAAGATGCAGTTAAAGAAATGATTGTTCCTATAGCAGAAAAACTGATTAACCTTGGTTTTAAGATTGTGGCAACAAAAGGAACATATAATTTTTTAACCAAAAAGGGGATTAAGGTAGAATTTGTCCAAAAGGTACAGGAAGGAAGGCCAAATATTGTTGACTTGATAAAGAACGGAGATATTGATTTTGTTATTAATGTACCGGCTGGAAAAAAATCAAGATTAGACTCGCATTCCATAAGAAGGGCAATTTTAAGCTATAATATTCCATACGTCACCACAATTGAAGCTGCGGAGGCCTCAGTAAATGGTATCGAAGCCTATAAAAATCAGGGATTAACTGCAAAGTCATTGCAGGAATATTATAAAGATATGCAAAAATAATCCCAAGGAGCTGGTATGACTGGTATGAAAGGGGTGGTACTTGAAAATAAAATGCTCGGTGAGAAATATGGCCTTATAAGCATAAACTGCGATGAATTTGTCAGAAATGCCACCCCTGGTCAATTCCTTATGATTCGCCCTCAGCCTCATAATTATATTTATGATCCTTTATTGAGGAGACCTTTGGGAATATGCGATATTAACCCAAAAAACGGCACGTTTTCATTATTATACATGATTGTGGGAAAGGGCACTAAGTTACTTTCACAAATTGGTAAAGATACTGAGCTATCTTTTTCCGAACCACTCGGAAACGGATTTAGCCTGGCAATAGATAAGAAAGTAGCAGTAATCGGAGGTGGGATTGGCATTGCTCCCATGATATTTTTAACAAAAACACTCTATGAAAATAACAGTGTAGATGTGCTTTACGGGGGAGCAGAAGAAAAAGACATATTACTTACCCATATTTTTGAAACATATGCGAATAATTTTAAAATATCCACCAATGATGGGAGTATTGGAAAAAAAGGTTTTGTCACAGATCTGATTGATAATATTGACACGTACGATAAAATTTACGCATGCGGACCCAAACCTATGCTTAAAGCTATTTTTGAACTGGTAAAAGATAAGGACAATATCGATTTTGAAGTATCGTTAGAAGAACGTATGGCTTGCGGAGTAGGGGCATGCTTGGGTTGCATGATATACGTAAATGATGTAACAACAGGACAATTAAAGCAGGTAAGGTGCTGTGCGGAGGGACCTGTCTTTGATGGAAAACAAATTATATGGGACACAGTCTGTGGGGAAGTATCATGAATAATTCACTTGCTACTGAAATATGCGGTGTGAAATTTAGTAATCCCATTATAATGGCAAGCGGGACATATGGTTATGGGTTGGAATATTCAAGACTGATCGATTTGAACATGCTGGGGGGGATTTCGATAAAAGGTATTTCACTTAATGAGACCAAAGGCAATCCTATGCCAAGAATAATAGAAACGCATGCGGGAATGCTAAACGCCATCGGGTTGCAGAATGTAGGAGTGGAAAAATTTATAAGAGAAAAACTGTCTGAAATTAAAAAGTATGACACACGAATTATCGCAAATTTCTGGGGCAAGACGATTAAAGAATATGTAGAAGTGGCTGATATATTGGACAAAGAAGATGTGGATATGCTGGAGATGAATATTTCATGCCCGAATGTAAAAGAAGGTGGGATAGCATTTGGTGTTGATCCCAAAATGACTTTTGAGGTTGTTAGTGAAGTAAGAAAAGTAGTAAATAATAAACCTTTAGTTGTAAAATTGTCGCCAAATGTTTCAGATATAAAAATTTTTGGACAAGCAGCCGAAGAGGCTGGTGCAGACGCTGTCAGCGCCATAAATACGCTTTTAGGGATGGCTATTAATATAAACACCCGCAAGCCGTTTTTATCTAACATCACAGGCGGGCTCAGCGGCCCGGCGATAAAGCCGGTGGCGGTAAAAATGGTCTATGACTTATATATGACGATAAGTATCCCAATTATTGGCGTTGGTGGTATTATGAATCACAAAGATGTGGTAGAATTCTATCTGGCTGGTGCAAGTGCTGTTCAGATTGGGACTGCAAATTTTGTAGATCCAGAAATTGCCATCGGGATCATTAAAGATCTTGAAAGCTATTGCAGTGAAAACAATATATCAAATATTTCTCAGCTTACCGGCGGAATACGTATATAAGTTCAACGTTCAATGTTCAACGTTCAACGTTGAGATTCCTTGACTTCTCTCGAGATGACAACAACGTGCACGCTGTCATCTCGACCGGAACGAAGTGGAGTGGAGAGATCTCCGGCGCTGTTTGACAAGAGACCTCTTCGCTTCTCTCGAAGTGACAGGAACCCGTATAACATATTACCAGTCTAAAAGACAAACATGCTTTTTTAGTTTTGTTACTTTTTTGACTGCAACTTAGTATTTGCAATAACGTCCGATAAGATATATTATGTTAAGTTGATATAAGATTATGAATATTTAGATTATTTTACAGTGAAGCATATGAACAAATATCTCTAAAGAAATTTCCACCTCTTATTCATTCAATATGAATCTTTTTTGCGGAATTGATCAAGATTGTAATCTTTCTAGTCCAAGGCTTTTTGCCGATTTGGATACATTCCAGTTTTTATTTTGTAGTGTTTTTAATATATAGTATTTTTCAAATCGTTCTTTAGCTGTTTTCAGATTTCCATTATAAATATTTCCGTTGAAATCATTCGGGATGTTTTCCTGCTCATGTACAGAGAAATTGGACATTATAAATTCCGGCGCATCATTGACCGTTAAAATATCACTTTCAGTCAGTACTACCATCCTTTCGATGATATTTTTAAGCTGCCTCACGTTTCCTGGCCAGTTATATTCAAGGAACACCTGTAAAAGCTCTTTGTCTATTTTCTTTTGTTCAATTCCATTAAGCTGGCACGACTCTTTAATAAAATGATCCACAAGTAATGGTATGTCATCTGTTCTTTCTCTAAGCGGTGGGACATATATCGGTATAACATTTATTCTGTAGTATAAGTCTTCACGAAAATTTCCATTCGCAATTTCATTCTCTAAATTTTTATTTGTTGCAGATATCAATCTGAAGTCTGATTTGATCACTTCATTACCACCCACTCTCGAAAACTCCCCTGTTTCCAGCACTCTTAAAAGTTTAGCCTGAAGATTTAAATCCATATCACCTATCTCATCCAGAAATATTGTCCCATTATTGCCGCTTTCAAATTTGCCCATTTTTCTGTTTGCAGCGCCTGTAAACGCCCCTTTCTCGTATCCGAACATTTCACTTTCCATAAGTTCACTGGGTATTGCTGAACAGTTTACTTCCACAAATTTATTATTTGATTTTTTGCTTAGTAGATGTATGAGTCTCGCTACATGCTCCTTTCCTGTCCCGTTTTCTCCGGTGATAAGAACCCAGGCATTTGTGGGTGCAATTTTTTCAATTTTTTGCTGCAACTGTTTAATCGGTTCACTTGAACCTATTAACTCATATTTCTTGAGCAAATTAAACTTATACTCCCGAAGATCAGATTTTAGTTTAAGTTTGTCTTCCAAATGATTTATAATAAATACTATTCTATCAAGCGACAAGGGCTTCTCAAGAAAGTCGTAAGCTCCATATTTGATTGTTTCCACAGCATTTTCAATATTCCCATGTCCACTGATTATTATTACTTCAGTTTCAGGGAAATATTTTTTGATTTCCTGAAGGCCTTCTGTTCCATCTTTGTCCGGAAGCCAGATATCCAAAAAAACGATATCGTACATATTTTCTTTTAATTTTTTTATCCCACTTTTGAAATCAAGAGCGTATTCTGATTTGTATCCTTCATCACCAAGAATACTTTGTATAGTAGTGCATATATTTTTTTCGTCATCTATAATTAAGATTCGCATATTATCTCCCGAGAATTATTGCGATAATTTTATATAAAATGTTGTGTATTCGCCTTCTACACTTACTATTTTAATATTTCCTGAATGTTCTTCAATAATTTTTTTGACAATGGAAAGTCCTAAGCCCGTCCCATCAGGTTTTTTGCTGAAATAAGGCATGAAAACCTTGTCAATGTCTTCTTTTTTTATCCCTGATCCATTATCATTGAAAATAATTTGCACCCACTCGTCTTCTACAAATGCCTTTATCTCTATTTTTCCTTCAGTACCAATCGCCTGAATAGAATTATTAATTAAATTCAGAAACATCCTTTTGATTTGTTGTTTATCTGCATTTACTTCTAATTTTTCATCTATATTTACTGAAATTGTTATGTTTGGGTGGGATTGTCCGTACATAGCAATTAGCCCATCAATCATTTTCCGCAAATAAAAACGTTCTTTTTTTATTTCAGGCAAACGCGCAAAGCTATTAAATTCATTTACCAAATTGTACAATTCGTTAGCTTCATTTATTACAGTATGCATACTTTCCTGGAGCATTTCTTTCATTTCACTGTCTTCAAGCCCCCTAACCTTTCTGAGCATCCGTTCTGCAGACAATTTTATAGGTGTAAGAGGATTTTTTATCTCATGAGCTATTCTTGTTGCTATCTCTTTCCAAATGTTAATCCTTTGTAATCTTACAACTTCAGAAATATCATCCAGAACCAATACAATGTTTTCCAGTTTGTCATTATCCTGAATTTTTGAGATTGTTATTGAATATGTTCTTATATCTCCGGATACAGACAGTTCCATTTGGAAGCTTGTAAAATCATCTTCACTGTCAACAAAATTTATCAATACTTCCTTTAGTTTTTCGCTATTCAAATGATAGTTTTTATTTACAAATTTTTCCCCAATCTTATTTACTTTCAGGATATTGAGATCTTTGTCGAAGAGAAAAATTGAAGACTTTACGTTTCTAAAGATAGTATCTATATACTGATTATCTTTTGCTATTTGAGCATACATCTCAGAAAGTGTTTCATTTTTTTGCTGCAATTCCTCGTTATGTAACTTAAGCTTATGTGTCATATCATTAAAGGATTCCACAAGGAATCCCACTTCATCATTGCTCGCATTCTCAAGTACAACATCTAAATTACCTTCAGATATCTGGTGGGATGCTGAAGTAAGCTTTTCTAACGGATCAGTTATTCTCCGTGCAAAAAGCAAGCTTCCCCAAATCCCTGCAAAAACCACCAAAAGGGTCATCATGATTAGCAATATCTTGTATGAATTCTCAATCGGTTTTGAATAAAATTTTATCTGGCTGTAATTTTCATATGACTCAAGTATCCTGGCTACTTTTTCAGCCTGTGTTGCAGGTACCGTTTTGTAAACAAAGAGTGCTCCAAGAATAATATTACTATTTACCGTTGAAACTATTGGTTGACCCACCCAATATATTTGGTCATCGGTAAAAAACTTATACTGGGCAACCTGTGAACCCTCCAGAACCTTTGACATTTCTATATTACCCACAATTACAGGCAGATATATGTTTTTATCCAAACTGACTATTTCATTTTTTTGATTATTATATATAGCAATTCCTTCTATTCGGTTATCCTTCATGTA
>JASMTO010000203.1:0-5768 GCA_041694215.1 bacterium
CCTATTAAAAGACCCCATGTTAATGAAGTTCCACCCTGTTCAAGAATTTGTTGAATCATATCCAGATTGAGAATAGATATAAGTCCGGCATTAAAGTCCATACCAGAACAGGAAACTCTTAGTGATGGCGGTTGAAAAGTCATAACTGGAGGAGTTGTTTGATCTATTCTCATACTCATTGAACCACCGCTGTATATTTTTCGCCCACCTGCCTCGAATGAACCGGGCATTTGTACATTAGACATAACTCCCATATCATCAAGAAAGCTCTCCATATCATTAGCAATTCCGGCATTGGCTGAGTTCAACCAGGGTGACGAAGGCACAACTGTGACGGTGAGTATTACTATTGTCATTAATACCGAAATAAATTTATTGAACATTTCTTAAACCCCCTAAACTGTTAATATTCAATACTGAATTATTCTTCTGTACCGGACTTTTAGGATTCACACCTTTTTCTTTCATAAGTTTATTTAAGACTTCAGTATCTTCAGCTCTCCAAAGACTGATAAACTCGTCTTTTGTGATTAAGTCTTTTTTCAAAAGAAATGCTTTGAGGTTTAGTTCTATTTGTGATGTAGGGGTATATCCTTTAGCGATAACCTGCATATCTTTATCTTTAGCGTAAAAAGCAGATATAGTGGGTACAGAAGTTATTTTAAATTTCTGAAAAATTCCGGGTGCAACTTTAGTTTCAAACGGTAGTCCTTCAATTTTATGTTGCGGTGAGGCAACAACCCCCATAACTTTAAAATCATATTTTTTTATAAAATTATAAAGCGGTCTGATTTCAGCTTCACAATATTCACATCCTTTTTTGTAAAAGAAAAATATCCCTACTTTATCCGAAGCAGAATTAAAGACTTTCTGATAGACTCCTTTTTCTTTCCGGCTTGCAATTGCTGATGCAACAGGTTGTTCAGGCATACCTTCTAAACGATATACCTGATCGCCATGATTAAGATAAGCATTCCGCAGGCTTCTAGCTATTTTCTCATTATGCTTAAAATATTTTGCCTGCCATGCTAACCATTTTTTAGCATTTTCTTCAGTGGGATTCTTCAGCCATTGTGCTAAAACCGGTATTCTCTTAGCTTCTTCAGTCAGAGGGAATTTGAAGTTATCTACAGAAGTATTGAATTCTTTTTTCTTTTCTTTCGGCTGAGTTTGATGCTTATTTTCCGGTTTAGTCTCTGGCGGTTTTATTACTTCTTTTATAGTTTTATGTTCCGGTTTTTTCTGTTCCTGCTTTTCCTGTTTTTCTTTTTTCGGTTCTTCATACCAGTGCCAACCTCTTGTGGGATCATCAACAGCAAAAGCCTGAACCGATAAGACTATAAGTATTAAGAAAACAAAAATGCGCATAAGACTACCTCTTTTTATTTTTCTACGTATTAATATAAAAAAATCCTCTACGCATTTTTGTGGTATTTGTGAAAAACAGAATTTTTTTTAAGAAAAGTTGTCTATTTTAAGATATAATTTTATCTATTGACTTTCTTCCAAAACAGTTTTAATCAAAGTAAAAAATGCTATATATATTTCAAACAATCAATACTTATTAATAATTTTTTGTTTAGATGCCTAATTCATTAATTGATAATAAATTATAAGCTGTTATTACTTGATAAAAGGATAAAAAGTGAGTTATAAGAATATTAACATAACAAATGATGAATTTTATAGTAAATTGTTGGAAATAGCAAAAGAAAACAACATAAAAATTGAGCCAGAAAGCAAGCCTAATAATCTTACTATTTATCATATTATTATTCCGGGTGATAAAGAAGCTACAGTTAATGTTTATGATACGAAAAGAGGTTTGACTATTAGCCCTAATGTGGGGAAGAATCAAAAATTTTCTGAAAAAATAGTAAAAAGTGTTCTTCAAAATGTTGAAAAAGTAACTACTGAGACTCAGAATATAGAAGGTATACATAAAGAATTATTTGACGAATTTTGTGATTATTTTTCTGATTTTTTAAAAGAAACAAACAAAAAAAATCATGAAACTATGTTAAAATTAGAAGATAAAAACGGGTCTAATCTAACTGTTCATTGGTATTATAAAAACAAAAAAATGATGTTACAAGGAAGGAAAACCCCCTTTTGGAAACAAATAGAATATTGGATAACAGATAAAACAAAAACCTCTGCTGATGAGATAATAAAAATTTTGGTAGAATCTGAAAAAGACTTTGGTAAATATACTGTAGCATACAAAGACTCCTTCGTTACTAGTGAAATTTTCAAATTAATGCCCAATGCTGTTAATGATAATAAAATCTTAAACCACAATGAAAAAAAATGGTTAAAGACATGTTATTTTTTAACTAAATCAGATATAACTTTGGATGATTATCTTTGTACTGTTTTTGGGGCAATAAATACGATTGAAGGTATTTTAAGAAGATTGCTTCTTCACCATTTTAGCAGAAATGCTTTTAATACAACAAATAATAGTTTCTATTGCTTTGAAAGAGATGGTAAATTGCAAGAAAGATTTTCAAATCAAATGAACACCAATGCTGTTAATATTGTGGAAGAATTGTATGATTTTTACAAACAAACAAGAAATAATTACTTCCATAATCCCGGCCTTAGTCAGCATATGCTTACAGATAAACAAGAGGCTGTAGAACTTTTCGATAAAATAATTAACTTAATAAATAAAGTAGCCGATAATAAAAGAGAGGTTCTTAAAAAACAGAAATGAGAAAATATACTATGCCGAAAAATAAAAAATCTGGTTTTTATGCTGATATAATTGGAAATAGAATTTTGATTATTGGTTACGGCAATGAAAACATTACAGGAATGCTTCATATTATCCTGAATAAATTGCAAAAATACAAAATGTTTGAAAAAATCGAAAGTAATGAAGTGGAATTAATTATAGATAATTTATATTACCTAGGTGTTGAAAATAGATTCATTAAACTTAAATATAACAAGAAAACTGATGAGATAGATATTTTTTCCAATGAAATTTTGTCTTATGATAAATTACCTTTAGAAATAAGAAAAGTTATTGATAATTTTCATAAGAAACATTTTAAAGAACTTTCGAAGAATTCTGCTTTGCTTCCTTATGATATAAAAAAAGTTTCTAATTATTATTAAAAAAAAGGAAACTTGAGCTTCCCTTCAGCTAACTTCTTAATTCCTTTAAAACATCACCTAAGAGCCTGTTTCCTGATGCTTTGTAAATCTGTTCAACAAGATAGGCAAGAGAGCTGTCACCATAAACAATATACTTATAATCACACTTTGTAGGCTGAGTTGTACACTTAGCATATACTAGAGCGGGTACTCTTTTAACGCCTAAATCTTTAAAAAAGAACGGATCAAGCCTTACCTTGATATTATGGATCTTCCCTTTTCTAACCTGTTTCCTAATAAAATTTTTTAAATCCGCCGAGGTTTTACCTTTAAACCCTCTAAGACAACCGGTGAAATTAATAGACTTAATTTTTTTTGCATCTTTGAAAACATTTTCAACAGTTGTTGCCGGCACGCTGTCTGAATATAAATAAACGAGCTGGGGGATTTTTCTCCTACCATGTTTTTTATATTCTTTTTGAAATTTTTTCATTTGTTTCAATATGTTTTCCATATCATATCTTATCTCTGGCTGAGGATATTTGTTATTGTTTATATTTGATTGTCCGGCATATACAAGCCCAGCTAAGATAACTAAGGTTATTACTAAAAGTATTTTTTTATGCATTCTCTAACCTCCTAGTTATTGATTATTTGGGTCTTGAGGATGCGCTCCTCTTTGATCCATTTGTTCAGTAAAATCGGTATAATATCCCTCAATCCTATTTTTCAAACTCTCACCGATTTTATTTGTCCTTGCATCAATTTTAGATTTCATTTCGTCCTCTATTTCTGAAAAGTCCATTGCACCAAAGTCGAGTTTATTCAAATCATCAACCGTTAAACCGTTGCAACCGGAACTCCAGCTCTTACCAAGCTGTTTATAAGCCTGTTCAACGATTACTCTCGCCAACTTAGAGTCATAACAACAATATTTTCTTGTATGCTCTATACATATTTCATCAAATCCTAAATCAATCTCATTCGTGCAGTCAGTCTCAAGATAATGGCACAAGCCTTTTTCGTTCATTTCATAAGCTTTTTGCTGTTCAGGCTTTTTCTTAAAACAAAGGAATCCGCCTTCCCCTTCGCAGTTGTCACAGTAAACTCCGGCATATCCGTTTACAAAATAACCGTATGAACAATATTGATATTCACCACTCCAGATCGAATTGATATCATCCAACATCCCTAATATTCCTAAAGATTCTGCAAATCCTGTCATGTTATCATTTCTCATTTGCACATTAGGCAAAGATATTGCTTGGTCTTGGCAAATAATTTCTTCTTTGTAGTCAACGCATTTATTTTCGGTGACTTTCTGCTCACATTCATAATAAAATTCTGCTTTGGAGCATACTGCTTTGGTTTCATCAATAATATCTTTTTGCCAATAACGGCACAAAGGCTCTCCCTGCCCAGTACAACTATCGTCTATGTTTGAAGTATCGTAGTCTTCATAGCAGTTATAAGTTCTTTGTGTACCTGTCTTCAATTCAAAAAAAGCATATCCTTCGCCTTCTTCAGCAACTGAAATACGTACTTTGAAAGTATTTACACCATTTTTTAAATGTGAAAGAATGTTAATATTTGGATTGGATGTCCAGTTCTCAGCCGGATCCCAGCAAGAACCTGTTTCTGGTGGAAAATCTCCTGCTGTATAGGTTGAGCCCCCATTGTAGACTAAATTTCCATTAACATAAATTTCAACAAAATCATCCCATTTTACAGTTCTTAAATTCGCTGATATAATTCTGTTTACATCTGTTATCTCAATTTTATATTCACGCTTATAAACAGTACACCAGCCACTCCAGTAATCATCACCAATTTTGCCTAATGTTATTATATAGCCGCCATTTGCTCCAGAACTGACTTGTCCTGTTCCACCTATCATATTAATAGGTGGAGATGAGCTGGATTGTATAGCCACACACCTCTCGTCATTTGCATAAACATTACATCCATTATTTTCTACAATACAGGTCTCTGAAGTATAATCTCTTGTAAGAGTGTAAGATTGTTCAACAGTCTCGGTAATTGTAGTTTCTTGCCTTTCAAGGCAAGTTTTTTTACTTTGACAAAGTGTTTCTGAACCGTCTGGACATACCATTTTGTATTGTTTATCTTGGCAATTCCTAACGTCTGTGCTTTCACACTGATATTTTTCTATTTTAACATCATAAAGCCTATCTTTATCTGTCAGATTGGCAATTTTATTAGGGTCATCCGTGCATATAGCACCACCGGTTCCAGGGTTATATATCCATACACAATCAGTTGATAAAACATCAGGCTCATTTCCATACTCCGTTGTTCCTAAATCATCTACTCTTGTGCATCTGGGATTTTTTGCTAAATCAGCACATTCGTTGACATAACACTTTGACGGTCTTTCTCCGTTAGCAAGCCTTTCGGCACAAGAGGAAGTTTGTCTTGGACTGTAATATTTCTGGCATGTAACTCCACCGCCTTGCAGTGTCATAGCTGAACCACCGGCAAAATGCCCATACTCAAATTTCTGAACGGTCATCGTACCTTGTTGCCCATATTGGGCACAATCTCTTTCCTCAACTTCTCCTGTATTTCGAAGATCATACCCGGAAGGACAGGTATCTATATAGTGTCCGGGATAACAGCCTGAGCCTCTTTCGCATGTTCCT
>JASMTO010000204.1:0-8988 GCA_041694215.1 bacterium
GGTATACCGGAACAAGGATTCTGTTGAAAAGTGCTTTGATGACTTGAAAAACAGACTTGATATGAAACGTCTTCGTGTACACAGCGCACCTGTAATGGAAAGCAGGATATTTGTACAGTTTATATCGTTAATTTATTTGAGTGAGTTGAGAAATATAATGAGAAGGAGTGGCCTTGATAAAAAATATTCTGCAAGAGATATTCTGCTGGAGATGGAGACGTTGTCGGAAATAACATATTCCGGGAAATATGGCAAAATCTATACTGAAGCTACTAAGCAACAGAAAGAGATACTCGACAAATTTAATATAGCTCTGGAGGCATAGTTACAATATTTCGGGATTTCAGGTAATACCGGCTGCTGCGCTTTTTACGGCAAAGGAGGCGTAAAAAACCTCAAAAAGGTTCATAATAAGTTTTTGAGGGAATTTCCGGAGGCTGAGAAAATTGTTGCAGCTAAAACGGGCGAAACAAAACTTAAAGGCGCGGTTTTAAGATGCGGCTTAAAAACAGGGCATTTTTTAAATAGTAAAAGCAGCAGATATATATGTATAGGTGAAACAATCGGTACAACCTATCCTTTTACCGGTGAAGGAATAGGTAAAGCAATGGAATCCGGCGAGTTTGCTGCCGAATATATCTTAGAAAGAATTAGGTCGGATTTGCCATTGGTGCCGGCAGAATACTATAAACTCCTTCACAGCCGGGTATCCGGGAAGCACTTGGAGTACAAAACCTCACAATAGTGGGTTTCAAATAGATTTATTAATGAATCAGCCTATCCCAGTGAAATTTTTTCAGTTAAAAGTGTACTAAAATCAATCGTGAAGTAAAAGGACTTAATTTATTTTTATTGTCATTGTGACACCTGAAATTACAATGATGGAGCCTGTGATTTGAGAAAAAGATATGTTTTCATTAAGCAGAAAGTATGCTCCAAACATTGTAAATACAGGTAGCAGATTCAACATAACGGAAGCCTTGCCCGCACCCAGAATAATTACTGATCTGCTGTAAAGTATTAAGGCTATAAAAGAGGGGAATACACCCAAATAAAAAATGCCTGCTAGTTTGCTAATCTGAAAAATATTCGGTATCCCCGTTATCCACCATTCAATCATTACAATGGGAAACAGAATTATTACCGAAATGCCAGTCATAAGCCATATAATCCCGAAAATCCTAAAGTTGTGCATATATTGTTTAACAAGCAGAGAATATATTGCCCAGAAGATAATTGCTGCTATCATTATTAAATCACCTTTGTTTGGGGTATGCCTCACAAAGAAGCTCAAATTGCCATCAGCTACCACCCAAACAGCACCGGCAAAAGAAATAACCACCCCCAACCATTGAATAGGCGTGATTTTTTCTTTCAGAAACCATGCACTCAATACAACGGTAAGTGCGGGAATAACAGTTTCCAAAATCGAAACATTGGTGGAGCTTGTAAACTGCAGCGCGCTGTAAATACACGAGCTAAAAAAGGTAATGCCTGTCAAAGTCATTATCAACAAAGGGAGTTTGTATTGTAAGTAAAGATCTTTATCTTTAACAGCCTGGAAACAACCAAATGGTGTTAACATAATAAAGGCCACCATCAAGCGTCCCCATGCAATTGTAACGGGTGGGAGCTCATTGATAGCTTTACCCACAAGAATATTGCCGGAGTACATTAAAATCACCAATAGCAGTGCAATATATGCTTTTAAACGCATAACACCTCTCTTCCTAAATTCTGCAGGATAATCAATTATTTTTCTGTTTGCAAATGCTAAAAATTAATTTTGGTTTGTGGCTTGAAATTATTTGCCTTAATATGCTATAGTTTAAAACTAGGAATAAAAATGCCTGTAATAGACAGATATAAAAAAACATTAGATTGTCTGAAAAATCCGCAACGTTATGAAAGCTTTTTTGCTGAATTAAAAACGATTCATGAAAAGAATCAGCGGATAACAAAACATGAATTGAACAAGCTATCTGTGAAGCACGGCCTGCCCAAAAGCTCAGCATTCTCCATCGCCTCTTTTTATGGTCTTGTTAGAATTGTCGAAAATACTGAGAATCAAGATAATATTTTACGTTGCTGTGCACCAGCCTGCAATATAAATGATAAAAACATTAAGGATGCCGAATGTGTCCATTGTATAGGTCTATGTGATAACGCTCCGGCAGCTATTATAAATGGAAAACAGGTGACAATTACCGAAAGCGGCACTAAAGAAATTGATAAAGCAAAAATATTAAATAATAAAAATGAGAAAACATTTCTCCTTTCCCCTGAGCAAAGGGCATATTATTTTGAGCATTTAAGGGATCTACTTTTAAAAAACTCGGATGAGATAATATCAAAAATTTCACAGGCAAATTTAAAAGGAAGAGGCGGAGCAGGTTTTCCTACAGGCAATAAACTGGAAACAGTTAGAAATGCCAGCGGTGAAAAAATAGTCATATGCAACGCCGACGAATCCGAACCATTTGTGTTTAAAGACAGGGGTATTATTGAGAATAATCCGTATTCTGTCATTGCTGGCATTATCCTGGCGGCTCATTGTGTTGGAAGCAGTGAGATAATTATATATATAAGAGGGGAATATACCAGGCAAAAGCAGATTCTGATGGAAGTAATAAATTTATTTAAGAAGGCAATGGATAAACAAAAGCTGGCAAATATTAATTTCAGGGTCATATCCGGGGCAGGTGCATATGTATGCGGAGAGGAAACCGCGCTGATTAATTCCTCTGAAGGAAAAAGGGGAAATCCTGAGAGTAAACCGCCTTATCCGGCGGAGAACGGCTACAGGGATAAACCAACGTTGCTTTCAAATGTGGAAACATTTGCCTGGATTTTTGAAATCCTTGACAAGGACATGGCACTTGCTGATAAAAGAATTTTTTCATTATCAGGGGATGTGAAAAACAGAGGTATATTTGAAGCTAACTTAAATATCTCTGTAAATGGAATCCTTCATCAATACGGAGGAAGTCCCGTTAAAAAACAAGGCTTTACCTTATGCGGCGGTGCTTCCGGTTTTTTTATCCACCCTGAAGATTATGATATCCCCTTATCTAAGCTTTACCAATCTGATGCAGGGATAGCCTCCCTTTATATTTCTGATGATGCTAACACAATTAAAGATGTTATGCTATACATCCTCCGGTTTTTTGCTGATGAGTCCTGCGGGCAATGTATCCCCTGTTTTTCAGGTTATAAGCGCCTCCATGATTTATTGCGGGATTCTTGTGATGCTGAAGAAGCACTTGCCATTGCTGAGGCTATGTCAGCATCCACGTTGTGCGGATTGGGCAAATCTGTACTTACTCCGTTAAAATCTTATTTTAAATTTATCAAGAGAAATTCACGTGATTAATATACGCATAAACGGAAGAATAACAACGGCTAAAAACGGCAAAACAATACTTCAGGTACTTCAGGATAACTGTATCCATGTGCCCACACTCTGTTTTCATAAATATTTGTCCCCTTTGGGGCGGTGTAAAGTATGTATTGTAAAAGCGGATAATCGCTTTGTGACCGCCTGCGACACACAGGTGAAAGATAATATGGAAATTATTACAGAATCCCCTGATGTCGAAAAACTGAGAAAAGTTAATATAGAACTGTTACTTAGTAATATAGATACCTCTAAACTTCCGAAAAATGCGGAAGTCAACGATTTATTATCTTCATTCCGAAATACTGCACCAAAAAATAGCCAAATAAAGGAAAACCCTTTTTTTAAATATGATGCATCGCTGTGCGTGTTGTGCGGCAGATGCGTAACAGCCTGTTCGGAAATTCAGTGGCGCTTTATCTGGAATTACGCCTCAAAAGGCTCAAATCTACATCTTACTGTTGGGATGGATGAAACATTTGAAGATGCACACTGCGAATTTTGTGGAACATGTGTTGATTTCTGCCCCACCGGTGCAATCGCAGACAAAAACACCCTCAGTTCTGTAATAAATAAAGTCACAACCGTCTGCAGTTATTGCGGAGTGGGTTGCAAAGTGCAGCTTACCACGGATGGTAGGAATATTGTTTCCGGACCTTCTGATGAAGGGGATAAGTATACATCACTTTGTGTGAAAGGGCGATATGCCCACAGCTACATTCTGAGTGAAGAAAGACTGAAAAAACCTCTTGTGAGAAAATACCTGCTTACAGGAAAAGAAAAAAATCCTGATAATGAAGAACTAAACACTTTTGTTGAAACCGGTTGGGATGAGGCGCTGAATATTGTGTCTGCTAAACTGATTCACATGGAAAAATCTTTCGGCAGTGATGCTTTAGGTTTTCTCTCCTCTGCCAAATGTACCAATGAAGAGAATTATCTGATGCAGAAGCTTGCCAGACAAATTTTCAAAACCAATAACGTGGATCACTGTGCCCGTCTCTGCCATTCTTCAACAGTTGCAGGGCTTATTCAGGCTATAGGTTCCGGAGCAATGACAAATACAATGGATGATATTCTGGAAAATGCATCTACAATTTTTGTTATCGGGTCAAATGTTACTGAGCAGCACCCTGTTTTCGGTGTGGGTATTCGACAGGCTGTAATGAAAAAAGGGGTCAATCTTATAGTGGCTGATCCAAGGTTCACAGATATTGCTGAATTTTCGGATATATATCTCGGCATTAACAGCGGTTCGGATATCGCCCTTCTGAACGGTTTGTGTCGGATAATCTTAGAAAACGGTTGGGAAGATTGTGAATTTATCAAAAACAGATGTGAAAATTTTAATCAATTTAAATCACATATCATGAGCATTGATATGAATGACGTTACTGAAAAAACAGGTCTGAAATATGACGAGCTTTACAAAACAGCTGAAAAAATTGCATGCAGCAAACCTGCTGCAGTTATCTGGGCAATGGGGATTACTCAGCATATCTGCGGCGTTGACAATGTTCTGGCTCTCGCCAATCTGCAAATGCTTACCGGAAATCTGGGGATAAAGGGGGGCGGATTGAATCCTCTCAGGGGACAGAACAATGTGCAGGGTGCATGTGATATGGGAGCTCTTCCAAATGTGTTTAACGGTTACCAGAACGTTAACGACCCGGAAAAATTAAATTTTTTTCAGGAGAAATGGGGATTTGCTGATGATAAACCGTTGAATACAACAACGGGATTAACGATTACGGAGATGATTGAAAAGGGGGAAACCGGGGAGATAAAATCTCTGTATATAATGGGGGAAAACCCTGCTATGACGGATCCGGATGTGAACAAAGTGAAGGAATGTTTGGAAAAGACGGGGTTTGTCGTCCTTCAGGATATTTTTCCCTCGGAAACATCTAAATATGCAGATGTAATTTTACCGGCGGCTAGTTTTGCGGAAAAAGAGGGTACATTTACCAACACGGAAAGAAAAATCCAGAAACTCACACCTCTTTTCCCCCCTCTACATCAATCAAAAACAGATTTAGAGATTCTGATACGACTGGCAAAAAAGCTAATTGAAAAGAAAGGATATCTTAAGTCCGGAGAATTCAGCGGCTGGGAGTACAAATCGGCAAAAGATGTCATGGATGAAATTAATAAAATGACGCCTATATACGCTGGTGTTTTAAATGACAGGCTTGAAAAAGGCGAAGAGTTTTTCTGGCCTGTGAAAGATAAAAATGATGCCGGCACACCTGTGCTGCATGAAAAAACATTTACAAGAGGTAAAGGGAAATTTCACCTGGTAAATTATGTTCATCCGAACGAACTCCCAGACAATGAATACCCTTTTCTGCTGAGCACCGGCAGAGAGATATTCCATTGGCACGGCGGGGAACTCACAAGACGTATCAAAGAGATAATGTCAGCGGCAGGAGAAGCGGTTGTTTTGATAAATTCAAATGATGCTGCAGATATGGGCATTGAGGATAATGCGGAGGTTGAGGTTTCATCAAGGCGGGGTGTTATAATTGCAAAAGCTTTTCTGACAGATAGAGTGAATAAAAAAACGATCTTTGGAAATTTTCATTTCATAGAAGGCAATGTTAATAAGCTCACCATAAAGGCACTGGATCCTGAGGCCAAAATACCTGAGTATAAAGTGTGCGCTGTAAAAATCTGTCCGCTGAATCGTTAAACATCTTCCAACCATGGTTATAGTGAAATGGTGAAGCAGTTGAGGGATTAGTATGATTTTACGGTTTAAAGGACCAAGGCTCAAGGGGCAAGACCAAAGACAAAACATGTTGAAATGGTTTATTGGTTTTGGATTTTAGGTGACGGGTGGTATTAGTGGTAAGTGCTTGAACATTTAAACTTTCAACGTTATTGCATCCAACAACATCAAATACCTCTTAATACTTTTTCCCTTGACATTTACTGATGTATCGTTATCGTTAACTAAACCGGTTGGTCGGTTTGTAGATTTTGAAACTGGAGTTAATATGAATTTAAGCGAAAAAATAATAGCGGAAATTGAATCCCTTGTGGAAAACAGCAGCTTAAACAGAAACTATAAAGATGGTTTTTCCGATTTTACGCCACCATTGGTTGGTTTTGCCTCTGTAAACAATCCGTTGTTTTCCGATTATAAAAACATTATCGGTGATTTTCATTATCTTCCGAAAGAACTTTTTAACCACCGGCTGTGCCGTGTAAATACAGTCTGCCGTATAAGGAGTAGAATATGGGCGGGAAGGGAGAAGTTACAAAAAATAAAATTATGGAAGCCGCAGTTAAGCTGATATTTCAGAAGGGGATTGAGGCAACGAGTATCAGCGATATTGTCAAAGAAGCCGGTGTGGCAAAAGGGAGTATTTTCTTTCATTTTCCCAATAAGCAGACGTTGGTATCTGAGGCTTTGATGCAATACGAAGATAAATTTTTTATTTTTCTTGAACAATCTTTGACAGGCAATACTCCAGGAGAGCGGCTTATTAATTTTTTTGAAGACGTAAGCAAAGCTCATAAAAAGAAAGATTATGCAGGGGGATGTATATTTGGAAATACTGCCCTAGAGATGGCTGATAAAAACGAAATTTTTACCGGAATCGTGTCAAATGTTTTCAAAAAATGGGTAAAACATATTGAAAAAGTTATAGAAGAAGCTGTTAATACAGGCGAAATAAGAAAGGATATAAAGCCGGATGTTCTGGCGCCAACAATTGTAGCAGCCCTGGAAGGTGGAATTATGCTTTCCCGTTTGGAAAAAAGTGGTGTGCCGTTGGAAAAAACGATATGCGCATTTGTAAAAATGCTTGATATAAAAACACAAAGCAGAAAGGAGGAAATATGTCTAAATTATTAACAGACAATGAAGCAACAGGAAGAGCGAAAGAGGTGTTTGATGAACTCAGAGAGAAAATGGGAATAGTCCCCAATTTTTTCAGAGCCCAGGCTGCCGTTGATCCGGAATGGACAGCTATCAATTTGAGCCGTTGGAAGCACATCATGCATAATGAGCGTAAACTGGACCGGAAAACAAAGGAACTGATAGCTCTTACTGTGTCGTTGGTAAATAACTGTGAGTACTGTAGTATGGCACACGAAGGTGCAGCGAAAGTGGCCGGAGCGACTGATGAAGAATTGAATGAATTAAGGCAGGTAGTGGAACTGTTCCAGAGCTTTACTACAATTGCTGATTCGCTGAATGTGCCATGCGAGGTTTAAATATAGGCTTCATAGGAGGCATCTATGTCACTTAAAGAAAAATAGAAGAATTGAAAAGGGAAAGTGCAGTAAAGATTCCTGAGGATGCCAGGAAAGTAATGCAGAAAGCAACAGAAGAATTGGTAAAGAATGGCGTCAGATTAAATTAAAAATAAAGGAGGAAACATGAATAAGGATACTTTGGTGATTTTATGGACCAGCGGCGATATTGAAGTCGCAGAAAATATGGTGTTTATGTATACACTCAACAGTAAAAAACGTGGCTGGTGGGAAAATATCAACTTTATAATATGGGGGCCTTCTTCCAAACTTTTAAGCGATACGCCTGAGCTGCAGGAGAAAATAAAAGAATTTATCCGTCAAGGAATTAAAGTGGAAGCATGTAAAGCGTGTGCAGATAATTACGGAGTTGCTGATAATCTTGAAAATCTTGGAGTGGAAGTCAAATATATGGGGCAGCCATTGACCGATTATATCAAAGAAGGCTACAGTGTTCTGAGCCTTTAAACAGGTATATACTTCAGAAAGATTTGAATAAGTACCCCACCCCAGTAAATGGCTAAGCCATTTGCTTCTAGCATTCAACCCTGTGTGAATTTTACTATATTCAACAGGGCAGACGGGGCAAGTCATTACTCTTCCCCTACCTTAGGGGAAGGGACTGGTTTCTCATCCTAATTTAGGGAAAAAAGAGGGGAGTATTTTTATTATATCAACTAAATACGTGTATCTGCTTCGTTATCTTGTATCATTAACAGTAGCAGTGTTGTGAAATAAATCTATTTTTAATCAAGTCTAAGAAGTACCGAAAGTTTCTTAACTATTTCAGAGGTAACAGATTCAGGTAATTTTTCGTAAAATTCGACGTTCCTGAAATTCCAGTCAAGGCTTTTAACTTGGTCTGCTAAAACTGCGCCACTTACTTTTAACCCTGATGGGATAACAACTTCGAATGGATAACCCTTGATTTGATTGGTTATTGGACAGAATATGGCGAGCCCTACTTTATCATTGTATGAACTTGGAGACAAAACTGCTGCAGGGCGTCTTCCAGCTTGCTCATGTCCTGCTTGTGGATTCATGTCAATCCAAACTGCATCACCCCTATCCGGTATATAATTATACATTTTTAGAAGGTTTCCTTTCCAACTGGTGCGCCGGTATCAAATTCGACGTGAAGATTTTCATTTGAAATATTTGCTAAAAGCTCATTAAGAGAATACTTTTTATCATTAATTGGAGTAATAATAATGCTTTCATTCTCGAGTGATATATCCACCAATTCATCTTCTTTTAAATTTGCATCTAATGCGAATGTTTTTGGTATTCGTAATGCTAGACTGTTGCCCCATTTTTTAATTTTTGTT
>JASMTO010000205.1:0-2692 GCA_041694215.1 bacterium
GAGTAGTTTTTACAATATAGTAAAAATAATTCCAGATACAAGAAAAAGCTGCTAAAAAGATAATGGCATAATAATTAATTATTTCAAGTTTTTAATACTGTGCCCAAAGGCAAGCAAACAAAAAGTGAGCTGCGCTTTGCAACCATACATACTCATAACCTACAGAGGATAAAAATGAAGAATATTAATTACGGTGACAGAATAATCCTGATTGATCAAAAAGGTAGAAGGCACATGGTAAAACTCAAGGAAAAGGGGCGTTTTTCCAGTCAATACGGGTTTATCGATCATAATGAGATTATAGAAGCTGGCGATGGTGGTATTGTAAAAACAAATAAAAATTTTTCATACCATATATTCAGCACTACTTATACAGATTATGTAATGAATCTCAAAAGAAACGCCCAGATTATATATCCCAAAGATACTGCCCAGATGCTGATGGAAGCAGATATCTATCCCGGCTTGAATGTCCTGGAATCAGGGATAGGCCAAGGTGCATTATCTATAGCTTTGCTAAGGGCTCTCGGAAACCAGGGTAGTCTCATAACATATGAAATCAGAGAGGATTTTGCCAAGCAGTCAAAAAACATTATTGATGATTTCTGCCAAAATTTAACAGATATACATGAGGTAAGAATTGGTAATATCTATGAAGGTTTTGAAGGCATATACGACAGAATCCTGCTAGATGTACCGGAACCGTGGCATGTGATAGAGCACACAAAAAATGGTCTTGTGAACGGTGGGATTATAGTTTCATATATACCAACAATCCTGCAGGTAAAAACATATGTGGACACATTAAAAGCAGTCAGGTATTTTGCTGATATCAGCACATTTGAAATAATAAAAAGACCCTGGAAAGTAGACGAGTTGTCTGTCAGACCTGAAATGTGGATGTATAACCACAGTGCTTTTATTGTAAAAGCACGAAAAACCAGTATAATTTAGTCTTTTAATCTAAAATAAAAGACTTTAAATTTTTCAAAAGTCATTTCATCATAATCAAAGATGATAACACTACCTCAGTTATTTAAAAATCTCTCTTTATTTTAATTTTAATTTATCAATGAAAAATAACATTATTTAATAAACTAATTTTACATTATCATCTTATAAACAGTAGAAAGAATGAGATTAATGTTTATCTTGAAAGCTTGTAAAAACTGAACAAATAGAAGCCTTTCAATATATCAAACATTTTTTTATTGCAATGTTTTGAAGTTAATTGTATGATTTATGATAAATATAAGCAGGGAGGTATGTATGTTGTACAGAAAAATATTTTTAATGCTTGCTAGTTTTTTCCTTATTTTTGCATTCAGTTTTTCCGCTTATGCGGAGAATGTTATCAAATTGGGGTGTGCAATTTCTTTTACAGGTTCAAAGAGCAGAACAGGTAAACTTTACGTGGATTCTTACAAATTTGCCGTTGAGAAGGTTAACGAAATGGGCGGAGTTAATGTGAACGGCAAGAAGTACAAATTTGAACTGGTATTTTACGATGATAAAAGTGATCCCACGGAATGTGCTAGATTGGTGGAACGGTTGATAACTGTTGATAAGGTTAATTTCTTGTTAGGGCCTTACAGCAGTGGCATTACTATCCCAGCTAGCATTGTAGCCAGAAGATATCGTATCCCTATGATTGAAGGTGGGGGTGCTTCAACTAAAATTTTTGATAAAGGTAATGAATATATTTTCGGAACTTTGCCAAGAGCGGGAGATTATTTCAGATCAACACTGGAATTTTTGACTAAGCAAAACCCAAAACCTGAAAAAATTGCCATTCTTTTCGCTGATGACAAATTTGATGTGGATGTTGGGGAAGGTGCAAAGATTGCTGCTGAAGAGATGGGATTTAAAGTGGTAGAATTTGAAAAGTATTCTGAAGGCGCTTCTGATTTTACATCAGCTATTACAAAAGCTAAAGAAAGTGGTGCTGAAGCGACACTTATAGCCGGCCACACTGAAGAGGCGATTAACTTTGTACAGCAGTCAAAAGAATTGAATTATTCCCCCTATCTTCTTGCATTGACAGTAGGGCCATCTGAAGCCGATTTCAGAAAAGCTCTGGGCAAGGATGCAGAGTATATTTATGGTGTTGCTTCATGGTCAGCTGAGATGAATTTTGAAGGTTACTTGTTTGAAGATACTCAGGCGTTTGTTAAACAGTTCACTGACAAGTTTGGCTATGATCCTGATTACCATAATGCATCTGGTATTGCAGATGTAGCCATATACAAAGATGCTATAGAAAGGGCAGGCTCTTTAGATCCTCAAAAGGTAAGGGATGCAATCGCCGCTACTTCCGGTCTCAAAACTATTTACGGGCCTATAGATTTTATGGATAACGGCCAGATTATAGGCTCAAGTGTTGTGCTGCAGATCCTGGACGGTAAGGTTAGACAGGTATATCCACCAAGCGGTTATGATGCTGTTTATCCTATGCCTGCATGGGATGAGAGATAAACATCTTTTCAGGATATCCCAACGTATATTGGGGTATCCTATTTTATTTTTTAAGCGGAGAAAAATATGCTTACTCAGATAATCATAAATGGTATTCTCAAGGGCGGGCTGTATGCACTTATGGCTATGGGAATGTCGCTGATTTGGGGGGTCATGAATATAATTAACATTGCACATGGTTCTTTTATTATGCTAGGCGCCTATACAACCTATTGGT
>JASMTO010000206.1:0-4209 GCA_041694215.1 bacterium
GAGCTTGGCAACCACCTTCTAAAAAAACTGCATTTGCAGTATATTTTTATAATCAATGCCCAAAAAAAGAAAATTTCCCTCAGATCTGTACCCGGTGTTGCTATTAATGACATAGCTGAATCCAACAATGGTGGCGGACACCCCAATGCAGCCGGATTTTCAACAGATTTTGATTTCGGACTGAAAAGCTTTCTGAAAAAATCAGGTGTTGTCAAATGAGAGCTGAATTTATAACTTCTGCAGCTGATGTAACCGGTTTTCCTGAAAGTAATTTGCCGGAGATAGCTTTCATAGGCAGAAGCAATGTGGGAAAATCATCGATGATAAACGCCCTTCTTGGAAGAAAAAAACTTGTAAAAGTAGGCAATACTCCCGGTAAAACCAGACTGATAAATTTTTTTAATGTTGATAATAAATATATGTTTGTAGATCTGCCGGGGTATGGCTATGCAAAGGTATCCAAAGCAGAACGAAAAAAGTGGGAACAATTGATAGAAAGCTACATAAAAATGCGCAGGCAGCTGAAAGCGTGTATCTTGATTATTGACTGTAGGCGGATCCCTTCAGATGATGATTTACTAATGATAGATAAATTGAGTGGTAATGAAATACCTATTATTTTAGCAGCTACAAAAGCAGACAAACTCTCGTCCAATCAGCTGAAAAAACAGCTTCAGGACATAGCCCATGAGCTGGAAATCCCTGAGGACGCCATAATACCGTTTTCAGCCATAAAAAAAACTGGTTTAAAGGATATTTGGGCAAATATTGACGAAGTGGTAAATGCTAATAGGCCATAAAATGAAAAAGAAACAAAGGCACATAATAAAAAGGCACGGATTCAGGTTAATTATACTTCTCGCATTAATTTTATTTATAACTGCTGTCAATATAAACGCAGTATATAGAGAACATGATGCAAAAGCTGTATTTCTGCCAAATGGCGACTATCTTCAGGAGGTGGTAAGGAGCATTGAAAATGCCGAAAGAAGCATTGTTATCTCCATGTACATGTTCAAAACAACTGATTATACAGAGCAGGCTTCGAAATATATTCAAGAGGCGTTATTCAGAGCGGCTGATAAGGGGGTGGAAGTAACGGTTATCCTTGATATCGAAGAAGAGGATGGTTTCCTGAATGATGTAAATAGAGAAACAGCACAGGAGCTTCAAAACAAAGGTATAAAAATTATCTATGATCCTGTGGATACAAGAACACATACAAAATTAGTGGTCATCGATGAAAAAATCGTTTTTATCGGCAGTCATAACTTTACCCACAGCGCAATGACCTTTAACAATGAAGCTTCCGCAAAAATCATATCAGAAGGTTTTGCACGGCAAGTACTTGATTACATTGAAGGGATACACCAATGATTACAGGTACTGTTGTAAATACTATTGCAGTAACTGCCGGAAGTATTATCGGCTTAACATTTGGCAGCCGTATAAAAACAAAGACAAAAAATGCCATTGTCAAAGCTTTGGGGCTTGCCGTCCTCGTCTTGGGGATGAAGATGTCTTTTGTGGATCACGATTTTCTTCTTGCGCTGATAAGTTTGGTAATAGGAACCGGAGTAGGCGAATTTTTTGACATCGAATTAAGACTGGATAAAATAGGGCAGTATCTTCAGAAAAAAACAGGGAGTAATTCCAGCACGTTTGTTTTAGGCTTTATTAGTGCCACAGTGCTTTTTTGTGTGGGCTCCATGACCATTGTGGGAGCTATAAAAGACGGCCTGAATAACGATCCATCAATCCTTTACGTTAAAAGCCTGCTTGACGGCATATCATCAATAATCCTTACGTCTACCCTGGGGATAGGTGTAATTTTTTCAGCCATATTTGTGTTTATATACCAGGGGTTACTGAGTTTGCTGGCATCAAAGGCTGCCTTTCTACTCACCGAAGAAATTTATGTCAACGGTATTTCCCTTGTGGGTGGAATCATAATATTAGGAATTGGTCTGAATATGCTTGAGCTGACCAAAATAAAAACCGCCAACATGCTGCCTGCACTTTTCCTTATTCCCGTCATCGATTACTTCTACCTGACCTTTTTCTAAACCACAAAATAATGTATCACCCCCACCTACACTTCGTAAGTGTAGGTCACACAATAAAAGATGGACTGACGCCAGAGACTAAATACTATTGACAAAAAATAAAAGTGGTAGTTATATTTAGAATATGAATACTATAGCAGGATTAGCACTACTTTTAACGTTTCTTAACGTAATAATTGCCGCTATAGGGGTTACTTTTATTGTCTTTACCCTTTTTGAATACTGGAAGCTTAAACAAATTAGAGATAAAATGGATGAAATAAAGGCTGATCTTGAAAAGCAGAACTACCTGGCTCAAAAGGCTTTGCACAGAGTGATAGCCAGCTACTCTACAGATGATAACGAGAAAAAACTCAGCCTGTTGCAATCAGCGGAGCACATTTATCCCAAAGCCTTCAATCTTTACAATGCTATAGGCTATGTTTACCTGGAAAAGGGTGAAATAGACAGAGCCATAGAGGCATTTCATGAAGCAATAAAATTACATCCTGAAGATGAAGCCGGATACTGTGATCTGGCCTATGCTTACCATAAAAAGGGAAATGCTGATTTATCAAATGAATACATCCAAAAGGCTAAAAAAATTAACCCTGAAGTCACAATTTGGTTCTAAATTTATTTAGAATACGCCAGCAAGTAATCCAACACATCTGCAGCAAAATACATCTGTTCACCCTGTGATTTTAACAATTTACTTATTTCGTTAAAACAGTCCCCCACTGTGACTAGTGGTTTTTCAATGTAGCCGTTTTCATATTTCGTAGGAAAACCTATATTTGCAAGCAGCGCATTGCACAAACATTTAGCATTTTCCCCCTTTCCTTATCCCCCCCTTTGGCTACAAATGCATCCAAAGGCTCGGCCGGGCACCGATATCCGATTGTACCATCGTCTTTTTTAAACAGTTGGCGAAGATAACCAAGATTACAGCAACGGGGTCTTTTAAGAAATTCTGCAAAGTCAGAAAGGGTTCCCTTTATATGCAGCACTTTAAAGGGAAATCCTGTGGGGGATGCCTTAGGATCGGTAAATACATCTCCCTCTTGCTTTTTAGAAAGTTCAATCGCCTTTTTTTTCAAAGCATCTGTGAATCCTGATTCCTGGCTGAAAGCAAAAGCAGTGCCCACCTGGATACCTTCCGCTCCACTATCAAGTGCTTCTTTCAGTTTTTCCGGATATCCATAACAGCCTGCAAGCCAAAAAGGTAAACCGAGAGATTTTATTTTCTCCAGATCCACCAAATCTTTATCACCGTAAATAGGCTCACCTGCCTCATTATATGATCCCTTTTGCCTTGGCGGGGCATTATGCCCTCCCGCTGATGGATATTCCACAATAAACCCGTCAACACGCCCCAATGCTTTTTTTGCCAGTGTCATGGCAAGTGTATTGGAGGACACTATAGCAAGAAAATACGGTTTAGTTGTTTTAATCTCAGAATGGGGGAAAAACTCTCGTGGGTCCAGCTGCATTTTATAATCATCGTTTTCACCTGCTCCTTCAACATTAATATGTAAGGCGGCTTTTTCGCCGTTGGCAAGCTTTTCGATAACACCGGGGATCTCACGTGGAATCCCAGCCCCCACTATCACATAGTCCACACCAGCCAGCATAGCTCCATAAATAAGATAAATATTGGGCATCTGTATCTTTTCCAGGACGTTAATCCCCACCACTCCAGAATGCCCCTCTTTAGCAAGATATACTTCAACGTAACTTGCTAGCATATTAAGCTTTTTCAATTCATCTGAAGCATCAAGGGTAAACATAGGGATCTGCTTATACCTGCGATCTCCAATCCCCCCTTCAACAAAGTACTTTTCCACTACCTGATGTACAAATCCCTTATCGGCAAAAGTGCTCATAGCCCTTCTGATATCCCCTTTAGGATCACCCTCCTGTAGTCTTCTTACCAGGATGGTATCCTGAGCGGTGCAGGAGACCACTCCCAAAAAACCTTTTTTGGAAACCTCTTTAGCAAGTTGCCAATTGGAAACACCTGCTCCCATTCCACCTTGTATAATCACCGGATGCTGCATTTAAATCTCCTGTATTTTATATGTTAATTATGGCCGTTTGAGTATTGAAACCAGAGATAGTTCAGTTTAGTTCTAGCAAGGATAGCATAATAAAAAACATAGTC
>JASMTO010000207.1:0-6460 GCA_041694215.1 bacterium
GTAGCCATACCTTCTGCTGTAAAAGTTTTTAACTGGGTGGCCACTCTGTACAAAGGCTCCATAGTGTTGGAGCCTCCTCTGTTGTACGCTCTTGCTTTTATTTTTCTGTTCTCAATAGGCGGTCTCACAGGCCTTGTTTTAGGATCCGCGGGGACTGATATCCATGTGCATGATACATATTTCGTGGTGGGGCATTTTCACTACACCATTTTTGGTGGAACCGTTTTCGGAATGTTCGGCGGTCTTCATTACTGGTTTCCCAAAATTTACGGAAAGATGTACAATAAAAGGGTTGCCACAACAGCGTGGGGAATACTTTTTATAGGCTTTAATATGCTCTATTTTCCTATGCTTATTCTGGGGATTATGGGAATGCCCAGGAGATATTTTGACTATCTGCCTGAATATCAGCTGGGACATGTTATTTCCACTGTTGGCTCATGGATTGTGGCGGTTGGGCTGATTTTGATGTTTTATAACCTTTATAGAGGTATAAAACATGGAGAACCCGTGGGCAAAAACCCCTGGAATGCTGCTACGCTTGAATGGACGACTCTTAGTCCCCCTCCCAAGCTCAACTTTATTGAAGAGCCGGAGCTTACAAGGGGACCTTACGATTATAAAGGGATAGAAGATGACACACAATACCAATAAAGATTATATCGGTGCCAAAATCGGCATGTGGCTGTTTCTTTTTACGGAAATTCTCCTTTTTGGCGGTCTTTTTGTGCTGTACAGTGTTTATCTGCACCGATACCCGGAGGAATTCCATCTAGCTGGCAGTGAGTTGAATGTATATTTCGGCACGGCAAATACCCTTGTTCTGCTTACAAGCAGTTTTTCTATGGCTTTGTCCATAACCGCTTTACAGAAAGGGAATAAGAAACTTTGTATGATTCTGCTGACGGTTACAATGATTTTGGCATGTGTTTTTCTTGTGAACAAATATTTCGAATGGGCAGCAAAAATACATCATGGCATCTATCCGGATTCCCCCACACTTCTTGAAAGGCCCAAAGGTGAAATCATCTTCTTCGGACTGTATTATACAATGACAGGGCTGCACGGGCTGCATGTTTTAATAGGAGCGCTTATTATCTTTGTTGTTTTGATACTTGTCGCTAAAAACAGGGTGACAAGTTCGGATTTTGTGGCAGTGGAAAATACTGGACTTTACTGGCATTTGGTGGATATGATCTGGATTTATCTGTTTCCATTGTTTTATCTTGTTGTGTAGGAGATCGGTATGCATGCTGAAGAAGAACATATTGTAGAGTATAAACTATTATTTAAGGTGCTGATTGCACTTTTTATACTTACAGGCTTAACTGTTCTGGCGGGAAGTGTTGATCTGGGGTATCTCAATGTGGTGGTTGCACTTCTGATTGCAACGGCTAAAGCTTGCCTTGTGGTTTTTTTCTTCATGCATTTAAAATATGAAGGTGGTTTATTTAAAATAATGGTTTTGCTGGTTTTTGTTATTCTTGCAATATTTATAGGTTTTACCTTTTTTGATGTGGCATTCAGGACAAATTAAAAATATCAGGAGTTTGTAATGTATCCACAGCTGGATTCCGTTCAAAAAGTTGACGTTGCTTTTTATTACATAATAGGAATTTCCATTGTTATTCTGATAGGCATCGTTTTGACAATGTTATATTTTCTGTACAAATACAATCATAAACGGAATCCGGAGCCTGCAGATATTGAAGGCAATTTTTTGGCGGAAACATTGTGGACGGTTATCCCCACGCTTATAGCCATTAGTATGTTTCTGGTGGGCTGGGACAGTTTTACGTCACTTCGTACAGCTCCCGAAAATGCCTTACAGATAAATGTAGAAGCAAGGATGTGGTCATGGAAGTTTACATATCCCCAAGGATTTTCCGCCGATGAGCTGTATGTCCCTGTGGATAAGCCGGTAAAGCTGAATATTACTTCCAAGGATGTTATCCACAGTTTTTATGCCCCTGCGTATCGTATTAAGGTGGATGCCGTTCCCGGTATGAATACTTACACGTGGTTCAATCCATCCAAAAAAGGCGTGTTTGACGTGTATTGCGCCGAATACTGCGGGGTGGGGCATTCCAATATGATGTCGAAAATTCATGTGGTGAGCAGTGAAGAATATGAACAAGTTATAAATGAAAATCTTAGTAAAAAAAGATCGGCTGTGACTTTGCCGGCGTTACTGAATAAATACAATTGTACGGATTGTCATTCACTTGATGGTATGGTACTGGTGGGACCTTCACTTAAAGATATTTATAAAAGAGAGGTAACGGTTATTGAAAACGGTAAAGAGAAAACGGTGATAGCTGATAAAGATTATTTGAGAGAATCGATATTAAATCCTTCCCAAAAGGTTGTGAAAGGTTTTGATGCAATTATGTCTTCGTATAAGGATGATATATCTGAGAAAGATTTGGAGAATATGATCAGCCTTTTCGCCGGAGAGAAGGTTTCAGAAAACAAAACAGACGGCGAAAACATTGCTGAAGATTCAGGATGTTTCGGATGTCATTCGACAGATGGCAGCGTGATTGTAGGTCCGTCCTTTAAGGGGATGTATGGATCCAAAGAAACTGTAATACGAGATGGTGAAAGAGTCGAAATTGTTGTGGATGAGCAATATCTGAAAGATTCTATACAATTTCCTGGTAAAGATATCGTTGAAGGTTTTGATCCAATGATGCCTCCATATAACAATCTAAGTGAGGAAGAATTAGACACTTTAATCGATTATATAAAAAATGTGGATAAAAAATAGCTGAATGCGGAAGCTGTTCAGGATAAATATTTCCCTGATGGTGGTGCTTTCCGCTTACTTCGGGTTTTATCTCAGTGGTGGAACATTAAATTTTAACGTATTCTCCGTTATTTTCGCTGTTCTTCTGCATTCTTTTGGTAATTCTGCTATTAATCAGGTTCAGGAGCGGGATACAGATAAACTGATGCCCCGAACGATGAACCGCCCTATTGTAACCGGCATGATAAGCCCTTCAAAGGCACTTGCTCTGGGGATTTTCCTGATAGGTCTGTCATTGATTATTCCTCTTAAAACAGGTCATTATCTGGTTGTACTTCTACTTGTGATAAACCTGGTGATATATAACGTAATTTATACCCCTTTAAAACGGAAATATTCTTATGCCCTTCTTGTAGGCTCGCTATGCGGAGCTATTCCTCCAGTTGTAGGATGGGGAATAGATCATAGCCCCGATTCTTTGAGCAGAATAATTCTTATTGCGGCAATATTTTATCTTTGGCAGGTGCCTCACTTTTTGTTCCTTACAGAAAAATACAGATACGAGTATAAAAATGCTGGCCTCAAATTAATTATTAATGAGCTGGGATATCGTAAATACTATAATATTCTGACGGTATGGATTGTTTGCTATTTATTTGCTCTTATTTTTGCAATAGCACTATTGCTGCAGAGTGATTACCTGAAAATCGCCGTGATGTTGCTAGAAACAATAATCGTCATTATGATCATGACACTTCTGAAAAATAATGCAGGAGCAAAATTCACCCTTATCAACATTTCCATATTAATTTTTGTATTCTCCTTTTTCCTCTAACTTTTGGCTATGACCTACACTTACGAAGTGTATGCGAAAGATTCGGGGAATGCATCCTTTAGAATTTTGATATCGTTCCCATTTGCCTTCAAATTTTGTTCAACATTTTTCGTTTGAGGTTCAACGTTAGTGGAACAAAAAAGCACACTTGCCACTATTTAAAAAGTCCCCTTACAAGCCTTAGATTTTCGCAGGATATTTTTAAAATATCAGCTAAAATCTGCCAGCGATTCAAGCTTTTTCCAGTTACACGATAAACACTTTCCACTGCATCCGAGCATTCTGTAACATAGATCCCTACCCCAATTACTATAAATTTGCTCCTGTCCCCTTCCGAAAATTGCTCTTCCAGAATTCCTCCAATTTTTCTATTATTTATTAAGATATCATTTCCCAAAAAGTCGATATTAATCTTGTGGTTTTTGAAGGCATCTTTAACAGCATATTGAAATATATTGACCATTTTGTTTAAATCTGAAAGAAATAGTCTGAAAGGAGAAAAGCCGGCTGAAAAATATATGCCTCCTTCTGGGGATAGCCAGTCAGAATCTTCATGCCCCCTTCCGCTGGTTTGTCTATCGGCAAATACAAGAACATTTCCTCTTTCATTGAAAAGATGTTTAATAACGTCCTGCTGCGTAGAATTGGTCTCTTTATGGTATATTATTCTGTCATAGCACAAAGCTATGTTATGTAAAATTTTTACTACAGGATGCATTTCGCAAAGTTTGACCAATTTATAACCCTTTTTTCTCGTGGAATCTATCACATAACCCAGGCTCTCAAGCTTTTTGATATATTTCCATACAGCTGTTCGGGAAATTTTTAAATGACCCGCCAAAACCTCCCCGGAAACCCAGTCATTGTCCTCTAATGTATATAAAACACTAAGTTCATTTTCATTAAGCATATAAAATTATACCCTCAAAAAATGTTCTTTCAAAGCGTTTAATTGTTAACCTCATTTCAAAAATGGTTGACAAATATTTTGAGTATGATAATTATGCACTATGGAATTAAACTCTCTGATAAAACATGACAAAAGGCTACTGCAGCATCCGTACGATTCGTCAATCAGCCCTATGGATACCTTTTTGATTAAAAAAGCTGAAAGAGAATTCCTATATCTTTATGATAACACGCCGCTTATCGACGGGATGTCATCATGGTGGTCTGTAATTCACGGCTATAATAATGTATTTATAAACGATGCGTTAAAGAAGCAGATTGATAAAGTGTCCCATGTGATGTTCGGGGGGCTTACCCATGAGCCAGCAATTAATCTGGGGATAAATCTTAACCACATTCTCTCAGGGCATTTTGATAGATTCTTTTATTGCGATTCCGGCTCTGTTGCTGTTGAAGTAGCAGTTAAAATGGCGTTTCAGTATTATATGGGCAAAGGAGTAAAAGATAAGAACAAAATACTTTCTTTTAAAGGTGCATATCATGGGGATACCTTTATGGCAATGTCCCTTTGCGATCCCGTAAACAGTATGCATAAAGATTTCGGAAATTTCCTGCACACCAATATGTTTGCACCGAAACCAAAATCACGTTTTCATGATGAATACATGGATGATCATTTAGACACAGCCTGTATCCTGGAAAAATATGCAAAAAACATTGCAGCTGTAATAATTGAGCCTATCGTCCAGGGTGCCGGCGGGATGTGGTTTTATCACCCTGAATTTTTAAATAAACTAAAAAATATATGTGCACATTACGACATCCTCCTGATATTTGACGAAATTGCTACTGGTTTTGGAAGGACAGGGAAAATGTTTGCATTTGAGCATTCGGACATTGTCCCGGACATCATATGCCTCGGCAAAGCTATAACGGGAGGCTATTTGAGCTTCGCTGCGGTAGGGACTACCAAAAATATAATGGATATAATATGCAATATTAGCAGTGTGGGTGCATTTATGCATGGGCCCACATTTATGGCTAATCCATTGGCCTGTGAATGTGCCAATGCCTCTATTAACCTACTTCAACAGGGTAATCTTACCAAAACATTGCTCAGTATTCAAAAGACCATTTCAGATTATTTTGCAGAGGCATCCAAATTTTCTTTTGTAAAAGATGTGCGTGTTTTGGGCGGAATCGGAGTAATTGAAACCTTTAACGATGTAAATGTAAATTCATTGACAAAAAAATTTGTTCAAAAAGGGGTCTGGGTGAGGCCTTTTAAAAACCTTATATATATTATGCCTCCTTATATTATCTCAGAAGAATCGCTAAAAAAGCTTTGTAAAGGGGTTTTGGAAGGATTATGGGAAGAATTTTCGAAAAAATAATAAATTCTTCAAGCGGCTTTTTTATAACAGGCACAGGAACAGATGTAGGCAAAACCTATTTTTCTGCAATACTCTTGAAATATACGAAAGGGTTATATTTCAAACCTATACAAACAGGGATAAGTGACATCACAGTAGTAAAAGAGATGACAAAATTAAACGAAAATTATTTTTCAGAGGCCTGCTACCATTTTAATAATCCTGTATCACCCAACATAGCTGCTGAAAGGGAAAATAGGGTAATAGAAATTGATAACATTAATTTGCCGGATTTAAGAGAACATAAGCTTTTAATAGTAGAGGGAGCTGGTGGAGTATATTCGCCAATATCAGATAAACATTTTATGATCGATCTTATTCAAAAGTTTTCCTTGCCCGTGGTGATAGTGGCAGAAGATATTCTTGGAACATTGAATTATACCATCCTCACATATAAAGCTTTAATTGATATAGGGTGTAACGTTGCCTTCATCGTACTCAATAAATATAAACCATCAGGATACAATTACAGATGCCTTAATGAAATTATAAATAAACCCATCCTAAGGCTTCCTTATTACAACAATTTTCCAG
>JASMTO010000208.1:0-5808 GCA_041694215.1 bacterium
TGTTGTGAAAATCGAAGGCAAGGATATCGATTATGTGTTTCACAACAAATTATCACCACACCAGATGGGGTTGAAAGATATACTGTTTGCATCGGAAATTTCGGGAGATTTGCCGGAAAAAATAGTTTTCTACGGGATACAGGTTGAAAACATTGAAATGGATATGACATTAAGTGCGAAGGTAAAGGCAAACATCTTAAAATTGAAAAATGAAGTTATAAAAGAAATAGAGCGAGCTAAAAAACTCGTATTTGAAGAAAATAAATAGAAAGTCTTTTTTAATGTCCAAATGACACAATAACTAATCTTGGAGTTTTCAATGATTTCAGAATTCTACAAAATGAGTGGTGGAGGAAACGATTTTATCATTATTGAAAATACTGATAATTTAATACCAGAAAGTAAAGCCTCTTTTTTAGCGGAAAAGTTATGTAAAAGGCAGCTTTCTGTGGGAGCTGACGGACTAATACTAATATGTAGGTCTGATGAAGATGATTTTAAATGGATGTTTTATAATTCAGATGGCTCAAAAGCTGAAATGTGCGGCAACGGAGCCAGATGTGCAGCAAGATTTGCTTACCTAAAAGGTATTGCTGGCAGGAGCATGACTTTCGGAACCTTAGCCGGAAAAATTAAAGCAGAAATTGTGGATGAAGACAGTGTTAAGGTGCTAATGACACCACCTTTGGATGCACATTTTAATTATATATTAGAAGTAGAGAAAAAATATTTAGAAGTTTCAAGTGTTAATACTGGGGTTCCCCATGTGGTAATTAAATCTGAAAATCTTGACGAAGAACCTTTAATTGAAGTGGGGAGAAAGATACGTTTTCATGATAACTACAGTCCCGCAGGTACAAATGTCAATTTTTATGAAATAATTGGTGATTCCAACGTTGCAATGAGAACGTATGAAAGGGGTGTGGAGGGGGAAACCCTTGCTTGCGGAACCGGTGCGGTAGCTGTAGCTATTACCGCAAATACTTGCGAAAATATAAAATTTCCTGTAAAAATAAAAACAAGAAGTGGCGCAACATTAATAATTCATAAAGAGGATAGTAATTTTTTCCTTGAAGGTGAAGCTCGAATCATTTACCAAGGTATATTAAATAGCGAAGCTTTTAAGTATTGAAATTAGGAGGAAGTTATGTTTGAAGGTAGTATTGTTGCAATTGTTACTCCGCTCAAAAATGGAGAAGTTGATGAAACAACGTTGAGAAATCTTGTGGAGTTTCATATATCAAATGGTACTGAAGGCATTGTCCCTTGCGGTACAACAGGTGAGTCAGCAACACTGACTTACGATGAACACTGCAAAGTGATAGATATTGTCATAGACCAGGTTAAAGGACGAGTACCAGTAATTGCTGGATCGGGTTCGAACAGCACGCATGAAACCATATTTCTCACAAAACATGCGAAAGAAGCAGGTGCCGATGCTGCGCTGGTAATAACTCCTTATTATAATAAACCTACACAAAAAGGGCTTTATGAACATTTCAAACTTGTTGCCCAAAATGTTGATATTCCCATAATCCTTTATAACGTTCCAGGAAGAACTGCTGTAAATATGTTGCCAGATACAGTTATTGAACTATCGAAAATAAAAAATATTGTTGGCATAAAAGAAGCCAGCGCATCTCTCGAACAGGCGGCTCAAATTATAGAAAATACTAACGATGACTTTGTTCTACTCAGTGGTGAGGATTCAATGACATTTCCTCTGATGTGTCTTGGTGCAAATGGTGTTATTTCTGTTGCTACCAATGTTGTTCCAGATCTCATGTCTAAGATGTGCAATAGTTTCAGGGATAATGACTTCATTATGGCAAGAAATATTCATTATAAACTGTTTGACCTATTTAAAGGTTTGTTCTTTGAAACCAACCCCATCCCTGTAAAGAAGGCGCTATATCTCATGGGGTTGATTGAGAACGATATCAGGCTCCCCCTTGTGGAGATGACGACTGAAAATACCGAACGTTTAAGACAAATTCTCTTAAACTTGGATATAAACTTGAAAAACTAATAAACAGGAGCATGCAATGTCACATGTTAAAATAGCTGTCGTGGGAGCTGCCGGCAGAATGGGTAAAAGAATTGTAAATATTGTAAATGATGATAACGCCGCTGTTATATCGGCGGCCATTGAGGGTAAAGACTCCCTTTTTTTAAATCAGGATATTGGTGAAATAGCCGGATGCGGAAAATTAGGGGTAACGGTAAGTGATGACTTTAGTAACGTAGCAGAATCGGATGTGATCATTGACTTCACCGGTGCCAAAGTAACTCTTGGAAATCTTGGTAATTACCTGAAAGCGGGAAAACCTGTTGTTATTGGAAGTACCGGCTTTGAAAAGGATGAGATAGCAAAAATCGAAGGTTTGTCTGAAGAAGTACCTGTAGTTTTTGCTCCAAATATGAGTCTGGGTGTCAACCTGACATTTAAAATTCTTGAAATGGTTGCCGGTGCTATCGGGGAAGATTTTGATATTGAGATAATAGAGGCTCATCACAGAATGAAAAAAGATGCGCCAAGCGGAACTGCAATGAAAATGGCAGAGATTATTGCAAATAAACTAAAGAGAAATCTTGACAGAGACGCTGTATTCTGCAGGCGAGGACTAATAGGAGAGAGATCTGAAAAGGAAATAGGAATACAGACAATCAGAGGTGGCGATATTGTAGGTGAGCATACTGTAATGTTCTGTGGGGCAGGTGAAAGACTTGAGATTACCCACAAAGCTTCATCAAGAGATACCTTTGCTAAAGGTGCGGTAACGGCTGCAAAATGGGTTAGCGACAAAAAAGCAGGATTGTACTCCATGTTTGACGTTTTAGGACTTTGATTTTCCAGGCATTTTCTGCAATGGTTTACCCTGTTAGATCTATCTTCGATGGGCTGCAAAGCAGCATTTAACAGGGTGACCACAGCGAAGCAATCTTATCTATTGACCATAAGATTAATTTGGGATTTCATTCCTTTTAACAATGCCGTTTGTTTGCATCACGCCATGCTTTTTTTTCTTCTTTCTTTTTGTGAACTAAAAAAGTATTTTTTAATCACAACTGACATGCAAATATTTTTCTAAATGGAGGTATATAATGGAAACAGTAAAAATAAGCGGGACCGATATTGAAATGTCACGCATTGGATTGGGTACGTGGGCAATTGGTGGATGGATGTGGGGAGGAACAGATGAACAGATATCAGTTAAAGCAATTCATAAAGCATTGGATTCAGGGATAAATCTTATAGACACAGCGCCAGTGTACGGTTTTGGCAAGTCTGAAGAGATCGTTGGCAAGGCGTTACAGGAGTATGGTAACAGGGATAAAATTATTCTTGCCACAAAGTGCGGTCTGGAGTGGAATAAAAAAGGTGTTTTTAGGAATTCTTCAGAGAAACGCCTTGAGAAAGAACTTAATGACTCGTTGCAAAGACTTCAGACGGATTATATAGATATATATCAGGTTCACTGGCCTGATCCCCTTGTGGATTTTGAAGAAACTGCGTCATTTTTAAAAAAACAGATGGAAAAGGGGAAAATCAGAGCAATAGGTGTTAGTAATTTTTCTGTGAAACAGATGAACACTTTTATGGAGACTGCTCCCATACATACTTCGCAACCTCCATACAATCTCTTTGAAAGGGATATTGAAAATGATGTACTCCCATTTTGTATAAACAAAAATATTAACCCTCTGACCTATGGTGCCATATGCAGAGGGCTTCTTTCAGGCAAAATGACTGTTGACCGGAAGTTTCACGGTGATGATTTGAGAAAAATTGACCCAAAATTTAAAGGGGAGCGTTTCATTCAGTATCTCAATGCTGTGAACAGGCTAAATGAATTTGCAAACAGTCAATTTGGTAAAAATGTAATGGAGCTTGCGATTAGATGGGTTTTGGATAAAACAAAAATAGGAGTCGCTCTCGTTGGGGCAAGAAAACCGGAACAGGTGGAGAATCTCAACACTGTTTACGGCTGGCATATACAGCAGGAGGATATGGAAAAAATAGACAATATCTTGACCGAAGAGATAAAGGATCCGGTGGGTCCCGAATTTATGGCGCCTCCGACACGTCAATGATTTCTTATGACCTACACTTCGTTAGAGTAGGTATGGTTAGAAAAAATGCTTGACACCCTTTAAATCCATATGTAGTTTAGTAATCACTCAATCAAGACAGGGGGCTTTGTTAATGAGCCGGAAAGAAGATATTTTGAAAGCTGCAACTGCGCTTTTTGCACAAAAGGGCTTTGCTGCCACGCCGACTTCTGCTATTGCTAAGGAGGCAGGGGTGGCTGAAGGCCTGATTTTTCATTATTTTAAGAATAAGAAAGGTATTCTTCTCAGTATTTTGGATGATGTTACTGATCGTTACCTTTCCGGTTGTCGCTCCAGTTTTAAAAATTGTCAGACTGGTCTTGAAGCTGTCAAAGCATTGATTGATTTTCATTTTAAGTTCAGCATTGAAAATACGGATGCATTCCTTGTATTGATTCGGGATGTTCCTGGTTTTTATTGCCAGAATTTAACAGTGAATAATCAGGACTCTTCTAATGGGATGTACCAAATCCTTTGCATCTGGGAGGAATGTATTGAGCGAGGAAGACAGGATGGGATTATCAGAAGTGATCTTTCTCCCCGCGAGATAGCATTTATTATTCAGGGGATGTTAATAGGTGTAAGCCGTTTAAAGTTTCTGACGTCTCTGGAGGCATCTGGTTTATCGACGCAGACAGCAGATTTTTGTGTAAGTGCGCTGTGTTATTAAAGAAGTAAGCAAATAATAAATAAATGTTGAGGTGTACAGTAAATGAGAAGGTTTTTGTCGATTTTAATAGTTTGCTTTATGTTTATTCCGGTATATGGCTTTGCCGTACCGGGTGGTGGTAACAGTGGGGCTCAATTACCCCTGGTTGGAGTGGAGGAAGTAGGGCTTGTGGCCTCAAATCCTCCGGAGAAATACATTGGCCATATAGAATCGATGGAGTCTATTGATCTCAGAGCGCGAGTGGAAGGATATCTGGAAAAGATCAATTTCAAGGAAGGTTCTTTTGTAAAAAAAGGGCAAATCCTCTATGTTATAGAACAAGCACCTTATAAAGCAAGAGTTGCTGCAGCTAAAGCTCAGGTGATGCAGGCAGAGGCTGATTTTTTCAAAGCGAAGACGCGTCTTGAGCGCCTCCGTTCTGCCCAGCCGGAGAGTGTGCCCAAGACTGATCTGGATGATGCTGTTGCTGCTCAGGATTTGGCTAGAGGTAGATTGGATGAGGCTAAGGCTAACCTGGAGTTGGCAGAGATTAACCTGAGTTATACAACAGTAGAAGCTCCGATAACCGGCCGAATTGGTAAGAGTCTTTATAAGGTGGGAGATTTGGTGGGGCCTTCGTCCCAACCGATGGCAGAAATTGTAAGGATGGATCCTATTAGAGTGGTTTTTTCGATAAGCGAAAATCAGGGAGAGTTAATAATGAACGCTATGAAAGATGCAGAAAAAGGGAATTCGCCATCCATTTTGTCTGTTAGTTTAGAGTTTCCAGGTGGGCACACCTACCCCCGGAAGGGAGAAATCGATTTCGTAAACAACCGGGTGGATCCGGATACTGGGACTATTGCTATCTGGGCAAGGTTTGATAATCCGGAGGGTCGTCTTGTGCCGGGGGAATATGTGAGAGTTTTTCTGGAAGAGGCGAAACAAGAGAAGGCACCAGGGGTTGCACAGATAGCAGTACAAAGGGACAACGAAGGGGCATTTGTTTATATAGTTGATGAAGAAAACAAGGTTGAGCAACGCCG
>JASMTO010000209.1:0-5385 GCA_041694215.1 bacterium
CAGCCTGTAATACCTGTGGTTTTTTATCATGGAACCGGAGACTATAACTTACCGTTAAACTTTGCAGATTATTTTGAAGTACCGGAAGACTTGAAAAAGTATATGGTCAGTTTTAGTTATGAATTGTTTGACACATTTTCTTACGAAGATGAAGATATTGTTCAGAGAAGCCATGATAATTTACAACTGGCTGCTTCTATAATAACATTAAAGAATATATTTTTAGGTAGAGAAGGCTTAGAGTCAATATTTGGTTACTTGATAAATCTTGAAAAGGATTATAAAGTAATTATATTAGAATATATACTTAGCACGGTTGATATAGAATTGGACGAATTAGATGAAATAGCCAGAAAGGGAGGTATAGAAGGTATGCCAAGTTTAGCTGAGAGATTAGAGGCAAAGGGTAGAGAAGAGGGTGAACAAAGAGGTATTCAGATAGGAGAGCAAAGGGGCATTCTGATAGGTGAGCAAAAAGGCAAAATTGCCAGCAAGCAAGAAACTCTGATCAGGCAAATACATCTTAAATACGGCATCACCGAATCTGAGAAAGCCTTTATAAAGTCTGTCACCGATTTAGACAAGCTGGACAAAGCTACTGAAGCTATTCTTTTTGAAGAAAATAAAGAAAAACTGTTGAGTTTACTGAAATAAATCTGAGCCTTTCCCACCTACACTTCGTAAGTGTGGTTATGAGTAAATGAAGCTTAATATGGTGCCGGGATGTTTAAATTAGTAGTCCCCCGTTACCTACACAAATTTGGTCTTTGTTCTTTTCAAAAACTTTCTCAATCCCGAGCCTGTAAAACAGATTGTGTAGGTGCAAGTAATCCTGTAAAAAATAAAAAGAGGAGCTTGCGCATGGATGAGCAAAAAAATTAGCAAACATAGCGCTGGAAATATGGAGTATTTAAAGGATATGATATAGCTGATTATGATGCAGTACATATATTTAAGTTTGATGCTCACATCCTCCGATGGGCTGTTAGGGGCAGCGTTAACAGAGTAAACTTAATACTTAGCACTTAGTACTTAAAACAAATATGAATTATTGCAGAATTGTATTAAATTGTTTATTATTTATTTCAATGGATAAAATATTGTATATACTTTGTTTTGACTTTAATGGTATTTTTTGATGAAAAGCTTTGATGGGATAGTGTTTGATTACAGGAATTATCTAAGAATGGAACGGAACTTTAGTGAAAACTCTATCAGTGCTTATCTGCATGATATAAAAATGCTTATGGAATTTACTGATAAACCTTATTTAGAAATTGGACTTAACGATATTATTGGATTTATGACTTTTTTAAGACAGCAAAGTTATTCTGTTGAAAGTATATTGAGGCTGCTATCAGGTATTTCTTCCTTTTTCGACTTTTTACTTCAGGAGAAAATTGTTGCTGTGAACCCTATAAATGCCATACAAAAGCCAAAAAAGTGGAGCAGAATTCCCAAGTTTCTTGATTTTAAAGAAATTGAGCTACTGTTAGTTGCCCCTGATTTAAACTCCCCGTACGGGATGAGAGATAAAGTTATACTTGAGGTCCTTTATTCTACGGGGGTGAGAGTTAGCGAACTTGTTAACATGACAATAAACAATATTGACTTGAAAAGAGGAGTTGTGAAAGTCGTTGGTAAGGGGAGAAAAGATAGATTTGTCCCCCTTTATACAGGGTTAAATGATATAATTGAAGATTATCTTAAAATACGCAGATTTTACTTTGTTAAAGAGAAAGATAACGGTTATCTTTTTTTGAATAAAAATAGTGGAAAACTTTCACGTGTGTCCTGCTGGAATATTATTAAAAAATACTGTGCAGTAGCTGGTATTAAAAAAAATGTCAGCCCACATTCCTTGCGACATTCTTTCGCAACTCATTTGTTGACAAATGGCGCTGATTTGAGGACCATACAGATATTTTTAGGCCACGCTGATATTTCGACTACAGAAGTCTACACACATGTAAACGATGAGAAAAAGAGAGAGGTATTAATGAATAGTCATCCCAGATTTTCCAAAAGGTTGTAATGAATATAGTCCTAACCCATCAAAATCCTGACTTTGATGCATTGGCAAGTGCAGTTGCTGCATGTGTATACTATCAGTTTGACTGTGTAATCCTTTCTTCGAATGTAGAATCAAATGTCGGTGAATATCTCAGCAGTGAGGAAATCGGAGTTGATATAAGAAGATACAGTAAAAAAGATTTATCTGATATGAAACATGAACACATAGAAACAGTTGTTGTCACTGACTGTAAAACAAAGAGTAGACTTGGTTACTTATATGAGTTAGTCGAAAAGGCTGATAACGTTATCGTTTTTGACCATCACCAGAGTAAAGATACGGATTTAAATCCTGATGAGACGCATTTTAAACCAGTTGGTGCTGCAACCACTATTATTGTTAACAATATTAAAAGTGAGAATTTGAGTTTAACGGTAGAGCTTGCTACGGTTCTTCTAATGGGGATATACGAGGATACAGGTTTTCTTACATTTAATACAACAACCCCGGCTGATCTTTATGCATGCGGCTTTTTGCTTGAACAAGGAGCGGAGCTTGCAGGGGTACCATATTATATAAGAAGGGATATGTCCAAAGAGCAGGTTTTTTTGCTTAATGAACTTTTAATGAATATGACCCTTATTATTGCTGAAGGTGTTTATATTGGAGTATCTCATGCATCATTTGATGAATATGTGGGAGAGGTTTCGTTTTTGGCACACAAGATGATAGATATGGAAAATCTTGATGCCCTATTTATCCTGGTAAGACTTAAAGACCGGATAATACTTGTTGGTAGGAGTAAAACAGAGAGCCTTGATGCTTCTGAAATATGTTATGAGTTTGGAGGTGGTGGACACTTTGCTGCTGCAAGTGCTGTTATTAAAAACATGATGTTACCTGAATCCCTCGATAAACTCAAAAAAATTATACGTGAAAAAATTAGACCTTCCAAAAGAGCAAAAGATATAATGACTTCCCCTGTGAAATGTGTTTCGTATTATCAGACTTTTGAGGAATCCTTGAACTTGTTTATGAAATACAATTTAAACATGATGCCTGTTGTAAAGGATGGCACAACTGTAGGGGTAATATCCCGTAAGGATATTTTGCAAGGTATAAAACATGGTTTGTCGAAAGAGCGGGTTAGTTCTATTATGCAAATAGAGTTTGAAAAAGTCGGACCTGAAACATCATATATTGAAGTGGAAAATATCATTTTGGGTAATAATCAAAAAATTGTACCTGTGGAAGAAAGTGGCCGTTTAATTGGTGTTATTACCAGAACAGATCTTTTGAGATTGATGAGGGAAGAAATGGATAATGCTCCGGCTTATATGAAGGGGAGGATAAAAAGTCTGGGGCTTTCCAAAACCAGGAACCTGAAAAATATAATGAAAGACAGGTTGCCGAATAAACATTACAGTATACTTTGTGAGATTGGTGAACTGGCAGATAAAATAAATATGAATGCCTTTATTGTTGGTGGTTTTGTAAGAGATTTACTAATGAAGAACCCAAATTTTGATATTGATATTGTTGTGGAAGGTGATGCTACAATTCTCGCAAAGAGATATGCCCGGGAAAAAGGTGTGAAGGTTTCGATTCATGATAAATTTAAAACAGCAGTGGTAATTCTTAAAGACGACAGCCGCATTGATTTTGCAACAGCCAGAACAGAATATTATGATTTTCCCGCTGCTGCTCCTGAAATAGAAAGTTCGTCTATTAAAACTGATCTGTATCGGAGGGATTTTACCATTAATGCTTTGGCGGTTCAAATCAATAAAAAAGATTTTGGTAAGCTTATCGATTTTTTTGGAGGCCAAAGGGATATAAAAGACAAGAAAATCAGGGTGTTACATAACTTAAGTTTTGTGGATGATCCCTCACGGGTGTTCAGGGCGATCAGATTTGCCGTACGTTTTAACTTTGAAATAGGCCCTCATACAAACAAATTGCTTAAACATACAGTTAATCTCAATCTTGTTGAAAGGATTATTGGCAGCCGGTTATTTTTGGAACTTAAGTATATATTATCTGAGGATAATTATCTCAATGCGCTGAAAATGATGAAAGATTACGATCTTTTTAAGTTTTTTACCAGCAAGATTGTTTTCAATTCTAATAAAATAAGCCAATTTGAAAATTTAAACAAAATTTATTCCTGGTACGCATTCCAGTTTGATGACGACAGTATTGAAATATATAAAAGCAGATTTGTTATTTTATTTCATAATCTTTCATTCCAGGAACTTACTGATTTATCTGAAAAGCTGTCTTTCTCGGGGAAAATGAAAGAAGATCTGTTAAAAGGTTTGTTAAAGACCAAGAATGTTATAGTGCAAATAAACAGAGAGAAAAATATTAGCCCTTCAAAAGTCTTTAGGCTTTTTTATCAACTGTCCAATGAATATGTTATTGCAGCAGGTGCTTTGTTATCCACGGAAGATGATACTTTGGTAAAAGAGTATTTTATGAAATATATTAACGTAAAACTTGAAATAGACGGCAATGATTTAAAAAAACTGGGATATAAACCCTCATATCTTTTTGCTAAAGTATTGGACAAACTACTGGATATGAAATTGGATGGGGATATTACTACTAAAGAGGAGGAGATAATGTGGGCAAAGAAACTGTTTAAGGAGTTTGAAGGTAATGGTTGAAGAGATTATAAAAAAAGAAATGGAAATTAGGGAAAGTTTAATTCCTGAGATATTGGGAAAACAGGATGAATTTCTCAAAAAGATTAAAAAAGAATTATCTTTGGATATGGCTGTTTTGGGAAATAGATTTATTTTGTCTGGAAAGAAAGATGCCGTGGATAAAGGGATGAATTTACTGAGTCATCTGGTGAGTATCGCCGGCAGCAGACATATTAATGCTTCAGATATTACATATTCTTTACGTATGATTAATTCCGATAAAAACAGTGATGTGAAAGGTGTGTTGATGGAAAGTGTTAAAGTTTCCGGGAAAGTGAGGGAGATAGTACCGAAATCCCAGAAACAAAAAGAATATATAAATTATATAAAGGATAATGATGTTGTTTTCGGAATAGGTCCGGCGGGGACAGGGAAAACCTATCTTGCAATGGCTATGGCTGTGAATATGTATTTAAATAAAAAGGTAAATAGGATAATTTTAACCAGACCAGCGGTTGAAGCCGGGGAGAATCTTGGTTTTTTACCTGGTGATATTGCGGATAAAATAAATCCATATTTGAGACCCCTTTATGATGCCCTTTACAGTATGATGGATGTTGAAAAGGCAGCATTGTTAATAGAAAAGGGTGTTATTGAGCTTGCCCCTCTTGCATTTATGCGGGGCAGGACACTTAACGATTCTTTTGTAATACTTGATGAGGC
>JASMTO010000210.1:0-8030 GCA_041694215.1 bacterium
CAATTTTTTAATGGCTATCTTTTCATCGTTGTTGTACCACATCATTATTAATATTCCTGCCAGTCCGGATATATCTAAAACTGTCCTGACACCACTCGCTTATATGGCTTTTTTTTCTATCCAGATTAATATTGCTCTCGGAATCTTCAATTTAATTCCTATTCCACCTCTTGATGGGGGGAGGATTCTTCAGGCTTTTTTACCTCTTAATGCTGCCTATAAATTTTCCAGGATTGAGCAGTATGGATTTATTATTATAATTTTACTTTTACTTACAAATGTTGTTGACAAAGTTATTTTTCCTATCATCAGAGTTTTTGTTATACTTTTAACATAAGGGGTTTTGAATGACAAGAGTACTGAGCGGGATGAGACCCACCGGTAAGCTTCATATTGGGCACTATTTTGGTGCATTGGAAAACTGGGTTAAGTTGCAGGATACATATGAGTGTTTTTATTTTATTGCAGACTGGCATGCGTTAACAACGGGTTATGAAACACCGGCAGATTTCAAATCACTTCGCAGAGAAATGCTTTTGGATTGGTTAGCAGTTGGTCTTGATCCGAAGAAAAGCACAATATTCATCCAATCAATGAATCCTGCCCACGCCGAGCTGTATCTTTTACTCAATATGATAACACCTATTGGTTGGTTAGAGCGCTGTCCCACATACAAAGAGATGAGAGAAGAATTAAGCGACAGGGATTTATCCAATATCGGTTTTCTGAGTTACCCGGTTTTACAGACAGCTGATATTGTTGTGTATGATGCAAAATACGTACCTGTAGGCAAAGATCAGGTTCCTCATCTGGAAATAAGCCGTGAAATTGTAAGAAGGTTTAATTATCTATATAAAAACAATGTTTTTATCGAGCCGGAAGCATTGCTAACAAAATCACCAAAAATTCCAGGCACTGACGGCAGAAAAATGAGTAAATCTTATAATAATGCCATTTTGTTGTCGGAAGATATGAAATCTGTTGAAAAGAAAATACTGCAAATGAAAACGGATACAAATAGAAAGAGAAAATCTGATCCCGGTGATCCGGCGCTGTGTCCGGTTTTTGACTATCACAAGGTTTTTTCCAGCGAGGAAGAGAAAGAGGAAATAACAAAAGGGTGTAAAAGTGCAGGAATAGGTTGTATAGATTGCAAAAAGATTCTCATCAGGCATTTGGAGGAGTTTCTTTTACCTATCCAGGAGAGGCGGAGCAGATACGAAAAGGAAATTTACGATGTTGAAGAATTCCTTTTGGATTCACAAAAATATGCAGTGGAGATTGCCGGCAAAAAGCTTGAAGAAGTGCGAAAAGCTATGAAAATATGAATGATTTACTTGATGTAAAGACAGCTAATTTTGAAGGGCCTTTGGATCTACTTATCCATCTCATATATAAAAATGAGATGAATATTTATGATATTTCCATATCAACGATTGCTGACCAATTTGTTGACACATTGAGAAAAATGGAACATTTAGATATGGAAATTGCTGCTGAGTTTATCAATATGGCATCCTATTTGACATATCTTAAATCTAAAATGCTCCTTCCTAAAACATCCACTTCCCAAGAAGAGATGGATCCGGAAGAAGAAAAGTTTCTCTTTACCCAACGTATTATAGAGTATTCCTTTTATAAAGATGTGGCTTTAACATTGAAAGAAAAAGAGTTTTTTGGTAGTAGGTATCTGTCAAGAAAAAACGTGTTATATTTACCCAAGGAAAAACTATTTTCTGAGGATCCTATGAAGCTTGTTTCACTATTTTTTGACCTGATGCATAAGAAAAAAGAAGATGATGTTGTTATTCAACATGATAATATTGATATTGAAGAACTTATATCACAAATGAAGAATTTTTTATTGAGCAGAGATAGCACATTTTGGGGTGAAATTGTAAAGATGTGTAACAGCAGAAGGGAAATTGTGAGCGCATTATTTGCTATTCTGGAATTAGTAAGGATAAAAGCTATTACCGCAATTCAAAATGAAAATTTTGGAGAAATTCTGGTAAAAAAATATGCAGAATAAAGAAAAACAACTGTTTTTGGCTGCACTGTTTTTGTCAGGCAAACCTCTTGATATAAAATTTTTAAGAAAAATTTTCGATCCAATTAATATGGAAAACAGATTAAATGAATATATAGAGGAATTTAATGCTTTAAACCTGGGAATTATAATTCGTAAAGTAGCCGAAGGTTATCAGATGGTTACAGATACATATGTTTTCGATGAACTCAGCGAATTCTTTGGAGAAAAAACAGAATATTTATCTAAAGCGGCTTTGGAAACCATAGCAATAATTGCCTATAAACAGCCGGTGACAAAAATTGAAGTTGAAGAAATCAGAGGTGTAAATTCTTCCGGCGTTATAAGGCAACTTTTGGATAAAAACCTGGTGAGGGTTATGGGGCGCAAAAATGTTGTGGGGCGCCCATTGTTATATTGCACCACAAAGTATTTTTTGGAATATTTTAACTTGAAAAGTCTTTCAGAGTTACCTACTTTCAGAGAATGGCAGGAGTTGAGACAAGAGAGTTGACAAGGCTTAATAAATTTTTAGCAGCAAATACTTATTTATCCAGGAGAAAAGCTGATGAAGCTGTGTTAGCAGGCAGGGTTAAAATGAACGGCTTTTTGGTGGATTCTCCTGCTGCGACTGTTGATCCCAATCACGATACAGTTTCATTAGATGGAAAAACTGTAACTACTGAACAAAAATACTATATTCTCTTTTATAAGCCTGTGGCGGTTTTAACGTCATATGAAATAAATAGCAATAAACGATCGCTGAGCGATTTTGATTTTTTAGCCGGTAAAAAACCTGCATATTCAGGAAGATTGGACTACAACAGTGAAGGTCTTATTATTTTGAGTAATGATGGTGATTTTTTGCAAAAATTACAAAAGCCTGCTTTCAAAATACCAAAAGAGTATATTGTTTTTACTGATATCATGTTAAGCTTTGATTGTATTCATGAGCTTGAAAAGGGAATTAAAGTCAATAACATCAAGTATAAACCGTGTAAAATTAATAAGCTGGATGAAAAAAAGTATAAAATTATCTTATACGAAGGAAAAAATCGGCAAATAAGGAACATGATGAGCTATTGCGGGACACGTGTATTAAAGCTTATACGCACAAAAATAGGGGATATTGGGATAGGTGACTTGACACCGGGCAAATTCCGTTATCTTCATAAAAATGAAATAAAGGGGTTGGTTAATGTACAAAGTAAAAGTAACAGATAGTTTTTCCTCAGCACACAATTTGCGGGAATATGAAGGAAACTGCGAAAATCTTCATGGGCACAACTGGAAAATTGAAGTTGCTTTAAAAAGTGAGTCATTGGATAATATCGGTATGCTGGTGGATTTTAGAGTTTTAAAGAAAGAAGTAAAAAAAATTATAAAAGAACTTGATCATACATATCTGAATGAACACATATATTTTAAAAACGTAAATCCCACCAGTGAAAATATGGCTAAATATGTTTACGATAGGCTAAAATATGTTTTTAATGATACAGTCGATTCTGTCACTGTATGGGAAAGCGAAAATTCTGCAGCTGAGTATTATGAATAAAGCTGGGTATGTAAAAGAAGTTTTCCTTTCGTTGCAGGGTGAGGGGAAATATGCCGGAGCCAGGCAGCTATTCGTCAGACTTTGTGGGTGTTCAGTAGGATGTGAAAACTGTGATACTGACTACTCTTTTTCTGACTTTTTTTTATTAAATAATGAAAAGGTTCATAATCCTGTATTTCCAGAAATTCTTTGCCAAAAAATATATGAAAATTTTGATATAAAAAGTGTTCATAGTGTTGCTATAACAGGTGGGGAACCCCTCGACCAGCTTGAATTTGTAAGGCATTTTTCAGAAAATTTAAAAAATTCGGGGGTTAATGTTTTTCTGGAAACCAGTGGTTTTTATCCGGAAAAATTACAAACTATTAAAAATGTTATTGATATCTTCAGTATTGATGTTAAAATTAATAGCTCATTTGGTATAACCTTTTCTGACAATTTAAAAAATTTCTTAAGTAATATTGACAGCAATCGTAGTTATGTTAAACTCGTAATATCTGAATGCGCAGATGAGGCTGAAATTTCTTCAGTGTTAAACTTGATTGGGAGATCTGGTATCAGGGAATTGTATCTTCAGCCTTTAAATAATTGTATAGATATCAGTAAACTGGAAAATATTATGCTAAGATTTTATAATTCCGGAATTAAAGCATTTTTTATGCCGCAGTTACATAAATTTTTGGAGATAAAATGAAGCTTTTTGCAAAAAATAAGCCCGACTCTTCAATAAGTAATGCTAAATCTTTGTATACCAAAGGCAACTATAAAAAAGCTCTTAAAATATGTAAAAATATCTTAGACGAAAAAGATTATGATTTCGAAGCTCAGAACCTGTTGGGGGATATTTACTATAAAATGGGAAATAAATCCAAAGCCTTGGAAATGTATAGAACTTTGGGAGAAAAACTTGAGCAGGACAAGTTTACAGAGCGGGCTATAGCTGTAACGCGTAAAATAATCCGATTTTTCCCTGAACAGTATGATTTATACAGAAAATTATCCCAATTGTACAAGAAAAAGGGGTTGACTGCAGATCAGCTGAATATTCTTTATGAACTAAGCGATATTTACCACAAAAAGGGTGACAAAGAAAAAGCTGTTGACATACTCAAAGAAATTGCTGAGATAGATAGGAATACTGCTGAAAATTATTACAAGATAATCTCCCGATTTTGTGAATATGGAAAAACGGAAGAAGCTTGTAAGTATAGCTATTATGCTGCAAAACTTGCAAGTGAACAAAAGAAAAAGGATATTTTAAATAAAGTAATTGATATTACAATAGAAAATAATTGTGATATTACAAATACAGTGAAATATGCAGCAGCATATTTTAAGGCAAATCCAGAGAAACAGGATGTTTTTAAGTACTATGCCAAGGCTTACCTTTTACAAAACTTCGATAGTAGTTTTTTTGAAGAATTTACTCAGTTTGTTAATTATTCAAATGATCCTGATTTTTTTGAAACATTGAAAAATACTCATAACAATATACTTATATATAAACATATTCTTGAAAATCTTATAAATGACAATAAACTGGATAAAATCCCTGCACTAATTAATGAAATCATAGATTTGCCAGATTATAACTTTGGTGTATCCATAATAGATGTTGTCCGGGCAAAATATAGGGAGATAAACAATGCAGAAGTGCTTGACTCATTAGCAACTCTGTCTGAAAAGTGTGATGGAAAGGATTTATCTTTAGATATTTATAAGAGAATGCGTGATATTTATGAGAAAGAAGGTAATGCTGAAAAATCAGAAATGCTCACTCAATTTATTTCTGATTTGGAGAATTCGGGGGAAATCAGTTCTATTAATGAAGACGTTGGAAACGGTGAAAAAACTGACTTCTCCGGATTAGAAGATTTGATAGAGCACACCAACTTTGAAGAAAATATCGATGGCAGTAGTGATCCGCTTGCTTCTTTGGACTTAGACCTTGAAGCAAATGTAGACAGTGATGATTTTTTTGGAGAAAAAACTGAAATGCAGGGATCCTCTGATAATGGTGATGCCAATGGTAGTGAAGAGGAAGAAACTGATATAGAGCTTGATTTAAGTGATTTGCAAATTGAAGAAGATAAAAATGACTATGATACAAAAGACGCAGACACAGATCCTTTTGAATTTCTGCAGGATTCGGGAGATAAGAATGACGTTCATGATTTCGAATTTGATGAAGATTTTGAAGAGGAAAATGATTTGTTTGATAATAAAGATATTTCTAATAACAATGATAGAGAAATTGATGATGACTTTTCCAAAGCAATGCAAGAGCTTGAGATTGACGAAATAAACGAAGATGACATTTTTGATGAGGAAGATAAAAGTGAAGATTCTCGCGTGAATGAAGTGGAACATCTTATTTCAGCAGGGTATTATGATGCTGCTCAAAAGGAAATTGATCTATTATTAAATGAAAATCCTGATGATGAAAAGCTGAAGGATTTGGCCACACAGCTTATACTCATTGAAGATGATAATACTGAAAATGATTCGTATCAGCCAATAAATAAAAACAACAATTTAAACTATTTATCAGAGGAATTTACCAATATAGCAAACGTAATAAGAAAAAGAATTAATGAAAAGGTTGATGAAGAGGATTATGAGAACCATTACGATCTGGCAATGGCCTATTTAGAGATGGAGCTCTATGAAGATGCGTTGGATGAATTAAACAAATCGGCAACCGGCAATAAGCGTTATGATAGTCTGTTACTAATGGCCGAATGTCACAAAAAAATGAAAGAATACCATGAAGCTATAAATTTGCATAAACTAATAGTTGTTGATTATCCTGATACAGAAAAAGTACTTAATTCTCTTTATGAAATAGCAAATATTTATGAAATTCAGAACAATTTTTCAACTGCTTCTGATTATTACAAAAAGATTTATCTTATTGATGAAAACTTCAGAGATGTGAAAGAAAAAATTAAAAATACTTCATCTGCGGATGCTTATTATTTAAATTATGAAAACAAAATGAAAGAATCAAATAAACCCACCAGCGCCGATGAAAACGATGCAGGTGATAATAATTACAACAGAAAGAGAAAAAAGATTTCCTACTTATAACTAATAATGATTTTTAGAGGAAACATATGGATTTATTGAATTTCTATGAAATAAACGAATTGCCTTTTAACAACTCTCCGGATACAAAATATTTTTACAGTTCAGAGCAACATGAAGAAGCTTTGCTAAGACTTTGGTATCTGGTGCAAAACAAAAAGGGTTTAGGAGTGGTTACAGGTGCTATCGGAACAGGGAAAACAACTCTTGCCAGACTATTTTTTGATGAGCTCGATAGTGAGAATTATGAGCCTGTCTTGATGATCGTTGTCCATTCAGAAATAAATTCTGAATGGATTTTACGGAGGATTTGCAGCCAGCTTGATATAAGTGAAGTGCCAAACAACAAGCCTGGAATGCTTTCAGCTTTGTTTCGTCGATTAAATGATTTGGATGAAAGTGGGAAAAAAGTGGTCGTTTTAATCGATGAGGCTCAGATGCTGAAAAATAAAGATGTTATGGAAGAAATCAGAGGTATTTTGAATTTTGAGGATGAGAGGGGGAAATTACTAACATTTATCCTTTTTGGTTTACCAGAGGTTGAAAAGAATCTGGCAATGGACGAACCGCTCAGACAACGGGTGGCATTAAGATATCATTTAAAACATTTGACTTTTGAAGGCACAAAAAATTATATTTTACATAGAATGAAAGTTTCTGGTGCTAAGTACAATTTTTTTTCCAAAGACTCTTTTCATTTAATACATGAAGCATCTAAAGGCATTCCCAGAGTAATCAATACGATTTGTGATAATGCTATGCTTGAGTCTTATTTGATTAAACAGAAGGTTATTAACAAAGAGATTATTCAGCAAGTAGTAAAAGATCTCAATTTGTGAGTAATTTGTGATTCGATTTTTAAGTAAAAGAAAAAAAATCATATTTTATGGAATACTGGCTTTTCTTGTTGTTATTCTCAATTTCATTGCAAGTTCTCGATTAATTAATTCTGATTTTCCATGGTATTCAAATATTTCCATTTTTCTTCTTGTAAATATAAATATTATACTGCTCCTTGTTCTCCTGATTGTTATTTTTAGGAATTTGGGTAAGTTGTTATTAGATCAAAAAAGAAATGTTTTTGGCACAAAGCTCCAAAGCAAGCTTGTAATTTTTTCTATAGTGCTTACAGTGATCCCTGTACTGGTGGTTTTCACTCTTTCCAATGCAATCATTAATAACTCCATCGACAAATGGTTTAATGCCCAGGTTGAGCTCGCCCTTAAAAATTCTATAGATTTAATGCAAAGATATCAAAACCAGGTGGAGCAAGACATAATAGAGCAGACAAGTATATTATCCAAACTCATTACATCTAAAGGCTTTCTTCTCCAGAGAAATTATAACGAACTTACT
>JASMTO010000211.1:0-3547 GCA_041694215.1 bacterium
CCGAAATGGAGACGCCCATTTAAAAAATTTCGGTATTCTTTATACACCCGATCACAAAAAAAGATTTTTAAGCCCTGCATATGATATTGTAACCACAACTCCGTATATCTTTAACGACAAACCAGCTCTGACAATGTTTGGCAGAAAAATCTGGTGGGGCAAAAAAGAGCTCATAGCCTTTGGCAAAAATTACTGTCTAATTTCTGAAAAAGAAGCTGAGAAAATCTATGATGAATGCATGCAGGCAATGACTGAGGTAAAAAAGGAAGTAAAAGTGTACCTTAATAAAAATCCGCATTTTGAAAAAATAGGAAAAGATATGATTGTATCATGGGAATCTTCGGAAGACATGAAAACAAAAAAGGATATTAAAAATGAAATTTTGGGAAATCGGTGAAAAAATCAGGCAATTGCGTAAATCAAAAAAAATCACCCAGCAGCAGTTGGCCGATGAAGCAGAAATAAGCAGAGCTACACTCAGTAAATTGGAGAGGGGTTATGTTACTGAGGTATCCGTAGCAGCTTTAATAAAGATACTGAACGCCCTCGGTCAGGAAATCGATATTATCCCTGAGGACAAGCTACCTACACTTGATGACTTAAAAAAGGATATATAATTAAAATAAATTAGTAGACCCTGTAGACAAACTCTATAATGGCTTTATCGTTGGTCTTATTATTTTCTGCTTCAACCCTTATAGAATATATTGTATAATCAACTCCACTTAAAGTAACTTTTTTAGGATCAGAAAGCATCTTAGCGTTCACATTATGGTCAGGCGGTGCTATATCTATGTCTATACTCTCTCCTGAATCGCAGCTGGATCCACTGCAAGTCAGTTCATCACTCAAAATCTTTTCCACAACATAATCGGACACGCCTTTTGCTGTCTCCAAGGCCATCGAATACCGTTTTGTTGCTCCGGAACCGCTGGTGGAGGTATTCAATAAATATAAAATAGCGGCAATAAAACCAAGAGCCACAAAACTTAAAACCAAGGTTACTATAAGTGCCATTCCTTTTTCATTGGTCTTAATCATCATTTACCAACCCCATAGGCTTTACTTTCATCACAATAGGGTTCCATTTGTAATGATCATAGCCTGCAGGCAAATCTAAACATATATCATCACCTGCATCACAATTACCATCTTGGTCTTTATCTTTTATAACATATTTACCGCTATCAACTTTATTCGTAAAATTAAGATTTCTGTCGTACTTACCCTCTTGCACAAGTAAATATACATTGACAGTATAAATCCTGTCAGGATCCGGAACAGACTTGGTAAGGTCATATTCATCTACATCCAATGTACCGCCTCCGTCATCATCATAATCAAAAGTTACTTGCAAATCTGCCACACAATCAATAATATGGGAGCCTTTGTTATCATTTTTGCCGGAATTTCCCCCTACTCCTCGAAGTAAATTATAAGTACCGTCATTGCATATTTTCAATGCCCCAGTATAGCCGGAAGTACCGTTAGTGTCATCACTTAACTTAATAGCAATATTAGTTCTTGCCGGATAAGCTGTATAAACAGAGTTGCCGGGACAAGTCCCCCAGTTAGTACTTCCGTTATCCTCTGCCAAGGTAAAAACATCTATAAATGTAACGGGATCACTCAAATTATCTCCAGACAATTTCGACCACGTTCCGTTATCGCAATCTATAAGCGCCCATTTTAGAGAAGTCTGATCAGTACTGTTTACCGAAGATACAATTTTAAGGTGTTTAGCTGCATTGTCCCATTCTATAGGATCTATAGAAGAATTATCAGGCACTCCCATACCGGCATGTTCAATATCGAGTCTGATAATATTTTGTCCTAATAAATTTTCTATTTCACTTTCCATGTTAACAGTCTGATGTTTGTAATCACTGTACAAACTAATATATGTATAATAAACGCCAGCTATTAAAATGGCAAAAATCGCCATCGAAACTAAAAGCTCTATTAGAGTAAATCCTTTTTTCACACATCGCCCCTTAATTTTTTACATAGGTTACTGCAGTATATTCCTTAATATCGCCAAAAAAATCCCAGCAAACACTCACTTCTATTTTCTTCAAATCAGAGCCGGTCACTTCGACTATTTTGCCAAACTTAACATCACCGTTTCTGATATAACGGATAACAGTACAGTTATCATTGCTGGTAGGATCACATCCACCAGCACAATCTCCAGTATTATCAAGAGAATTGACATCATTCACATTTCTTGCATTTTCAAATATATCAGTAGCAATGCGGACAGCTTCATTTCTGAGCATATTATTTAGGCTAATTTTTTTCACTTGAATAGCGCCTGAAACCAATCCTAGCATTGCTACGGCAAAAATAAACATAGCAACCATCAGCTCTATTATTGTAAAGCCTTTATTCATGCTCACAGCTCCCGCTTTCCCACTTACCTATAGCTATTCGTGTGTCATCAACAGAAATGCAGTCCACTTGCGATATTGTGGATCCGGCAACTGGCTTAATACTTGATCCTGAATAAGTGCCTCTGGTATCAATGCTAACATCGCTGCCTACAAACTCAAATTTATTATGCAAATTAATACTTGCAGAATTATTATCATAAGAAGCGGTTAAAACATCATTTGTACCATTAAACGAAAAATCAACACTCATTTTTTCCGTAAAAGCTTTCGTTCTAAGCTCACTTAATAAACCGTACATTTTATGCACATCGTTTTCTATACTGTTTTTCTCCCGCCACTCGTTATAGTTAGGCACAGCGATAGCAAGCAAAATCCCCAAAACGGCAATTGCGATTAAAAGTTCTATTAAAGTAACTCCCTTTTTCGTCATTATTTCTCTATCCAAAGCAATATATCTCCTTTCAACCCGGAATAAGGAGGAGGGATAATCGGCGGTGTTTCAGGGGTTATTCCTGTATACCACTCAGTTTGACCAGCGTTAACATCGTTAATTGATGCATCACCCCCTGTACTGTTTCCTTGTCCCATTGCATTACTTACATTTCTATCACCCTCTTGCGTTGAAAAACTTTCTGCACACAATTGATTAATTGCAGTGGTGGATGTCTGCAGATATCCACAGGTCACAGAGCTATTGTCAACTGTAAATCCAGGACAAGAATTATCCCATATACTTTTACCAGTTGCACAGTTTAAGCCCCAGCCCCTGGATCTGCCGCCATAAGCGCAGGGATCGGTACTTGGCTGCATGGAAGTGAAAAGGACAGTATCCGCCCACTCCATTTTGCCTGCATCTGATATAATACGTTCTTTACCAAAAAGCACTCCGTCAACAACTTGCTCAGTATTCAAACCGATTTCCCAAGCAGCTGGCTTTGTTGTACTATGATTTAATTCACTGCATATGTCATTGTTGTTAACCAAATTACTAAAATTGTTACAACTATTATCTCTAAGACAACTAATATTTATCCCGTAAAGCTTATTAGTCCTTCCGGCTGAATCATCCTGTTTATAAAACCACCTTCCTGTCCCAAAGTAGATATAATCCATATTGAAACAAGGCATATAAACAATACCAGCAGTAACTGCGC
>JASMTO010000212.1:0-11550 GCA_041694215.1 bacterium
AGCTGAGATCGGAGAGGATTTGTTTGATACTGTTTTTATTGGTGATAACGTGATGATAAATTATCCCACGGAAAACAGATCGTTCGCTGCAAAAATCAAAAAGAAGTCCAGCCAAATATCCCCTGGCTCCAGAAAATTTATTATCGAAACCACTGCAAGTGATGAACTGCCTGATGGGGCATATGTGAAGGTAACTCTGAGTAAAGGACAGCACAAAGGTATTTATATCCCAAAATCTGCTGTGAAACAGATGGGCCAGTTAAGCGCTGCAATAATAAAGGAAGGTGACCTGGCAAAAGTACGCATCTTAAAGCTTGGCAGAGAAGCAGATGATACTGTTGAGGTTTTAAGCGGATTAAAGGAGGGGGATAAATTGGTGCTGACAGATGTGGAGTTAATCGAATCCGGAGACAGGCTGGAGGAAAAATAGATGGCTGAAAACAATGAGAAGAAACATATAAATACCGAACCGGTCTGTGATTACTCCGATAATCTTGAAGTTTTGGAAATGGGGCTGGCTGAAAGGGTTTCCAAACTCTTTATTAAGTCAAAGATTACCCCGCTACTTGTTATCGCTTCACTTTTTATCGGTATTGTTGCTGTAATCTATACCCCCAAAGAAGAGGAACCGCAAATTGTTGTCCCTATGGTTGATATCTTCGTCCCTTACCCCGGAGCTGATGTGGGCAGTGTTGAAAAATATGTAACGGAACCGCTGTCTAAAATTATGTGGGAGATCCCGGGTGTGAAGTATGTGTATTCAACGGCAATGGATGATATGGGGCTGGTGACAGTGCGTTTTGAAGTGGGTGAGGATGAACAAAGGAGTATAACTAACCTTAAAACAAAGATTGATTACAATATGGACAGGATGCCTTCAGGCGTTAAAAATCCTATAATAAAAAGCCGCTCTATTAACGATGTGCCCCAGGTGGCCGTTACGTTGTGGTCAAAAGAAGTGGATGGATATTTATTAAGGCAGATAGCAGGCGAGGTGGAGTATAGGTTAAAAAGTGTTAAGGATGTTTCAATTACAGATATCAAAGGTGGCTATGAAAAAGTTGTCCGTATTGAGCCTGATACGGCTAAACTTGATGCATACAATATCGATTTTTTAAATATAATGCGTTCCCTGAAAGTGTCTCACGATTCACTTAATACCGGAAATATTATCAGAAAAGATGAAGTGATCTACATGTCAGCAGGAAATTTTTTCCAGTCGGCTGAAGAAATACAAAATATAGTTGTGAGTGTTCACAAAGGATCCCCTGTTTACCTCAGAGATGTAGCTGAAATAAAGTATGGGGCTGCAATACCTGAAAGTTACCATCTTATGGGTTTCAATAAAGAAAAAACAGAAAATATCTATTCTGCCGTGACAATAGCTCTTGCCAAAAGGAAAGGGAGTGACTCAGTTGTGGTCTCTGAGCATATTTTGGACAAGCTTGAAGAGCTTAAAGGGACAATTATTCCTGACAATGTTCATGTAAGTGTTACCCGTAATTATGGGGAAACCGCCTATGAAAAAGTGAAGACACTTATTGAGCATTTGCTTGGGGCTATCGTTGCCGTGATACTTGTTATGACACTGACAATGGGTTGGAGAGCTGGGCTTGTTGTATTTGTAGCACTGCCGGTAACCTTTGCCCTGACGTTTTTCGTATATTATATGTTTGACTACACATTAAATCGTGTAACATTGTTTGCTCTGATTTTCGTCACAGGTCTTGTGGTGGATGATGCCATTATTGTTGTGGAAAATATTGAACGGCATTTCAGGATGGGCAGTAGGAATCTCTTTATAAAGGCTGTAAAGGCTGTGGGGGAAGTTGGCAACCCCACTATTCTTGCTACGATCACAGTTATAGTCGCTATTTATCCGATGGCTTTTGTAAGCGGACTTATGGGTCCTTATATGAAACCGATGCCCATTGGTGCTTCCCTTGCAATGATTTTTTCACTCCTTGTGGCGCTGATTATCACACCCTGGCTTGCTCTGCAGCTTCTCGCAGGTAAGGCAGGGAAAGGTAAAGATGCTGAATTGAGTGAAGATGAGTGGGTACAAAGTACGAAACTTTATAAGTTTTACAAATTTATCCTCACTCCTCTTATGAAAAAATGGTATTATAGATTGTTGCTTACCGTTATAATGATTGGGCTTTTTATTGCAGCTTTTCTTATGGTGCCGGCCAAGATGGTTGTGATGAAGATGCTTCCCTTTGATAACAAAAATGAGCTGCAGGTTATCATTGACATGCCTGAGGGGACACCCTTGGAAAGGACTAACACGGTGGCTATGGAAATTGGCGATTATTTGTCTGGTGTAAAACAGGTGGAAAGTTATCAAATTTATTCCGGAATTGCTGCCCCTATCAACTTTAACGGTCTTGTGAGGCAGTATTATTTGAGGAAAGGGGAGCATGTTGCTGACATACAGGTGAATTTTGTGGCTAAGGATAAAAGAAAATTAAAAAGCCATGACCTGGCAAAAGTTATCAGAGGGCCGATACAGGAAATTGGAGATAAATACAATGCCAATATTAAAATAGCAGAAGTCCCCCCGGGGCCGCCTGTCATGTCCACACTAGTGGCAGAGGTTTACGGGCCTGATGAAAAGAGCAGGCGTGCCGTTGCAGAGAAAATTAAAGAGGTTTTTAAGTCCACAAAAGGTGTGGTGGATGTGGATTGGTATGTTGAAGACGATATGAAAGAACTCCACCTGAAAGTGGACAAAGAAAAAGCCGCTTTGACAGGTATTTCAACGGAAATGATAACACGCACCGCTTACTCGGCGATTAAAGGTGGTAAAATAGGTTTGCTTCATACGGGCAAAAACCGTGAAGAAGTGGATATTGTAATAAAACTGCCGGAATCTGAAAAATCCTATCAGAATGTTTTAAATAATATAATGCTGACATCTATGGGCAACAAACAGGTGCCCCTTGGTGAGCTTGTTGAATTTGAGTATAAAACAAAAGAAAAACCTGTTTATCAAAAAAACTTAAAGCCTGTAACATACGTAATAGGGGATGTGGCAGGTCTTGAGGAAAGCCCTGTGTATGCAATTCTTGATATGAAGGATGAGATTTCAAAAATTTCATATAATGGCTATAATATAAAGCAGTACTGGATCAATCAGCCTAAAACAGTTAATAATGTTTCAATGAAATGGGATGGAGAGTGGCAGATTACATATGAGGTTTTCAGAGACTTGGGGCTGGCTTTTGCCGCTGTGCTTGTTATCATGTATTTTCTGCTTGTGGCATGGTTCAGATCGTTTGCAACACCGATAATTATGATGCTGCCGATACCTTTGAGTCTCCTCGGGATTATCCCTGGTCACTATTTATTTGGCAAGTTTTTTACTGCTACAAGTATGATAGGTTTCATTGCACTGGCTGGGATAATGGTTAGGAATGCAATCCTGTTAATTGATTTTATCGAAAACGGTCTTAAAAAAGGGAAATCGATTGAAGACTCTATTATAGAATCCGGAGCTATTCGGACAAGGCCGGTATTCTTAACGGCAATTACAGTGGTGGTGGGTGCTATGTTTATGCTACCGGATCCTATTTTTTCAGGCCTTGGTGTCTCGTTGATTACAGGGGCGCTTGTTTCCACAGTATTAACCCTCGTGCTTATACCGCTGGCATATTATCTATTTTATAAATTTATGCTGAAATTCGGTTGGATAAAATAAAAAACAAGGTTGGAGGAAAAAAATGACTATCAAAAGGTTAACAAGAATTGTTCCTGGGCTAATAGTTGCAATCAGTGTGATATTGGGGCTTATCCATAGCCAGTGGTGGTTTGCTTTGACATTACTTGTAGGGCTGAATCTTGCACAGGCTGGATTTACGGACTTTTGCCCGTTGGAAAAGATACTTAAGAAACTGGGGTTGCCGGAGCAGTAACACGTGACGCAGTATTAAGGTAAAGGTAAAGGTAAAGGTTAAGGTTAAGGTTAAGGTTGAGGCTATTAAATCCATCTTTAATGTGTTCCACATATTTACCAGCCCTCAGTTGGTGCTAGATGGGCTGCCTTCGGCAGCATTTAACAGGGTGAAGGTTGAGGCTGAGGCGGAGGCGGAGGGAGTGGGCATCCAACGTTGAACCTTGAACCTTGAACCTTGAACGTTGAACCTTGAACCTTGAACGTTCTTGTTACCGTGCTTTTGAACTTGTACAAAGCTTTGAAAGTTGATTTTGTGCTTTACATTGTCTGTTAATTGAACAATCATGTTTCTTACTTATCATTATTAATTCTACAATTTTCAATAGAATAGGGAAGGTTTGTTGAATACGGACAAAACGGGGATTCAGGCGTTATTTTTTTCACTTTTCTATTTTCTAAACTTTGCTTCTTTGGGCGTTTTTATGCCATATCTGGCGTTATTTTTTAAGAAGAACGGTTTTAGCGGTTTTCAGATTGGGTTAATTTTGGCACTTGTTCCTTTGTGCAAATTTGTATTTACTTCAAAGTGGACAAAGCTTTTTGGCACATCCCCCATGCCACATTTATTTGCCGCTTCTAGTGTATTTCTGGCTAATATTGCTCTGTATTTTCTTGTCCTATTTCCGACCTTTTTTACGGCAGCTTTAATTGTAATTGTATTCTCAATTCTGAGAGTGGGTTTGTTGCCTGCTGTGGATCACTGCAGTATGGAGTTTTTCAAAAAAAGCGGAATCGAATATGGCAAAATGCGGATGTTTGGATCCATCGGTTTTATTGCATCCACGGTTATTATGGGTAAAATTGTTGATATTTGGGGGGTTGATTCTATTGTCATTGTTGCCTCTGTGCTGGGTTGTTTTTCTGCAGTTCCGTTGATTTTTCTTCAGTTGAGTGATGGTTATGACAAAAACCACCGAAAAAAAGGCACAGAAGTTTTTCCGACTTTCTTTTACTTTATACTTGTTGCCGTAATATTTTACTTTGTTTCCTTTAGTTTTTTTGGTAACTTTTTTAATATAAAAATTGATGAAACCGGATTTTCACAGTTTCATGCCGGTGCAATCTGGGGATTTGGCATACTATGTGAAGTGTTTGTAATGTATTATGCTGGTAACATATTTCATAGGTACAAGGCTGTAAATGTATTAATAGTGTCTATGTTTTTAGGAGGCGTAAGGTTGTTTGTTGTGGCATTTACCGGGGACTTGGTTGTGTTATATCTGATAAATCTTTTACACGGTTTTGCTTTTGGCGGTTACCATCTGGCCGTCTTGAGGTTAATACAGCAAAAGTTGCCGGAAAACTTAAGGCTGAAAGCCCAAAGTAAATATTCGGAAATGAGTTTTGGTCTTGGTGCAATATTAGGCTCGGTTTTCAGCGGTACAATTTATGATATATTTGGGGTTAACTGGATATTTATTATAGGTGGATTTTTGGCAGTTATTTCTGCTTTCATAGTTTTATACAGTATCAGGCTGATACCTTCAGCCAAATCTTAAAACTTATTTTTTAAAAGTATTGAGAGCTGTTTTGTATCCTATCTCAATAAGTTCTGTTCCCCTATGAAACTCAAACAGTCCATAGTTTGCCAGGTTGGGGCGAATGATTTTCCACGTATCTGCTTTTTCAAGATTTATGTTTGTGATATAATAGGACATGATTGTTATTGATCTATTTATTGTGTTCATTATGCCTGGCATTTCGCGGTAATTGGATATGCCTAGAGGTGAATTCAAGTCTACTCCAACTATTCGTTTATGATTGTTTGCTGATAAAATATTTACCGGCACAGGGTTGGTGACACCCCCGTCAACAAAAAATACTCCTTTGATCTGGACAGGTGTGAATATTCCAGGAATTGATATGGAAGCTCTTATTGCATCAATAACGGATCCTTTGCTAAAAGTGACACACTGACCACTTTCAAGACTTGAGGCACATATATACAAAGGTATGGCGGCGTCTTCGATGTTTTTGTTTTCAAGTTTTTCTGCAAAAAGATCAGTGAGCTTTTTACCGCTTATTAATCCTTTTGATGGTATAAAATTGACGTCGTAAAACGATAAAGCTGTTTTTTTATCCAAATTCAAAACAAACGCTTCAAAATCATCCAATAATCCAAAAGCTTCGTATGCTGCAATTATAGCACCAGCACTTGTACCTGAAATTGCTTTGATTTTGTATCCAAGTTCTTTTAATGCTTTTATTATACCTATATGTGCCCATCCTTTTGCTGCTCCACTTCCCAGTGCTAAGGAAATATTTTTGTTAAATACCATGACATAAACCTTCTAGAAAAAACAGCGTTCTAGATTTTTCCAACATTTTTTTCATATAAAAATATAATACAACAACAATTTCAGTTTGACTACTAAAAATTTATATTATATAACTGCATACTGTATACAAAATACAGCTAAAAGTTTACAATGTGTGAATATTGAGTTTAAACAGGAGGTTTTTATTTTTGTAATTTATCCAAAAACCTTATTATTGTTAGTTAATTGTGGTTGTTTAGAGGGTGAAGTGTGAGTCGAGACGAGATATTGGAAAGTAAACCTTTGCGTGAACGTATTGCAGACAGATTAAGGTCGGATATTGTTAAAGGCGTCTACGAAGATGGAGAACGCCTTGTGGAGCCAAAACTTGCAGAGATGCTTGGTATCAGTAGAACGCCGATAAGGGAAGCCCTTAGGCAGTTGGAAAATGAAGGGTTTGTTGAAATTGTTCCCAGAAAGGGTGCGGTAGTAAAAGAACTAACTCTCAAAGATATTGATGATTTGTATGCGATCAAAGCTAATCTTGAAGGGTTGGCTGCCAGACAGGCTACTGAACATATTACTGACAAAGATATTGTTAAACTAGATCAAATCAATAAAAAGTTTTACAAAATTTCTTTGAGTAAAAGAGATATTGTTGAGGAATATCTTAAATTTAACTTTGATTTTCACAACATGTTTATTATATTATCGAAAAATGAAAAACTGATTGAAATACTCGAGGGGCTCGATAAAAATTTCCAGCGTTTAAAAACGATTTTGGTTTCCAAATCGGAAAGAGCTGCAGAAGCTAAAAAGGAACATGACAAAATAATAAAGGCTTTCGCAACCAAAGATCCTGATTTAGCAGAAAAAACTGTACGCTGGCATATTGAGAACAGTTGGGAATATTTACGTTCTAAACTTAGAAAGAGGTATTAATCTTGAGAGATTTAAATATTGATAGTACACCATTGAGTGAACGCATAGCCGGAACAATTAGAGATTATATTTTAAAAGGAAGCATAAAACCGGGAGAAAGGCTCACAGAACCAAGACTTTCTAAAATGCTTGGTATCAGCAGGACTCCGATAAGGGAAGCTCTGAGATTACTGGAGATGGAAGGTTTTATCGAAATATTTCCCAGACGTGGGGCAGTTGTTACTGCTGTTACGGATAAAGATGTGGATGAAATTTTTATTTTAAAAGTAAAGTTGGAATCGCTGGCTGCAAGATTGGCTACTGAAAATCTTAAAGACAAGGACATCGATGATCTTAAGGAGCTGAATCGCAAAATAGAAAAATTTGCTGATGCCAAAAACGTCTCTGTTTTGATAAATCTCAATTCGGAGTTTCACAATATTATTATATCAAAATGTGGTAACAGCAGATTAGTTAAATTCCTTGAAGCTTTGCTCAGGCAATTTAAGCGTGCAACGGCTTACTCATTTACTGAAGCAGGCAGAATAATGCGAGTTATAGAGGAGCACAACGAAATAATAAATGCTTTGGAAAAACGTGATGCTGAGATGGCTGAAAATTTAATGGCAAAGCATATTCAGAATGGATGGCAGTTTATCAAATCCAGAGTGAGCGGAGAAGTTATTTAATATTGTTTTTTCTATAATTGGTTGTATCTTATCAATTCCCCAGTTGTCTTCAGCCTTAAAAAAGTGGTGACTGAGCATTTTTATTGTGTTATATACCCAAAAAATGTTGGAGTGAAAAATGAAAATCAAGGTTGAAGTGAGATTTAAAGAAGGAATTCTTGACCCCCAAGGTCAGACTATTCTGAATACTTTGAACAGAAAAGGATATGATTTTATCAGCGATGTCAGGGTTGGCAAAGTTATCGAGCTAGAAATCGACGACGACATTAAAAAGTATGACAAAAAAATTGAAGAGATATGTCACTCTATTTTGACAAATCCAATAATAGAAGATTATAAAATAATTTATTAATACACTCAAAGGTGAAGATATGAAAGCAGGGGTTGTTGTCTTTCCCGGATCAAACTGTGATCATGACTGTTATTATGCTTTAAGCAATGTTGTAGAAATAGATACTAAATACATATGGCATAAGGAAAGCCGGTTAGATGACTTTGATTTGGTGGTTTTGCCTGGTGGGTTTTCTTACGGGGATTATTTGAGGAGCGGTGCTATTGCAAAGCATTCACCCATTATGGATGCAATTGTTGATTTTGCAAATAAAGGTGGGCATGTTTTGGGTATATGCAACGGTTTCCAGGTACTTACGGAAGTTGGGCTTTTGCCTGGGGCTTTGATAAAAAATAGAGGACTGAAATTCATATGCAAATATGTTGACTTGATTGTGGAAAACTCCAGAACAGTGTTTACCTCATATTATAATAATGGCGAAATTATCAGTATCCCTATTGCCCATATGGACGGAAATTATTACATTGATGATAAGGGGTTATCGGAGCTCATTGAAAATGAGCAAATTGTATTCAGATACTGTGATAGCAAAGGTGAAACAAACGATGTGAACAATCCTAACGGATCAGTATATAATATTGCCGGTATCATTAATAAAAATGGGAATGTAATGGGACTGATGCCACATCCTGAACGTTGTGCTGAGAAAATTTTTGGTGGCGATGGGTTTTATTTGTTTGAGTCGATAAAAAATTTTTTTAAAGGTGTATAATGGGTATTTTTGAAGATTTTCAATATCCTGATGTAGATAAAAATCTGGCAAGAGAAATGGGGCTCACCGAAGATGAATATGATGTTGCAGTAAAGCTTTTGAACAGAAAACCGAATTATATAGAGCTTGGTATTATAGCTGCAATGTGGAGTGAGCACTGTAGTTATAAAAGCAGTAAAAAGCATTTGGCAAAATTCCCCACCGAAGCTGATTGGGTTGTGCAAGGGCCTGGAGAAAATGCCGGTATTATAGAAATAGACGGTGATTTGTGTGCCTGTTTTAAAGTGGAGAGTCATAATCATCCATCCTACATTGAGCCTTATCAGGGTGCTGCTACCGGTGTTGGAGGTATCCTTAGAGATGTTTTTACCATGGGAGCTAGACCTGTATGTGCAATGAACGCCCTACGTTTTGGTACTATGGATAATGATGAAACAAAGTATCTTTTGGATGGGGTTGTGGGTGGTATAGCTGGTTATGGGAATTGTTTTGGTGTCCCCACAGTTGGGGGGGAAGTATACTTCCATGAATCATATCAGAAGAATCCTCTTGTTAATGCCTTTGCCCTGGGATTAGTTGAAAAGGATAAAATTTTTTACGCAAAAGCTGAAGGTCATGGGAATCCTATCATGTATGTGGGTGCTAAAACTGGTAGAGACGGCATTCATGGAGCAACAATGGCTAGTGAGGAGTTTGGTGAGGGAAGTGAGTCAAAACGTCCTAATGTGCAAATAGGTGATCCTTTTAAAGAAAAGCTTTTGCTGGAAGCCTGTTTGGAATTAATGCAGAAAGATTATGTGGTTGGGATTCAGGATATGGGAGCAGCCGGCCTCAGCAGCTCATCATTTGAAATGGCTTCAAAATCCGGGACAGGGGTTTTATTAGATTTGGATAAAGTTCCTGTAAGAGAGCAAAATATGAATCCGTATGAGATAATGTTGTCTGAGTCTCAGGAACGGATGTTACTGGTGGCTAAGAAAGGTTTTGAAGATAAAGTAAAGGAAATTTTTGCTAAATGGGATCTGGATGCTGAAGTGATAGGCGAGGTAACAAATGATGGTTATGTGAGACTTCGATGGAAAAATGAAGAAGTGGCACTTTTGCCTGCCAGAGAGCTTGCCGATGATGCTCCTGTGTATGACAGGCAATATGCTGAACCTAAAGAGCATAAAGAGATAACAAACTATAATGTTTATGAAAATATCCCTGATCCAGGCAATTATGCGGCTATTTTAGCTCGGATGCTTTCCAATCCAAACATTGCTTCCAAACGATGGATCTATTCCCAGTATGATCATATGGTGCAGACGAATACTATTTTTCTCCCCGGTTCTGATGCTGCTTTATTGCGCATAAAAGGCAGTAGCAAAGCTATTGCCGTAAGTTCAGACTGTAACAGCAGATATTGTTATATAAACCCCTATGTCGGGGGTAAGGTTAGTGTTGTTGAAAGTGCTTTGAATGTTGCCGTTACCGGAGCTCGTCCCAGAGCTATTTCTAACTGTTTAAATTTTGGTAATCCTGAAAAAGAGAATATCATGTGGCAGTTTGTGAGGGCTACCGACGGTATGTCGGATGCATGCCGTGTTTTAAACACCCCAGTGGTAAGTGGAAATGTTAGCTTTTACAATGAAACCAGGTCCATTGGAGTACTTCCCACTCCTACCATTGTTATGGTGGGAGTACTGGATGATATTGAAAACAGGGTTCCTTCCTTTTTTACAAAAAGGGGAAGTAACATACTGCTCATAGGGGATTTTAACCCGAAGATAGAGGGTAGTGAATATCTTTATAAGATCCATGGCAAGCTGAAAGGTGATGTGCAAGATGTTGATCTTGAGCTCTGTAGTTCTGTAATAGATGCAATGGTGGAAATGGCTTCAGAAAAACTGATCCTTTCGGCGCATGATGTTTCAGATGGTGGCTTGGCTGTTGCTGTGAGTGAAATGTGTTTTAAAGATAATATTGGAGTGCAGATTAACATTGACAAGCAGATAAGAACGGATGAATTGTTGTTTGGCGAATGTTTTCCACTTGTTATTGCTGAAGTGGATGATTTTTCCATTGGTAAAATCGAGGAAAAACTTTCCTCAGCAGGTATAAATTATCTGAATATTGGCAAAACTAAGGGTGATGCAATTACTATTTTGCATAATTCAAAAGTGATTATTGATGAGAAGATTGCTTTGGCTAAGGAAGTGTATATGGAAAGTATAGAAGAGCTTATAAAATGATTTTGGATAAATTTAAAGAAGAATGCGGTGTAGCAGGTGTCTTTGGGGACAGTGAAGCTGCCAATTTAGTCTATTTGTGTTTATATGCTTTACAACATAGGGGACAAGAAGGTGCAGGGATAGCTTCTTCTGACGGGACCCACCTTTTTTATGAAAGGGGGCAAGGTCTTGTTGCTGATATCTTTTCTGGGGACAAGCTTAGTAAGCTAAAAGGTGATATCGCCATTGGTCATAACAGATATTCCACATCAGGGGAAAACCATATTAAGAACACGCAGCCTATCGTTGCTGATATTAGTAAAGGTGAAATTGCCCTCTCTCATAACGGAAATATTGTAAACGCTGATGAAATTAGAAGCGAGTTAGTTAAAAATGGTGCAATCTTTACTTCCACTTCTGACAGTGAAATTATAATTCACTTGCTTGCTA
>JASMTO010000213.1:0-26065 GCA_041694215.1 bacterium
TAACTATATAGATATTAAAGCGTTGTGTGCTTGGTAGTTGGAGGCTTGCCCCGTGAAATGCGTAAGCCTATTTCACTGGGGTATTTGAGGCGCTAGCCGAGCACACAAAATTTTGCAATGGTTATCTGAAACAAAGCATTCGGGATTAACGATGCTAATAACTATATAGATATTAAAGCGTTGTGTGCTTGGTAGTTGGAGGCTTGCCCCGTGAAATGCGTAAGCCTATTTCACGGGGGTAGTTAGAGGCGTTAGCCGCGCACACAGTTTTATATGTTAGTTATTCAATATACCGTATTTTAATAGTGGATAATAAAAATTATATTAACCGAATTTTGTGTGCATGGTTGTTAAGGTGATGGGTTTTGAGTTATAGTTGGATAATATTTCGTTACACGTTGAACGTTCAACGTAAAAGCACTTAGCACCAAAATACACCACTAAATCCTCTCAACCTTTTCAACCACATTCAACTGCCTTAGTCCTGTAAGCTGGTTCACTCTACCTTCACTTCTATACGGAGCTCAGAAAAAACAGTTGTGGATAAAATGCCAAAATCAGCAACACAATTATCTGAATCATAATAAATGGCACCACCCCTCTGTAAATGTGTATTGTCCTGATTTCTGGAGGAGACACACCTTTAAGATAAAACAGACTGAATCCAAAGGGAGGCGTCAAAAAGGATGTCTGCAGATTCATTGCAATCAATATTGCAAACCATAAAGGATTTAATCCTATATGGTCAGCTACAGGGAGCAGAATGGGAACAATAACATAGGAAATTTCAATAAAATCTATGAAAAATCCAAGAATCAGTATCGCTATCATCGAAAAAATAATGAAGCCATATTTATCTCCAGGAAGTTGAAGCAGTACATCCTTTACAATGGCATCTCCGCCCGTATACACAAAAACCATTGAAAATGCGGTAGCCCCCATAAGAATAGTATAAACCATGACCGTAACCTTAACTGTTTCAAGAGCTGTCTGCTTAACCATTCCGTAAGAAAGCTGCCTGTAGAGCAAAGCCAGAATAACAGCTCCAAAACAGCCTACCGCTGCAGATTCAGTCGGAGTAGCAATACCTGCAAAAATGGAGCCTAAAACAAGAACGATTAGTATCAAAGGGGGTAAAATGTCAGTAAGCGCTTTAACAATCTGTTGAGTTTTGTTACCCCTGTTTTCAAGCACCACAGGAGGTGCTACTTCTTTTTTTAAAAAAGAAATAATAAATATGTAAATAAGGAAAAGCACCACCAACCACAATCCGGGGATAAATGCGGCTTTGAAAACATCCCCCACAGGAAGTTGGAAAACATCCCCAAGAATGATTAAAACAATCGAAGGCGGAATTATCTGTCCCAACGTCCCGGCAGCACATATTGTACCTGTGGAAAGCTCTTTATTATAATTGTATTTAAGCATAACGGGCAGTGATATTATTCCCATAGCAACAACACTGGCTCCTACAACCCCTGTGGAAGCTGCCAGCAGTGCACCCACCAAAATAGTGCTGATGGCCATACCGCCCCGGATATTTCCAAAAAGCGATCCCATAGACTCTAATAACCTTTCAGCCAAATTGGATTTTTGCAGTATAAGCCCCATGAAAATAAAAAGGGGAACTGCCATCAACAGCTTATTTGTCATTATCGCATACAAACGAAAGGGCATAAAAGAAAACATGCTTAAGCCCTCTTTCACCCCTTCTAAAATTGTGCCGCCAAAAGGTATAACCTCAACAAGACCATGTATTATTGCAAAAATTACGGAAACACCACCAAATGTGAATGCAACGGGAAATCCGAATAAAAGCAACAGGAGTGCCACAAAAAACATAATAATACCAACCATTATAAAATCTCCTAAATATCATCTTTATCTGTTTTCTCTAAGCTGTCACCATGCCGAAAAATATTAATATATTTGACAATATACCCGATACTCATAAAAGCTAATAAAAAGAAAGAAAAAGGTATCAAGCTTTTAACAATCCATCTGTATGGTAAACCTCCCGGATCATTGCTTGTTTCACCGGATACAAAGGACTCAATTACAAAATTAATAGAACCTGTTGCAATAAGTAGAGAAAAAGTCATTATAAAAATTACAGTTCCGATGATATTTATAATAGCCCGCTTCTTATGACTCAGCCTGTCATAAATAACATCAACCCTCACATGCCCCTCTTCCATCAGTGTAAAAGGAATCCCTAAAAGGATTACCACAGAAAGCAAATGCCATTCCATTTCCTGCATACCTACTGAACCCCAGTGGAAAAGGTATCTCATCATTGTATCAACAAAAACATTTACAGCCATTAGCACTGTTGCAAAGGCTGTAAGATATCCAAGAAATTTAGAGATTGCATTAAAAAAAGATTCAATTTTTATAAGCATTTTTATACACCCTAATTTGGATTTTTATAAAATAATATATCAAAAACTACTTTTTTAAAAGTAAAAAGGGGGCTTTAAAAAGCCCCCTTTTTGAATTTGCAACAATATAAATTTATTCTGTCTCATACCAACTTGGAATCAAAAAAGGTCTTATATATGGAAACCTTCTAATTTGGAAAATAGTTACTTTTTTTGAAATATAAAGAAAATTAAAACTAAAAAGTTTGCTCAATAAATACTTCTTTAACTTTTACTTCACTAAAGATCTGAAAAGCCAAGGTAGAAAAAACTTCGGATTTGTCAGTTACATAAATTTCCCTAATGCTGTTTTTATTTACATTCACACCCAAATTTTCAATATATTCTGGTATTACTTCAGAAGAATCTACTATATTAAGGTCAGGAAAAAGCATTTTTATACGATTTTTTAAGAGGGGATAGTGGGTACACCCTAAAATAAGTGTATCAATATGTTCTCTAACGATTTCATCAAGATATTCCTTTATGACAAGGTCAGTAATAGCATGATCAATCCTCCCCTCTTCCACCAAAGGGACAAGGAGGGGACATGCTTTCTGAAACACGAATGCATTTCGGGAGATATTTTTAATTGCTTTATAATAGGCACAACTTTTTACTGTCCCCCGTGTGCCAATTACACCAATTCTGCCATTTTTACTCACACTCACTGCCCTTCTAGCTCCCGGAATTACCACACCTATTATAGGAATGCTATATTTCATTTTTAAAAAATTTATAGCATATGAAGAAGCTGTATTACATGCAATCACAATCAAATCGACATTGAAATGTTTTATCAAAAAGTCGGCACACTCTGAACTATAGCGCTTAATTGTTTCCATTGATTTATTTCCATAAGGAACTCTTGCTGTATCCCCCAGATAGTAAATGTCCGCATTAGGGAAATGGTCTGAAATACTTTTAAATACAGTCAGCCCACCCACACCAGAATCAAAAACACCAATTGCCACTTCCCCTCCTCTTTTGAAACGTTAAGGGTGAAGCGTAAGACGTGAAACGTAAAACGTTTATTTACCATCACCCAAAACCCATAACCCAAAACCTATACTTAGTACTTATCACTTAGCACTTAACACTAACATCCCCTTTACTTATACGCATCCTTATACAACTTGTACTCAATCGAATCCACCAGTGCCTGGTAGCTTGCATCTATAATATTGTGGGCTACTCCAACTGTTCCCCAAGTATCCGTGTCATCTTTGGATTCTATAAGCACTCGTGTCATAGCCTTGGTCCCCTCTTTACCCGCCAATATCCGAACTTTATAGTCGACCAAATCCATTTGTTTTAATGAGGGATAAAATTTTTCCAGAGCTTTTCTTAAAGCATTATCCAAAGCATTAACAGGTCCATTACCCATAGCTGCTGTATGCTCTATTTCTCCACCAACTCTAAGCATCACAGTTGCTTCCGCAAACGGTGGCTCTATAGCACTTCTTTTTTCGTCTATGACCCGAAAACTTAGAAGATCAAAAAATTTAGTAAAATTACCAAGAGTTTTTCTAATCAGTAGTTCAAACGATGCTTCCGCACCCTCATACTGAAAACCTTTATTTTCAAGTTCTTTAAGCTTCTCCAGTAAACTGGTTATTTTAGAATCACTGCTGTCTATATCAATACCGAAATCTCTGGCTTTATAGATCAAATTACTTTTTCCTGACAGATCGGAAATAAGAACCCTTTGAGTATTACCCACCAGTTCCGGCTTAATATGTTCATATGTTCTTGCATTTTTCAAAATTGCGCTTACATGAACACCACCTTTATGTGCAAAAGCGGCCCTGCCTACATATGGCTGATGGATATTGTGCTTGAGATTGCCAAGTTCATTGACAAGTCTGGAAAGAGATCGCAGTTTTTTCAGTTTCTCATCTTCCACGCAGTCATAACCATATTTTAACTGAAGGTTCGGAATAATTGAGCAAAGGTTCGCGTTGCCACATCTCTCCCCATATCCGTTTATCGTCCCCTGAACATGAGTAACACCATTACGTACAGCTAAAACAGAGTTGGCAACAGCACACTCACTATCGTTATGACTATGAATCCCCAAAGGATAGTCTCCGGTGATTTCTCTTACTTTTTTGATTATATCTACTAATTCGTCGGGCATAGTTCCGCCGTTTGTATCACATAACACAAGGCAGTCAGCTTTTGCATCCATAGCAGCCTTAAGGGTTTTTAACGCATATTCAGGATTTGCCTTGTAACCATCAAAGAAGTGCTCTGCATCGTAAAAAACATTATTAACCTTCTTTTTTAAGTAAGCAACTGTATCGTTGATAATCTCAAGGTTATTTTCCAAAGATATTTTTAAAGCTTCAGTTACATGCAAATCCCAACTTTTACCAAAAATTGTTACGTTGGCTGCACCACATTGTAATAGCGCCTGAATGCTTTCATCACTCTCACAGCTTTTTTTAGCCCTTCTTGTGCTGCCAAATGCGCATATCTTTGCCGGATTAACTTTAGATTTTTTAACTTCACTAAAAAATTCTATATCCCTGGGGTTAGAACCCGGCCATCCACCCTCGATAAAATCTATTCCAAAATCATCAAGCTCTTCTGCTATCCGCACCTTATCCTGCACAGTAAAATTAACATCTTCCGACTGTGTACCATCTCTGAGTAATGTATCATAAAATACTAACGTTTTTTCCTCACGAGACATTTTCTTCCTCCGGCAATAATTTCTCATGCAATACCCTGACGGCAAGTTCTGCATATTTTTCTTCAATTACAGCAGAAATTTTTATTTCACTGGTGGAAATCATCTGGATATTGATATTATTTTCCTGTAATGTTTTGAACATATCAGCTGCAACACCGGCATGGCTTTTCATGCCAACACCCACAACCGATATTTTGGCAATTTTTTCATCACTGATAACATCCTGAGCTTCTATATCTTTGGCAACCTTTTCGCACACATCCATTGCCCTTAAAAGATCGGTCTTAGCCACTGTAAAAGAAAGATCTGTCTTCAGATCAACACTCACATTCTGAATAATCATATCAACATTTATATTATTCTCGGCCAATCTCCCAAAAATTTCTGCAGCAATCCCGGGTCTGTCCGGCACACCTCTTATAGTAATTTTTGCTTGATTTTTATCTGCTGTTACACCTGAAACAATAACTTTTTCCATATCTTTATCCTCCTTTGTAACTAATGTACCAGGTTTTTCTTCAAAAGATGATAACACCATTATATCAACACCATATTTCATACCCAATTCCACACTTCTTGATTGAAGGACTTTGGCACCCAATGATGCGAGCTCAAGCATCTCTTCATACGATATTTTATCAAGTTTCTTTGCTCCCCTAACAATACGGGGATCAGCCGTATAAATACCGTCAACATCCGTATATATTTCACATACATCAGCATTTATAGCAGCAGCAATTGCCACAGCTGTGGTGTCTGAACCACCTCTACCCAGTGTGGTTATATCCCCTGTTTCAGGAAAAATTCCCTGAAAACCTGCAACAACACATATTTTACCCTTATTTATTGCCTCTTTTAAACGCTCAGCGCTGATTTCCTTTATTCTAGCCTTCGAATGGGCACCGTCGGTAATCATCCCAATTTGGGGGCCGGTAAAAGATATTGCATCATACCCCATCTCTTTCAACGCCTGGGTTACAAGGGCTATACTCGCCTGTTCACCCGTTGAAACAAGCATATCGTATTCTCTTGGATCATATTTAGGGCTTATTTCCGTAAGCAAATTTATAAGTCTGTCTGTTTCACCGCCCATCGCAGAGCAAGTAACCACAATGTCATGTCCTTCATCTTTGCGTTTGGCTATTCTTTTTGCTACCTTTTTAATCCGTTCTACTGAGCCGACGCTGGTCCCGCCGAATTTCATAACCACCAAGCTCATTATATACCTCCTGGGTTAAATTATCGGTTTATTAATAAAATAATCAGCTATTTTGTAACCATCAACAATATCAAAAGAAGGGGTTATAAATTCAGAGTACGACACATTCTTATCCTTCTTTACATTACTACCGTAAATTATAGCCGGCACAGGATCAGCAACATGTGTTTTCAAAGAAATGGGTGTGGGATGATCAGGAGTAAGGAGGATTCTGAAATCATCAAAATTATCAAGTCCATTCATAATAATTGGCAGCATAATACTATCAATATTTTCAGCAGCTTTAACTTTCTCCTCAATACTACCCATATGTCCGGCTTCATCCGGTGCTTCAACATGGACAAATACATAATCTTTATTTTCCAGCGACTTCACAGCATATTCTGCCTTACCTTCAAAATTTGTATCAATAAAACCAGTGGCTCCGGGTACATCAATCACATCAAGGCCAGCATATTTACCTATACCCTTTATCAAATCCACTGCTGCCACCACAGAGCCACCCACTCCATATAACTTTTGAAATGGATCCATATTGGGTTTTCTGCCCTCTCCCCAAAGCCATATGCCGTTTGCATTTTCAGACTCCATTTCTGCGATAATCTCATTTGCTCTTTTCATAACAGCTACTAATTTATCTGCGCCTTTTCCAACTGGCAGATATTCGTCAATATTTTTACCCATTATATCGTGAGGTGGAATGGATGTTATGTTGTAATCGCAATTTCTTACAATCATTAGATTTCTGTAACCTACACCGCTGTAAAATTCAAAACCTTCACTTTTGAATTCTCTGTTTAGTCTTTTGATGATATTATCTGCTGTTTTTTGGGAAACATGCTCTCCGCTGAAATCTTTCATCTTCGAATAATTTTCGGAATAGGTTACAATATTACAACGAAAAGCCATATCATTGTCATCAAGATCGATTCCTTTACTTGCCGCCTCCAGAGGGCTTCTGCCGGTGTAATATTTGCGGGGATCGTAGCCAAAAATACTGAGGTTGCAAACATCACTACCCGGATACATCCCTTCAGGGACAGTATGTATTTTGCCGCAGGATCCGTTTTTGGCCAAATAATCCATATTAGGAATATTTGCATATTCAATTATCGTACGATTACCCAATTGCGGTATTCTATAATCAGCCATTCCATCACAAAGCAAGACTAAATATTTCATTTAAACACCTTATTAAGCATTATATACCTTATATACCTTCCACTCTGATAACAACAGTCTTATCTTTCACAAACTCAGAGTTATCTAGTTCATCTACTGCGTCTTTAATATTTCTTCCAACTGTTTCATAAGTCATAAAAACAAGGGGTACGATTTCTCCTGGTAAAGTTTGGGATGGTTGTATTGCAGAATTAATACTGATGTTATATTTCCCAAGCACCCCCGCTATTTTCGACAAGACACCCGGTTTGTCTTCAGCACTAAATCTTAGATAAAATGCGGACTTAATATCATTTATATCCTTAACAGGGAAATATGACTTGTACTCTTTTGTAAACCCGAGAACGGGAACCCTTGACGGACATTTACATTTCATATCCCTGGCAATTGATATCACATCAGAAACAACAGCACTGCCTGTGGGAAGACTCCCAGCTCCACGTCCATAATGTATTGTTCTGTCAAGTTTGTCTGATACAAAATAAACTGCATTAAAAACATCCTGAACCTTGGATAAAATATAGTTATCAGGAATGATAGTCGGATGAACCCGAACTTCAATATCATTATCATTCTTTTTTGCTATCGCCAGCAATTTTATCTTACACCCTAGCTTCTTAGCAAACTCGACATCCACACATTTAAGATTGGTAATGCCTTCCACAAAAACATTCTCAAAAGGCACAACAGTGTTAAATGCAATAGTTGCTAGGATAGAAATTTTGTGTGCAGTATCTGTCCCTTCCACATCAAAAGTGGGGTCAGCTTCTGCATACCCTAGACTTTGGGCATCTATGAGCACATCGGCAAATTCTTTTTCTTCCTTTTCCATTTTGGTAAGGATATAGTTTGCTGTTCCGTTGATAATCCCGTAAATCTCTTTAACATTATTGGCAGCCAAGTCTTCTTTTAAGACCCTGATAACGGGGATTCCGCCACCGACACTCCCTTCAAAACCGAGGCACACATTATTTTCTTCGGCAGCCTGAAAAATATCATGCCCATCTACTGCCAGCAGAGCTTTATTTGCCGTAACAACATGTTTCTTATTGGCAATACAGTCCAAGATAAACGTCTTTGCAGGATTGTAACCTCCAATTAATTCTACAACAATATCAATTTCTTTATCATTTATAATGTCATAGGCATCGGTGGTTTTGTTAGGAACATTTGCTAGATAATTATCCTCAATCTCTTCAATTTTTAAATCGGCCACAGTTTTAACGTTCAGGCTAAAACCGGTTTTATCCTTAATAACTTCCTTATTATCCATTAGCACTTCCAGTGTCCCTTTGCCCACTGTGCCATAACCTATAATACCAATATTAACACTGTTCTTCACTTGCAAACCTCCTAAAAAATATAGCTTGGGATATTACTATCTCATCTATCCAAAGTCAAGTAATTAGCTTTCTAGCCAAAATGTCTAAAAAATTTAATTTTTCAGATTTACTTCACTCCCTTTTCAAGTAATTCAAAAATATCCGATTGGGTTGTCAGAAAATACTTATTGTTTTCACTCAGTGAATTAAAAATCTCAAGTTTTTTATTAAATACATAAAAAGATTCATTAGCACTATATGCATCGGCATATATTTTTATCGTTTTAGCGTCTGTCTCACCTTTAATTTGCTGAACTTTCTTATATGCTTCAGCAAGGATTATTCGTTTTTCTTTGTCAGCTTTTGCACGAAGTTTTTTAGCTTCCTCCTGTCCTTCGGATCTGTATCTTTTTGCAATTCTTTCCCTTTCTGATACCATTCTCGCGAATACCGCCTTTTCGTTTTCCGGCGGTAGATCCGCCCTTTTTATACGAATATCCACAATTTCAATTCCATATTCGTCAGCTTTTTTCTTGGAAGCCGCTGTTACATTTTTCATAATCTCAGCTCTGTTGGCGGCGATGACCTCTGTTAACGTGTGATTTCCCAACTCAACTCGTATTTCCGAGTAAATAATATCGTCAAGCCTTGACATAGCACCATTCGTTGTCCTTACAGACTGGTAAAATTTCAATGGTTCAGCAATATACCATTTACAATAATTATCCAAAAGGAGATTTTTCTTATCCTCAGTAATCACTATTCTGGGATCTGCATCGTAATCCAGTATTTTTTTGGAGAAATATGTGGTTTTCTGCAAAAAAGGAATTTTTACATACAAGCCTGGCTCTTTTATGATTTTAACCGGTTTACCCAGATAAGTTACAACAACCTGCTGATCGACGTTTACAACATAAAAAGCACCGCCAATTAACATTACAGCAAGTATTAGCAGCACAACTGCAATCGAGATTATTTTCTTCATTTGTTCACACTCCCTTTAAGATTCTCAAGGCCTAAAAATGTGTTGATATCAGAAATCTGAGAATCAAAAACATAAAAATCACTTTTACCAATAACATCTTCCATTTTATCAAGGTACAGCCTTTTTCTCGTTAACTGTGGGGATTGTTCGTAATTTTTGAGAATTTCACTAAACCTCTCAGCGTCCCCTTCCGCTCTTTTCACCTTCTCTTCTCTATACGCTTCAGCATCAAGAATCATGGAAGCAGCACTACCTCTGGCCTCAGGAATTACCTGATTAGCGTAAGCTTCAGCTTCATTAATAAACCTGCTTTTATCTTCTCTGGCACTCGCAACATCTCTAAAAGCGGCCACAACCTCATTAGGAGGATTGACATTTTGCAGTTGAACAGCAACGATCTGGATACCTGCATTGTATTGCTTGAGTATGTCTTGTATCATTTCATGAGCTTTTATCTGAATCTCATCTTTGCCCACTGTTAAAATATAATCGATTTTCTGTTTACCAACAATTTCCCTCATACTTGATTCTGCCACCTGTTTAATTGTAGAAACAACACCTTCTATATTATACAAGTATTCGACAATATCTCCGATCCTATACTGCACTATAACATCCAAATTGACAATATTTTCGTCGCCGGTAAGCATTTGGGCTTCATCCTCGACAATCCTTGATTCACCATTTTTGTAGCTTTTATAACCTATTTCTAGTCTGTGAACATCTGTGACATTAGCTTTGTTAACAGCTTCAACAGGATAAGGGAAATGATAGTGCGGCCCTGGTCCAACGACCCTGGCTACTTTACCAAACCGCTTTACTACAGCCTGCTGATTGGTATCCACCAGATAGATTCCAGTCAACATCCATATTGCGACAATAACGAAAATTATCGGGAAAATCAGCGCTTTTTTAAACTTAAACTTGGGGAGATTGGGAATATTAAATTTATACTTGTCCATACCCCATGGATCTTTTTCTTCACTCATATAGTACCTCCATAATTTGTAACCAGATCATATAGAATCTTATAAGTAAAATCAATGATACTCTATATTTTATAAATAAGTGTTGTATTGTTTCTCAGGCTAGGCAAAAGTTTTTAATCAATGTCATCCAGTATTTGGTTGAATATCAGCAAAATATTTGATAGAATTTTTTAAGTAGTTGTATCCTTTTGAAAAAACAGTATCATTGCATGCAAACAGGTTAATGTGAAAAAGATTTAATTAAAACTGGAGGTAGCTTATGCAGGCAGGTGAAATAAAAAATATCAGGAATGTGGCATTTATTTCCCATGGCGGGGCAGGCAAAACAAGTCTCATAGAAACAATCTTGTTTAATGCCAAAGCAACAAACAGAATTGGAAGTGTTGACAACGGTACCAGCATTATGGATTTCGATCCCGTTGAAATAAATAGGAAAATTACAATAAATCCCAAATTATGTACTATCGAATGGAACAAGCATCTTCTTAATCTTGTTGATACTCCTGGATACGGAAATTTTCTTCATGAAACAAAAGCGGCACTTTCTGCAGTTGGTGGAGCTGTTGTAATCGCCAGTGCTATCAGCGGCATTAAAGCAGAAACAGAGCGCGTATGGAAGTTTTCTGAGGATTTTGATTTGGCAAAAATAATTTTTGTCAACAAGATGGATAAAGAAAGAGCCGATTTTTACCGCAGTCTAGGTGATATAGAAAAATCTTTCGGTGTTACACCGATACCGCTGTATTTACCTATAGGCCAGGAGGAACATTTCCGAGGTTTAGTGGACTTAATCAGAATGCAAGCTTACGAATATCCCAGTGAACCTACCGCTGAATTCAAAGAAGTGGATATACCAACAGAAATGGCCGAAATTGTAGAAAATTACAGAAACAAACTGCTTGAAGCTATAAGTGAAACAGATGATACCTTAATAGAAAAATATCTTGAAGGGGAAGAATTCTCCGATGAAGAGATCTTCATGGGTATACGTGAAGCCACCATTTCTAAAAGATTTATCCCGGTAATATGTGGTTCTGCCACTAAAAATGTGGGGAGTAAATTTCTTCTTGAATCTATCATTAATTTCATGCCTTCACCGTTAGAAAGGGAACAAAAAGAAGCCAAGACAAAAGATACCGAGGAAACTATATATCTTGATCCCAACGATAAAGATTTTGTGGCATACATCTTTAAAACATTTATTGACCCTTTTTCCGGGAAGCTATCTATTTTCAGGGTATATTCGGGAGAAATTTCATGTGACACTGATGTATACAATCCTAATAAGGATGAAACGGAAAAGATTACCCAATTGTATCTATTGCAAGGGAAAAATTTCATTAAAACCGATTCTGTGAAAGCAGGGCAAATTGCCATGGTAAATAAATTGAAATTCACAGAAACTTTTGATACACTTTGTAGCAACAAAAAGAAAAGCTACATAATACCACCTGTGGAGCTACCTGAACCTGTTCTTTCCTTTTCTCTAATCCCCAAATCAAAAGAAGACGAAGAGAAAGTCAGTACAGGTTTACACAGATTGATGGAAGAGGATTTAGGCATCAGAGTAACCAGAGACGAACAGACAGGAGAACAGATTCTTAGTGGTATGGGTCAGATGCATATAGAGGTTGTGACAGAGAAACTTAAGAAAAAGTTCAACGTTGATGTGGATTTGAAAACCCCTAAAGTCCCTTACAAAGAAACTATAAAAACAACTGCCAAAGGACAGGGAAAATATAAGAAACAATCCGGTGGCAGAGGGCAGTATGGCGATGTCTGGATTGAGATTGAACCCAATGAAAGGGGTGCCGGTTTTGAATTTATAGATAAGATAGTTGGAGGTGTGATCCCCAAAGGATATATCCCTGCTGTAGAAAAAGGAATAATAGAAGCTGCAAAAGAAGGTGTTCTCGCAGGCTTTCCCATGATAGATTTCAAAATCACTTTATACGATGGGTCTTACCATTCGGTGGATTCATCCGAAATGGCTTTTAAAATAGCTGCGTCTATGGCCTTCAAAAAGGTTGCTATGGAAGCAAAACCAGTCTTGCTTGAGCCTATTGTAAACATTGATATCTTTGTACCAGAAGAAACAGTAGGTACAGTTATCGGAGATCTTAATGCCCGTCGGGGCCGTGTCCTAAATGTAGAGCCACAGACAACGGGACAACACATTACTGCACAAGTTCCCATGGCAGAGATATTAAAATATGCCCCTGACTTAAGAAGTATGACAGGGGGAAGAGGAATGTTTACCATAGACTTTTCCCATTATGAGGAGGCTCCATCGCACATCACAGAAAAAATAAAAGAAGAAGCCCGCACCAACAAATAAAGTGCAGCTGTCCCTGTATTTTATTATTGAAATACAGGGATTTCTAATTTTATGATAAATATAAATTTATTAAAATATATAGACAAATCGTTTTCTGAAATCCATCAGATTGAACATTTTGAATTTGATGCTGCTGATGATGTTAAGAATAAAGGTCTTTTCCAGAACATTTTTCAACCCAAATACATATACATTGCCGCCTCTTTTCTTATATTTCTTGCTTTGGCAGTTTTCACGTATTTTCTTTTCATCCCCACAAAAACACAAACTGTGGAACATACAGTCGCTAAAACGGCAAAAATAATAGAGAAAAATGAAAAGGAAAAGCAAACTTCCGATGATGAATTCAAGAAAATAGGCTCGATAACGTTCATCGAAAATAACATTTCTGATAGATCATTAAAAATGGATGGTGAACAAGTAGAATCTGAAGTTATAAAAGAAGACACAAGTAAAATAGCTACTAACCCTCAGAAAACCCAAAAACCAATAAAACAGCAGGTGACTTCACAACCAGAAAAAAAACAAACAACTCCTTCAAAACCGAACATTCAGGGGGAAAAAACAGTAAGATCTGTGGAATACATTATAGAAATAAATAATATCAACGAAAAGCTTATTAGCGACATTGTCAAAACTGCAAAACAAAATGGCTTACACTTTAACAAAAAAGTAAGTTCTAAAAAAGAAGAAACGTTGTGGAAAGTATATACTCCATCAGAATCAGGCAAAACAAGAATCGGAGATATAAGGGTGGAGCTAAAAGAAAAATTTAGTTCAAAAGAACAGGCTGTTAATTATGCCAAAAAAATTACAGGGAAAGTATTTATAAAAAAATCTGTTTACAGTTATAATTTGTATGATATTACAATAGAAGGCTTTAAACAGATAAACGAAGCAAAAGAATTTGCTAAAACAATTAATGTTGGGGATAATCCCATTAAAATCACAAAAAAACCTTAAAATATTTGACAATAAAGAAATATCCTTTTAGAATATAATTAATAATACGGAGGTGTATTATGACTAAAGCAGAAATAGTTGAAAACATTTATAAATCAATGGGAATTACCAAGAAAGACATATCTGATGTTGTCGATGATGTTTTTGAAATCATGAAAAAGGAAATTCTGAGTAAAAATAATGTGAAGATATCCGGTTTTGGCAATTTTGATGTAAAAGTCAGAGGTAGAAGAATAGGACGTAATCCTAAAACAGGCGAAGAAACAGTTATTGAACCGAGAACAGTTGTTATTTTCAGACCCAGCCAAATTTTTAAAGAAGAGGTAAATGCATAAACAAAAGCTTTACTATAAAATCGGTGAAGTTTCCGAAATAACAGGGCTTAAACCTTCAATAATTCGTTTCTGGGAAAAAGAATTCCGGCAGTTAAAGCCTATCAAATTCGGTTCAAATCATAGATATTACACAACACAACACCTTGATACATTACTTATCATCAAAAAACTTTTGTATAAGGAAAAAATGACAATAGAAGGTGCCAGGCAAAAACTCGAAACTGAAATACAAAATAAAAAAGAGATTTCTCTTTCAGAAATAAAAGCCGAATTAAATTCAATCCTTAACAAACTTAAAAATTAATTATTCGCTTATTCAAACCAAAATTGAGCTTGTAAATATAGCCAATATGTTTTAAATTGCTGCATTTGAAAAATACAATGATTATCTTAAAAAGGAGACCTCATATGACTGTAAAAAAAGAATTGCTTGAGGTGCTGGCATGCCCTAAATGCAAAGGAGAGATAAGGCTGTCAGCAAAATCAGAGTATATAGTGTGCGATCATTGCAAATTACTTTACGAAATAAAGGATGATATACCTATTATGTTAATCGATGAAGCAAAACAGGTAGAAAGTACTGAAGATTATTAATGCAATATGAAAGAATTAACAACATTAATCAAACAACTTCCAAATACCAGATTGATCGTTATTGGAGATCTGATGCTGGACGTTTTTATCTATGGAAGCGTCGACAGAATATCACCTGAAGCACCAGTACCTGTTGTAAAAGTAGTAAAAGAGCGGGCTATGCCCGGTGGAGCTGCAAACGTCGCAGCAAACCTTGCATCCTTAGGTTCAAAACCCACTCTTATAGGTGTTGCTTCAAATGATAATGATGGCAAACATCTTAAAAAAATATTACGCAGTATGGATATAGACACCATGTATTTTGATGACGGAAGAAATACTAGTGTTAAAACAAGAATAATTGCCCACAATCAACAGGTGGTCAGATTTGATAAAGAAAAAAATGATAAACTCAGCAAAAACTTCTCTTCTGATATAATCGATTATGTTACAGGAATAATTGATCGTTACGATGGTATAATTTTGTCAGATTATGGCAAAGGTGTTATTACCGAATTTTTGATTAAAAAACTTACATTACTTTGCAGAGAAAAAAATAAAATTATCACTGTAGACCCTAAAGTAGAAAACTTTAAACTGTACAAAAATGTAACCAGCATTACTCCTAACAATAAGGAAGCATCCCAAGCAACAGGTATACCTATACATGATGAAAAGTCACTTTTAAACTGCGGCAACAGGATCATAGAAATGTTACAATGCAACTCTGTTCTTATTACCAGAGGGGCTGAGGGGATGTCATTGTTTATGAAAAATGAAGAAACAAAAAATATACCTGCTGTGGCAAAAGAGGTTTTTGATGTTACCGGTGCAGGGGATACGGTTATCTCTGTCTTTTCTGCAGCTATTTCTCTGGGGGCAACACTAAAAGAAGCTGCTTTTCTAGCTAATGCTGCTGCAGGTATTGTTGTGGGAAAAGTTGGAACAGCCACTGTTTCTTTGGAAGAATTGGAAAATAATCTGCCATACTCGGTAAACGTTATGGGGGTGGAATAATGGAAATATTGAATTCTGCACAAATAGCAGAAGCTGATAGTTATGCAATCGAATATATGGGGATACCTTCTGCCGTGCTTATGGAAAATGCAGCCAGCGGAATATTTCAGGTAATAGAAAAACTGGACCTTGGCAAAGGGAGAATTGGAATATTCGACGGAAGCGGTAATAATGGTGGTGATGGTATAGCTCTTGCCAGAAAATGTTTTAATGCCGGTTTTAAAGTAGAGCTTTTTCTGACTACAGATTCAGAAAAACTCAAAGGCGATCCCCTTATAAATTTTAAAATACTTGAACACTACCCTATACCTGTGTTCAACGCATTTGAAGATATTATTGAAGACAGATACGACCTAATAGTGGATTCTCTGTTTGGTACAGGCCTCTCTAGACCATTAGAAGGTAAATACAAAAAATTAGTTGATAAAATTAACAGCCTTGACGGCATAAAACTTGCTGTAGATATCCCATCTGGGCTTTCTGGTAACACGAATGCACTAATAGGAGACTGTTTTAAAGCAGATATTACAGTTACTATGTGCAGGCCCAAAATCCCTCATAAACTTTACCCTGCTAAAAAGTTCTGTGGAAACGTTGAAGTTGTGGATATTTCTATTCCTGATTTTGCCGTTGAAAACGTAGAACCTTTTATATATGAAATTACAGAGAAAAATATTCCAAAACTATCCAAAAGAGATCCTGATAGTCATAAAGGCAAATTCGGTCACACTGTTATTATCGGAGGCTCCCCAGGCAAAACAGGAGCACCCATTTTAGCATCGCGGTCATGCGCAAGAACCGGTGCTGGACTGACCACAATTGTTTTGCCTTCTCAACTAAATTTAACAGCAGAAATATCAACCGCCGAGGTAATGAGCTATCCTGTTGGTTCTGCTTCCTATTTTAGAGAAGAGGACGCAGATGATGTACTGGGCTTTATCGAAGATAAAACTGTAATCGGTTTAGGCCCTGGCATAGGCAGAGATAACAATACAATCTCTTTTATTAAAAAACTTATTCATCAAAGTAACCTGCCCATAGTAATCGATGCTGACGGTTTATATGGATTAAATGAAGAAGACTTCAATTATCTCAAATACAGATCTGTAATAACACCCCATATTGGGGAATTTGCACGACTATTAAAAGAATCAAAAGAAAATGTAATAAACAGAAAATTGGAATTATCTGCAGAATTTGCTGTAAAATATGGTATTGTAACAGTATTAAAAAGTGCAGACACCATAATTGCTAATCCTGACGGCAAAATCTTTGTACTAAATAGAGGTACTCCAGCTCTTGCAAAAGGTGGAAGTGGGGACTGCCTTACCGGAATAATCACATCTTTTATCTCCCAGGGACACTCGCTTAACGATGCTGCAATACTTGGATCATGGATTTTTGGAAAAACTGCAGAACATCTTACAGAAAAATATAACGAACGTTTTCTTCTTACAGGGGATATAATAAATAACTTGTGGATTGTTTTAAATGAATTATACAGAGATAAGTAGTAGCTTAAATGATCTAGGAAATATAATTGAACGCTACAAAACAACATTTAAAAACAATATAATTCTTTTAAATGGAGAGCTTGGTACAGGGAAAACAACATTTGTAAAAAAATTTGTTGAGACTTTTTCCCCAAACACTACAGCTTCAAGCCCGACTTTTACCATTATGCAAAGGTATGAAACATCTGTTGGGCCTGTTTATCATTTTGACTTATACAGAATAGAAACGCTAGAAGAGCTAGAAATGACAGGTTTTTTTGAATATTTAGATTATTCAGGTACAATTTTTATTGAATGGGCAGAAAAATTTGACATCGGAAGGTTTTTGGATAATTTTATTACAATTAATATAACACAGATGGAAAATGGGAAAAGGAAGTATGCTATAGAAGTAGTTGGAGGTAGTTAGAGGTTGTTAGAGGTTGTTAGAGGTTGTTGGAGGCTTGCCCCGTGAAACGATGCACTAAATAAAGGAGTTATTTATGAAACCAATTTTTTGCCCTTATTGTGGGATGAAGCGTCTTGAAGAACTTGACCCAACGGAAGTTATGATGGATAACGATATTTGGATTATTTATCATTATGAATGTCAAGAATGTGCTGAAGTTTTTGATAAAATACTTCTTAAGGACGAAGGCTTTATAGATGAATTTGATGGAGATAACGATGAAAAAGGATTTTGGAGCTGATTTTTTTGAAGAACTCTTCAGAGAAAATTCCAGGGTTTTTAATATAGTCAAAGAGGGAATTGAAGACTTAAGCCTGTATGTCTCTGAAATTGAAAATATGTATCAGAAATTGGAAAATAATATTACAGAAGATGATTACAATATGTTAAAATACAAACTCAGCGTTCTGGAAAAAAATATGGCCGAACTTAATAACATGATATCAGCAGCACTTGAAAACACCAGTAATGTAGATAAAAACAAACTTTCATAAGGAGATGTGGATGCATCAAAACGATTTACCAACACGAATAACACCAAGTGAATATGAAAAAAAAATCTACAACGAATGGGAAGCAAAGGGCATTTTTCATGCTGATGAAAACTCTCCCAAACCGCCCTACTCTATTGTAATACCCCCGCCTAATGTTACAGGCTCTCTTCATATGGGCCATGCCCTCAACAATACATTGCAGGACATTCTGATCAGATTTTACAAACTAAACGGGTATGAAACCCTTTGGATGCCAGGAACAGACCATGCAGGTATTGCAACCCAGAATGTAGTTGAAAAACAATTGGCAGAAAAAAATATATCAAGGCACGAAATTGGCAGGGAAAAATTTATAGAAAAGGTCTGGCAATGGAAAGAAGAGTCCGGAGGTCAGATAATAAATCAGCTAAAGAGGTTGGGAGCATCCTGTGACTGGGAGAGGGAACGTTTTACAATGGATGAAGGTCTTTCGCTGGCAGTTAGAAAGGTTTTCGTAACACTCTACAAAGAAGGGCTTATCTACAGATCCAATTATATTATCAACTGGTGTCCCCGCTGCCATACTGCACTCAGTGATTTGGAAGTGGAACACGAAGAAAAAGAAGGAACCCTTTATTACATCAATTATGACGTGAAAGAAACAGGGGAAAAACTGCTTATAGCAACCACCAGACCTGAAACCATGCTGGGGGATTCAGGTGTGGCAGTAAACCCCGATGATAAAAGATATAATCATCTTATCGGCAAAACAGCTATATTGCCAATTGTGGGGAGGGAACTGCCCATTGTGGCTGATGAATATGTAGACATGGAGTTTGGAACAGGGGCTCTAAAAATAACACCCGCCCATGATCCCAACGATTTTGATATAGGACGAAAACATGGTTTGAAAGAAATTAATATGATGGATGATTCCGGATATGTTAATGAAAACGGAGGAAAATTTCAGGGAATGGAACGCTTTGAAGCAAGAAAAGCGATTGTATCAGAATTGGAAAAAGAAAACCGCCTTGTGAAAAAGGAGAAGCATATCCACAGTATAGGTCACTGTTACCGGTGCAAAACCGTTGTGGAACCACGAATTTCAATGCAGTGGTTTGTCAAAGTAAAGCCTTTGGCTGAAAAAGCGATAGAGGTAGTGAAAAACAATGAGGTAAACATAATCCCTGAAAACTGGAAAAAAACCTACTTCGAATGGATGTATAATATAAAAGATTGGTGCATATCAAGACAGATATGGTGGGGGCACAGAATACCGGCATTTTACTGTGATAAATGCGGCCATATCAATGTAGCCATGGAAGATCCATCACAATGTGAGAAATGTTCTTCAACAGAGCTTTCTCAAGAAACTGATGTACTTGATACATGGTTTTCTTCCGCTCTATGGCCTTTTTCAACAATGGGTTGGCCGAAAAGAACAAAAACACTGGAAAAATTTTATCCCACCAGCTGCCTGGTAACAGGCTTTGATATACTTTTTTTCTGGGTTGCACGTATGATAATGATGGGAACCAAGTTCATGAATGATGTGCCGTTTAGAGAAGTATACATCCATGCCCTTGTAAGGGATGAAGAAGGGCAAAAGATGAGTAAATCAAAAGGCAATGTAATCGACCCTCTCACCGTTATAGATGAATACGGTGCTGATGCATTCAGATTTACACTTGCAGCTCTTGCTGCCCAAGGTCGAGATATAAAATTATCAAAAGAGCGGGTGGAAGGCTACAGAAATTTTGTGAACAAAATATGGAATGCATCACGATTTATTCTTATGAATATGCCCTCAAATTATAATATCGGAGAGCCTGATTTTTCAAAACTCGAAACTGAAGACAAATGGATTTACCATCAGCTAAAAATAACTGCAGACGCCGTCTCAACCCACATCAAATCATATGATTTTAATGAAGCCGCCGGTGAAATATACAAATTTTTCTGGCACACATTTTGTGACTGGTACATCGAATTGATTAAAGATAGAATATTTGACGAAAATAAAAAAGAATCCGCTCTGAAAGCAGCATTCTTTGTGCTTAAAAATTCACTCATTATACTTCACCCCTTTATGCCTTTTGTTACCGAATATATCCACAAAATGACCGACAGCGATAGCAATTTACTTAATATGACATTTCCATATCTTGATTTTTCATTCGATAATGAAAACAGTGAAATAGAGACTGTAATTGCCATCATCAGCTCCATTAGAAATATAAGGGGTGAATATAACATCCCCCCCAAGTCAATGGTAAAGGCATATATAAAAACCGATGATAAAAAAATAATAAATGCAGTGAAAAATAATGAAAAAAATATTAAAAAGCTTTCCAGACTCGAAAAGTTGGAATTTACTGATAAAGAAATAGAAAAATCCGCAACAAATATATCTGCCGGATTTGTTATTTATGTCCCTATTGAAGGTATTGTGGATATAAACGAAGAAATTGCAAGGCTGGAAAAAGAAAGAAAATCAGCCCTTAAAGATTACGAATTATACGGAAAAAAGCTTAAGAACGAAAATTACCTCCAGAAAGCACCCAAAGAAATTATCGAAAAAGATAAACAAAAATTTGAAAAGTCAAAAGAGATTCTTGAAAAAATTGATATAACTATAGATAGGTTAAAAGCAATATGCTAAAAAATTACCTTGTTGATAAGCTTATTGAACTTGCACTTCTTGAAGATATTGGTCATGGTGATATTACCACTGAAGCAATATTTGAAAAGGACAGAAAAGGCACATTTTATTTCTTAGCAAAAGAAGATATGATTTTATGTGGCTCAGAAATCGTGAAAAACGTTTTTAAAACACTAAATAACAGTATCAATGTAAAAATAAACTACTCTGACGGTAAATTTATTAAAAAAGGTACGCATTTCGGAAAAGTAGGAGGGGAAATTGCATCAATATTGACAGGTGAGAGAACTGCTCTAAATTTTTTACAAAGGATGTCAGCAATAGCCACCAATACAAGCAAATATGTGGAGAGACTGAATAGTACAAATATAAAAATACTGGATACAAGAAAAACAACCCCTGCACACCGGGTACTTGAAAAATATGCAGTAAAAGTTGGCGGAGGTGGTAACCATAGGTTTGGTCTGTTTGATGGGGTATTGATTAAAGATAATCATATAGACGCTTCAGGCGGGATAACAAATGCTGTTGAAAAAATTAGAAAATACATACCATCAACAATAAAAATTGAAGTGGAAGTCAGAAATTTCCCAGAATTGAAAGAAGCTGTTGAAGCAGGTGTAGATATTGTAATGCTGGATAATTTTAAAAAAGATGAAATTATTGAGGCCTGCACAATAGTTAACAAACGAGCTAAGATTGAATTATCAGGGGGAATAACGTTAGATGAACTTGACCATCTTAAGTTTTATGATATTGATTACATATCGGTGGGCGCCCTCACCCATAGCGCAGGAAATATAGACATAAGTCTGAAATTGGAAGTATAAGTTAGTGTTAAGTACTAAGTGTTAAGAGGTTAGAGGTAGTTAGAGGTAGTTGAGGTTGTTAGAGGTTGTTAGAGGTTGTTAGACGTAGTTGAGGCGTTAGCCGCGCACACAGTTTTATACGATAGTTATTCGATATAACGTATTTTAATAGTAGATAATAAAAATTATATTAACCGTATTTTGTGTGCGTGGTTGTTAAGGTGATGGGAGATAGGTTATGATACGAAAACGTTGAACGTTGAACCTTGAACGTTGATCGTTTCACACCAATCACTCTTCTACTCCTCTACTCTTCCAATATCCAGGTTTACGGTAATATGGGTGATAGGTGATGGGTTTTGGGATGTGGGTTAACGTTAAACATTGAACAGAATTTGTCTTGGAATACTAACAGTTAAATTAATTGCAAAAAATGGCGGCAGAATTGAATCAGAAATATGGGAAACAACGCCTACGCATCTTCCAAGGGAGAAATTTATTTATCTTTCTCCTTGTTGGATACGCCTTTTATTTTCTCTACCAGTATAGACTCAACGATCCTCTTGTGGCCGGTACAGTAGCCCCGGATTTCAAGTTGGGAACTCTTGATGGACAATCATTTTATTTCCATGAAATCAAAATACCAAAAGCTCTTATCTTTTTTAAACCAAATACAATATATTCACCATATTATCTTGATGCAATAGCCCAGCTTAAAGCATTAACAAAAAATAACATGTTTGACATTGTGGTAATAACACATTACGGTAACAACAAAGAAAAACTTGAGAAACTTATTTCTGAAGATAAATATAAAATTCTTGAAAATATTACATATTTAGCTAATATAGGTGACGTATTCGAATATTATGGTGTTAGGAGCCCCCCACACTTTTATTTGGTGGGTGGAAATGGTGAAATTATTTTGCAATCAAAAATACCTTCAGTTATGAAAATTACGAATGTTTTAAGGAGCTATTAATGGAAGATTTTTTTGGTACAGACGATTTATTGGAAGAATACGATACTGTTATCCTTGGAGGAGGACCGGCTGGTTTAACTGCCGGAATTTATGCAGGCAGAGATAACATGAAAACCCTTATACTTGAAAAAAACTTTCCCGGTGGGCAAATAGCTTTAACCGAAATGGTGGAAAATTATCCAGGTTTCCCCGAAGGCATAATGGGTGGCGATTTGTCCATGAAAATGTATGAACACGCAAAAGCTCTAGGTGTGCAAGTAAAAAATGCTCTACCTAAAAAATTTGCTTTTAATGGAAAATACAAATATATTTACACCGACAAAGAAGATATTGTAGTTAAGACAAAAACAATCATTGTGGCAACAGGTGCTAAACCGAAACATATGGAAGTTGAGGGTGAAAACCGTTTTCTTGGAAGAGGAATCTCTTTTTGTGCCACCTGTGACGGAGCATTTTTTAAAGGCAAAGATGTTGCGGTAATAGGCGGAGGGGATTCAGCTGTGGAAGAAGGTGTTTACCTTACAAAGTTTGCGAGAAAAGTCTACATTGTGCATCGTCGTGATCAACTGAGAGCGGCCAAGATACTACAGGACAGAGCTTTTAAAAATGACAAAATAGAATTTATCTACAACTGTGTTGTTGATAAAGTTAATGGTGAAAACAAAGTTGAGTCATTGACCCTTTATGACAAAGTCAAAAAGGAGCATAAAGAACTAAAAGTAGATGGGGTCTTTGTTTTTATCGGCTGGACAGCAGACACAGAAATTTTTAATGGTCTCCTTGAAATGGATAGTACTGGATTTATAAAAGGTGATGAGCGTATGCAAACAAATGTGCCAGGAATTTTTGTTGCAGGGGATGTCCGTCAAAAGGAATTAAGACAGATAGTTACCTCCGTTTCAGACGGTGCTGTTGCAGCCAAATCAGCCGAAAAATATATTGCTGAACATTTTGATTAACAACCAATATACCTATTAAGCTCTCTGGAGGAAAAATGGAGATTTTATATAAAACTAATTTAAAAATGATTTTAGTTTCAACAGGGATATTTATTATGCTTATGTTTTTCAATTCTCCTGCACAAGCAAAAACAGATGTAATGCGTATAGCCATTGCAAAAGGAATAAGAAGCCTTGAACCGGTAAACACCGGCAACGTTTTCAGTAGGAACGTTAACAAACTATACTGTTTTACTGAAATAAAAACGGATGATTACCCAACAAAGATTGTGCATATATGGCTGTATAATGAAAATATCATTGCTGAGGTCCCCCTTGAGGTCAATTCATATACATGGAGAACATACAGTTCAAAACAAATACTACCTAAATGGGTTGGAAACTGGAAGGTGGAAGTTTATTCCAATGAAGGAAAACTTATCGATTCTATCCAGTTCAGTATAAAATAACAGTGAGCTTGGTTTATTTTGTCCCGACGCCCATAGGCAATTTAAAGGATATTACATTACGAGCTCTTGAAATTCTTGATTATGTGGATATAATTTTTGCTGAAGATACCAGAAATACCCAAAAGCTTTTAACCCATTACAATATAAAGAAACCTCTTAAATCTTATCATAAAGATAATGAACATTTTCTGACAGAAAATATACTCAAACTAATTGAAAACAGTAAAAGAATTGCTGTTGTAAGTGATGCTGGTACCCCTTGCATATCTGATCCCGGCAACCTGTTGACAAAAGAGTTAACTGCTAAAAATATTGATTTTGAAGTTTTACCAGGCGCCAATGCACTGTTACCCGCTTTAATAAAAAGCGGATTTCCCACAGATAGTTTTTATTTTAAAGGTTTTCTGAGCTATAACAAAAACAGAAAAAAAGAAGAGATTGAAAAACTATCTTCAATGAAAACATCAATAATACTCTACGAATCTCCCCACAGAATACGTGACACATTAATACAGCTGTTGACAACCTTTTCCCCTCCCATTGCTGTTTGCAGAGAATTAACAAAAGTCTATGAAGAGCGGGTTTTTATTTACTCAGAAAAAGATGTAGAAAACTTAATATTGAAAGGTGAGTATGTGATTATTATTGATAATAATAAGCAACCGGAAAACAATGAAAATTTCAACGATTACCAAGACAAAATCTTCTCCCTAAAACAAGAGCGATTCTCCAACAAAGATATTGTAAAAATCATGCAACTATTCGGCTACAGTCGCAACAAAGTTTACAAACTACTCAATGAACAGTAGGTTGTAAATGCTGATACAAAACAGGAACACATTTGCCAATATGAGAAAAGATGCTCCTAATAATGCTTGCCTTTTAAGTGTTTTACCCCCAAGCTCATCCAATTTGCAGGAAATCTCCTTACCTCCTCTAAATTTCAGTTTCTGAAGAATCTCATCAATGCCTGCAATGGTGGATGTAAGCACACAAAATCCCTTTTTATCATAAACCAAAATACAGTATCTCCCCTTAAGTTTTATAATTCCCACATCTTCCAAATCATCCAACCTGATTGTTTTCTTAACAAATAAAGATTTAACAGACAATTCATACTCATCCATATGTACTTTTCTCACTAAAAGAGACAAAAAGATGAAAAATAAAAACAGAGAAAACAAAACCAAGACAAATAACTTGGCATTATTCAAGCCACCTTCTGCATATATGTTTGAAATCCCAAAAAATACACTCCCCACAAAAAGCAGACCCACCAGAAAAATAAGGTGCTTCTTTGTCCTATAAACTTTCAATTTCAAGCTCCATTGGTGTTTTTTTCAAAAAGTTCCTTTCAACAATACTAAGACTTACTATGTCGTTGTATAGTTTATCAAAATTATTTTCTTTAAAAGAATAAAGGACATCTGCCGCAAGTCCTCTATAATCCACCGGATACTCTTCTATATATGATTTTATATTGTCTACCAATCTCTTTTCTTCATAGTTCACAAGATAATATAATATTTTATAATAAAGTGAATACAAATCATTTACATCAAGATTGTTAAGTACTGACACTGATGCTTCTGCATTTGTAAAGTCTTTTTTTACCAGATAATAGTAAAGGGATGCTTTATACAGCCCCCCATATCTGAAATGTTTGCCTGATAACTCTTTCAGATATTCCAATGCATTATCCATATCGTTCATAAATATATTATAGTA
>JASMTO010000214.1:0-32214 GCA_041694215.1 bacterium
AAGGCTGCCTAATATTAATAGATTTAAACTGGTAAACTGTTATAAAAACAACAACCTTACTGCTGATGAAATCATAAAGGATGCACTAGATAATGGCTATAGCGGAATAGGTGTTGCAGGTGAAATGCACAGTTGTTTAGAATATATAAAAAAAGCTAAACAATACAATCTACTAACAAACGTATGGACAGAAGATGATCCTGTAAACGCAAATATATATATGCAAGAAGGTCTGGATTATCTGACAACTAACGATCCTGAAAAAATAAATGCAACAATACGCCCTGAGCCTGTACACTCATATTAGAGTATATTTTCTTGACAATTTAATTTAGAACAATATTTTTTAGCAAAGGAGGGAGTATGCTTCAAATAAAACTGAAAGAATCTTTAGCTTACTCAAGAGATAATCTTGATTTTCCTGATTTTCTGGCAAGGGAAATTGAAGTTATTATAAATAAACCAAATATTATAAACAAAAACAAAGACCTTGTGGAATTGCTGATATTTCAGCTATCAGATTACGATCCTTTTGCCGAGGCAGGGTGTTGCAAAACCGCCACATCACCTGAAGATATAAAAAAGACAATAAACAAAATTTTATATGACTAAATGGAAAATAAATACGCATGCTTATTAGGGCAGTGACACCACAAATTGTATCATCTTTATGCAACAATTTCTGTGTTTCTACTTATCTTTATCAACATCTTCTATCTCAATATTTCTAGTTTTTTTCTTTGGGCTTTTTAAAAGCTTAAACCCATGCCCGTTTCTTGCCTGTTGGGCAATACCTATCACCATAAAAGCTTCCGGATTTACTTCCGACACAATCATCTTCAATTCCTGCACCTGAGATCTACTCACCGTACAAAAGATCATGGTATATTCTTTGTTTAAATAACCTCCCATAACATTCCAGTAACTAATTCCACGCCTAAGTTTGTACATCATCTCGTGCTTTAACTCATCCGGTTTGTTAGTAATAATGTTTACCGTTCTCACCTGACTGACCCCTTCCAGTACAAAATCACTGGCAAACCCCGTAAAAAAAAGCGAAATCAGGGCTAAGAGAACCATTTCCCACCCAAAAATAAGACCGGCAACAAGAATAATCAGACCATCAGTAAAAAAATAGGATTGGCTCATGGGAAAACCTGTCTTGTTGTTTATAATACGTCCCAAAATTGTTGTTCCACCTATTGTACCCCCAAACCTGAATATAATCCCCGATCCCAAACCGAAAACAATGCCAGCATACAGTGCATTTAGCAACAGGTCATCAGTTATAGGAAACGTTGGCATTATTTGCGGAAGGCAGTAACTAAATAAGTCAGCTGAAAAAGAAAAAACAATCACAGATAGAAGAGTAGAAAAAATAAAGTGCCAACGCCCCAAATATTTAAAACCAACCACCAGTAGCGGGATATTAATCAAAAAATATGTTGCACCCACTGGAAAATTGGTAAAATGATTTACTATAATTGCAACACCACCTGCTCCACCTGCTACAAGATTTATAGGCACCTGGAACAATATATAACCCAGAGCCGCAAGTATTGAGCCTATGGCAATCCAAATTTGGTTATATATGATTCGATAAATCCCATAAAGTTCCACAATACTTCTGAGTTTTAACATAAATCCCGCCTCCTGTTTTTACTGGATAATAGTATAGACCTTAATTGGATAAATGACTAAACCATTTCCCCACCTACCCTCCCCACTAAAATACGAACACACATTAACCCTCACTAACAATTTGATAGCAAAATAATGAAATTTTAAGCACAGAGTATACAGGATATTTACTCAAAAATCCTACCGTAAAAAACAATTACTTTATTCTGTCCTCTTTGAAAACTTTAAATAAGTCTTTTTCGCTGCCGGCAACATACAATTCATCATCTTCCTGAAATTTTATATTCGGATCTGTAATCAATCTTATTGGTTTATCTTTGTGCTTGAGAAGCACAGCGTTTATATTGTATTTTTCACGCAACTTAAGGTCTTTCAGAGTCTTTCCGGCAAAATTTTTGCCCAGCTTAACATTAACCAATTTTACTTCACTGTCCACATCAATTATTTCCAAAATATCAGGACGGTCTAACTTATGTGCAAGTTTTTCAGCCATTTCCCTTTCCGCTAAAACAACCTCATCAGCTCCAATCTTCAAAAGTATTTCTTCGTGTATTTTTCTATTAGCTTTGGCAATAACTTTTTCCACTCCAAGTTTTTTGAGATTGGTAACGCATAAAATCAGCTGTTCCAAGTTATCACTCATCCCCACAATAACTGTTTGAAAATCCTGTATTTGCAATTCCTCTAATGCGTCATAATCCGAAGCATCGGCAATTACAGCTTCTGTAACTCTATCTTTTATCTGTTCAACAAGCTTCCGGTTCCTGTCCACAGCCAGTACTTTATTACCAAGTTCAAACAGTTCCACAGCAAGTCTGTAGCCAAAAATCCCCAAACCTATCACTGCATAGTCTTTTTCACTCATATATCACCCTAATATTATTTTTTCTTCCGGGTAAGACAGTTTCGAAGTTTTTTCTCTCAATAAAAGCATAGTTATTAACGTAGCAGGCCCGATTCTGCCCAAAAACATACATATAATTATAATTAATTTACCAAAAATATCCAATTCCCCGGTAATACCCAAGCTAAGGCCCACAGTGCCCAATGCGGATGCTACCTCAAAAAGGGTATCCATAAAAGTAAAATCATCAAAATAAAGCAGCAAAAGTGTGGCTATTACAAGAAAAAAAATGTACATGGAAATAAGTGCATATGCTTTCAGAATATTGATTAATGGGATATTCCTTTTAAAAACCACAATTTTCTTATTACCTCTCAATATACTGTACATTGAAACAATAGATATATAAAAAGCTGTGGTTTTTATACCTCCACCTGTTGAGCCTGGGGATGCTCCTATAATCATTAATACTATCAACAAAAACTTTGTCACAATATGAAGCCCGCTTATTTCCACTGTGTTAAAGCCAGCTGTTCTCGCTGTAATGGACTGAAAAAAGGAGTCAAGCATACCCACTGAGCCTTTTTCCACCAAAAATATCAGTAAAGCCCCCAAAATAATTAACGCAAATGTGGTATAAAGCACAATCTTTGTATGCACCTTTATCCTTTCATTGGTAAAAAGTGCCGTATAAAAATTATAAATTACATAAAAACCTAAGCCACCAAAAACAATCAGAAACATGGTTGTTACTTTAACAATACTGTTACTGCCAATTAAGCTACTGTCAAACGTGGAAAAACCTGCATTACAAAATGCCGAAATAGCGTGAAACAAGCCATAATAAAAAACATCTGATAATGCAAAGCCCTCCAGAAAAAAACCGTAACTCAAAATTAAAAATCCTACAAACTCCATGACAAATGTATAAATAACAACAATTATAAGTATTTTCTCAGCTTCCTGTATAGTTAAATTATCATTTATCTTTGCAACCCTAAACTTTTGTGAGAAATCAAGCTCACCCCGCAAAAAAAACAACAAAGAGGACGTCAATGTCATAATACCTATTGCTCCCACTTGCATCATCAGCATTATAAAAAACTGCCCCCAGAAATTAAAATCTGACGTATCAACAACAGTAAGACCAGTAACGCAGACAGCTGAAGTAGCAGTAAACAACGCATCGATATAGGTAAGTCCTTCGGTATGTTTTACAAAAGGCATTTTCAAAAAAAAAGTACCTACTATAATGAAAAGTGCAAATGTAATAAAAAGATACATCCAAGGATTTATTTTAACGTTAAACATAATCAAATAAGAAATAAAAAAGAGAGACTTTAAAAGCCTCTCTTTTCAATTATTTTACTTCTTCAAATTTTTCTTTTGGTGCATTACAAACCGGACATTTATCCGGTGGTTCTTCACCTTCATGCACATAACCACAAACAACACATTTCCACTTTTTCATATTACCTCCTTCTTAAAGAGCAACTACTTCTTTGATTTCCGGCAAAGCTTCCTTGAGTCTCATTTCAATCCCATGTTTAAGTGTCATCGTGCTAAAAGGGCAGCTACCACATGCACCTGTAAGCTGTACTTTAACAACACCATCATCGGTAACATCCAAAAGCTCCACATCTCCTCCATCTGCTTGCAAAGATGGTCTTACCTTTTTAAGTATTTCTTCTACCTTTTCTCTCATCATGACTTACCTCCTAATTTGTCCGTTTATTTTTTATTTTTTCTTTCATTTCGTCAACAATTTTTGGGTCTTTGCCTATTCGCTTATAGTAATCTTTAAGAGCAGCTTCAATAGCTTCCTCAGCCATTACCGAACAGTGAATCTTAGCAGGAGGCAATCCGTCAAGTGCCTCAACAATTGCATTATTTGTAAGCTCCAGAATTTCTTCCACACTTTTACCTTTTAATAACTCAGTTGCCATAGAGCTTGACGCAATAGCAGCCCCACAACCGAACGTTTTAAATTTAACATCATCAACAATGCCGTCATCGTTAATTTTAAGATAAAGTTTCATAACATCCCCACACGCAGGATTGCCCACTTCACCCACACCGCTGGCATCTTCAATTTCTCCCATATTCCTGGGATTCATAAAATGTTCCATTACTTTTTCACTATATGGTCCTTTAGCCATAATTTCCTCCTACTATTTGTTATAATAAGGTGACATCTCACAAAGCTTGTGCACAATTTCAGGGGTTACTTCAAGGATTCTGTTTACATCTTCCTCCGTACTGTACTTAGACATTGAAAAGGTAATCGATCCGGCGCATATGTCATTAGGCACACCGATTGCCGTAAGTACGTGAGAGGCCTCCAATTCATCTTCATCCTCAGCCAGAATATTTGATGAACATGCAGATCCACTAGCCCCATATATCTCTTTTAACGAATACCACAATAGCAACGATTCACCTTCAATATATTCTATCCAGAAACTCACATGACCGGGCAATCTGTCATTTTTATCTCCGGTAAAATGTATAAAATCAAACATTTCATCCAAACCATTCCATAATTGATTTTGGAGCTTTTTCATCTTTGAGGTATATTCATCCATTTCATTTTTCGCAATTTTTGCTGCCTCCCCAAAACCAACTATTGCCGGGACATTTTCAGAACCACTCCGCAAACCCATTTCCTGAAAACCCCCATCAAAAATAGGATTAATTTTTACTCCCTTTTTGATATAAAGAGCAGCTGAACCTTTAGGGCCATAAAAATTCTGCCCCGCAAAACTCATTAAATCACACCCTATTTCTTTCACATCAACAGGGACATGACCTACGCCAGCAACAGCATCCGTATGAAATAGGACTCCTTTATTTCTGCAGATTTCACCAATTTTTTTCAAATCCTGAATAGTACCAATTTCAGGGCTCACATAAATTATAGACACCAAAGCCGTATCCTCCGTTACCACATTCTCCAGTTCATCAAGATTAACTTTCCCATTTTCATCTACACGCACTTTGGTAACTTTATACCCTTCATTCATTAGCTTTACACACACATTCTGCACGGAAAAATGCTCTATTTCACTAATTACAATATGTTTTTTATTTTTTGCTCTTTCCGTATCCAATATACCTTTTATTGCCAAGTTGTTAGATTCTGTACCACATGAGGTAAAAATAATCTCATCTTTTTCCGCATTTATCAGGGATGCCACATGCCCCCTGGCTTCATCTATTGCTTCAAAAGATTCCCTGCCCAATGGGTAAAAATGTGCACTGGGATTGCCATATTTTTCCGTATAAAAAGGAATCATCTTGTCAACAACACGTTTGTCAGGTTTCGTTCCAGCAACATTGTCCACATAAATCATAAACACTCCTTGTTATAATTTTCTCAATTCATCTATAATCTGTTTTGTATAGATAAATAAGTAATCTCCGTAAACACTTAACATCCCTTTGCCGTGTCTACTAAAACTAAGCCCTTCATTTAACGTTATTTCCGAAAGGCTAAAATTACGCAAATACAAATCGTCATCCAAAATCTCGTCTGCTGCACCACAAACGTCTACTATAATTCCAGTAGTCACAGGTAGCAACCTAAAATTGAAGTTTTCTCTAATGTTCTCATTCAACTTCTCTTTGAATTCTTTAAGTAACGTATTTTCATTTAATAACACATTAAAGGCCAAATCAGATGTAAGCATCTTATTTTCATAACTATTAAAAGAAAATAGATGCCTTGTTTGGTTGACAAGATCATCCACTGCAGCTTTTCCAAAAATTGCAGCCGGTAGAGAACAAACACCGTAAAGATCATTGAAATCATCAGAAACCGAGCTAAGAATATATTCCACCGGATTTTTTATAAATATGGTATCTTCTGCATCAAACTCGCCTGTAATATCTATAAGACTACCATCAAAATCCTTTAAAATACCATTTTCCCGAAGACTGTTCAAAATTATTAAAACATCCTCTTCTGAAGAACGTTTTATATCTCTAACTTCACACTGGGAATTAAGCGCCTGCAGATCTTCCATCTTAGGACTCTCAGAATACACAGTAACACTAAAAGAGGGGAAATGAGAGTTTATAGCATCCATCACTTCATTTAACAGCAAAGGGTCTGTAGCAAAAACCCCTACATCCATATACATATAATCACACCTTTTTTGTCTTTTTATGAAAAATACATGAAAATAAATAAAATGCAATAGATATTCGTAGTTAGTTATTTATTTTTGAGTAAGTTAAAGAACCATTATCCATAATAAACTTTAAATTTTTTACAGGCTCTCTGTAGCCACCCAGATGGGAAAAAACATCATCCCCGTAAGATATGGTTATAGCCGCAGCATTGCCTATATCGATAAGAAAATAATCAGAAAAATTAATGGACTTAATAAGCCCTTTCCCAGCAATAAAATCCAATTGACGCTCACCGTCGATATCCACATGTACCCAGCAAGTATCCGAAAATTCCAGATTAACAGTATAAATTTCTTTTTCTTGTTCCTTTTTCGGGTTCAGTTCATTTGCAATCTCATACGGTGTAATTTCACTTTCCTGCTCAACCATATTATTTTTAACAGATACATGCATATTTTCTGTTGCATTGTTCATAATATTTCCACTGAAATTATGGCTACTATTTCCTATCGGCTGTTCACCATTTCTTTCAGTTTTTTCATGGGTTAAATCAGTTTCAGATGGTTGGGTATCAGTATTCTTCTCTGAATTGTTATCCGAAATAGTATCTTCATCAACAATAGCTTCTTTTTGATTTGTGCCGGCAGATTTCGGAAGAATATTTTTACTTGAATCTGAAAAAACAAAAAAATATGTCAAACCACCCGCCAACAAAACAATAATTAAAAATATGACTATACCAACAGTTTTTGTATTCTTTTCCCCAATATTATAATCTACTCTTTCCATTTCATGGTTCTCACCAGGGGAAAAATCCTTTTTCTTACACTCAGCATTAAATAGTTCTTTAATTTCTTCAAAATCTATACCAAGAAAATCAGCATACTTTTTAACAAAACCAAGACAGTGCACATAAGAAGGCAGCTCAGAAAACCTTCCTTCCTCAATTGTCATGATGGCTGCCTTACTAATATGGGTTTCTTTTGATACTTCACTAATATCTTTACCCTGACGCTCTCTTTCTTCTTTTAGAACCTTACCAAGATCACTCATAATGTATACCCATCTTTTTTAAATATGTTATAGCCAAATCGGCCTCCGTAGATTTAGGATCAATCTCAGTAATCTCTTCAAACTCTGTAGCGGCTTTTGCATAGTTTCCATTATCAAAATAATATTTGCCCAGCTCAAGTTTTATGGGCAAAAAAACAGGATTTACTTTAAGCGCTCTTTGCAAAACCTCAGCAGCTTTTTCGTGTTTGCCTTGGCTTTGATAAATCCTGTAAACATACATATAAGAAGACATAAACCTTTTATTTATTTCAATAGACTTGTTAAAATATTTGAGAGCATCCTGATAATTATCTGCACGATACAGTGCGTAACCCATATTGTGATATACTATTTCCGGATCGGAATAACCGGGATCATCAAGGACTATTTTCCAGTGTTTTATAGCGGTTTCAATCTCTCCAAGTGAAGCAACGGTGGATGCATAAGCATTATGATAATCTGAATTTTTAGGATCTAATCTTATGGCTTTCTCCAAATACAATTTCGCCTTATCCAATTGATTTTTTTTTAAGTAAAAAGTTGCGATGGCATAGTGCGTTTTAGGATCATTGGGTTTATATTCCAGCGCCTTTTCAAACTCCCTTATTGCTTTATAATCTTCCTCAGTATTGAGATAGGCAAGACCCATTTTATAATGAGACTCATATAATTTTAAATTATCGGTCCCAGCAGTGCAACCTATGACAATAAACAAAAACAAACTATACGCAATTTTTTTCATAAATTAACCTCAAACCATACAACGTAAGGTTCGGCTCATATACTTTAATATACTCTGATTCCCCTATGTATATACTGCCTAACCCACCGGTGGCAACAACCTGAATATTTTTTTCTACAAATTGTTCATTAATAATCCGTTTTATTATACCGTCAACCAAAGATAAATATCCAAAATATATCCCGGACTTCATTGATGACGTAGTTGTATTACCAACAACTTTCTGGCATTTTTCAATCTCAATCTCAGGCAATTTAGCTGTATTTGAATGTAATGCGTTAACAGAAAGCTTTATACCCGGGCTTATTACACCGCCGATATATTCACCTTTGGCATTTATAACATCAAATGTGGTGGCAGTACCAAAATCCACAACTATGCATGGTGTGCCGTAATATTTAATAGCTGCTGCTGAATTTACGATTCTATCCGCCCCCACCTCTTTTGGATTTTCAAATTTTACAGCAACACCAGTCTTTACACCTGGTCCCACAACAATCGGATCTATATTAAAGTATTTTTTGGCTAATTTGGTAAAGGTATATATTAAAGGTGGAACAACACTGGATATAACCATACCGCTGAGCATACTGAAATCTATATTACGGTTCTTGAGAAGCAACATAATAGTAGCCGCATATTCATCAGTAGTGCGCATAGAATCCGTATTAAGACGGCAATTACCCAGCAGATCCCCATTTTTTTCAAAAATACCAAACACAATATTTGTATTCCCAATATCAACGGCAAAAATCATAGCCTATATCACCAGAATAAATTTTTGATACTTTACCCGATTTCTCCTTAACAATCAAGCCGCCATTTTCATCCACACCTTCTTCCCTGTATTTTTTTTTGACACCATTTACATGAACACTGATTTCAGAATTAATATAGGCAGAATATTGATACCATTCATTTACTATGTCAATTTTATTATCCAAAAATCTTTCAAAATACGATTCAAACGTATTTAAAAAAAAGGCCAGTAATGTTTCCGGTAATACTTTCCTATGCAATTCATCATATATCGATGTTGCATGAGCAATAATATCACTGGTATTTTCACTGTTAACATTAATGCCTATCCCCAAAACGATATGGGAAAGATTGTTTCCGGAAAATTTTGTTTCAATGAGTATCCCGGCTAATTTTTTCCCACAATATACAATATCATTAGGCCATTTCAAATAACACTGCAAATACCCTCTTATTACATCGCAAAGGGCAAAACCAGCCAAAATATTTAGTGGAAGTATTTGCTTTATGTTTATAATAGGCAAAATCAGTGTAAAATACAAATTATCACCTGAAAACTCAATCCACTTTCTGCCGCTACGTCCTCTTCCATCAGTTTGATTCATTGTAGCCACAACCGAAAATGCCGGAAGATTATTGTCTAGGGCAAAACTATTGGTAGAACTCAGACTATCAAAATAATAAAAATTTCGCCCAAAATTTGCTGTTTCAAGGCTGTCAAAAAATTTGTCTCTATCAAACATTCAACATGTTCTGGACTAGATCTGTAAGCTCAGTTATACCTGAAAATTTGGACAATATTTTAATATTATCGTATACATTCATAGCAATATCATCGGGATTAGCAGTATAAATAATAATAGGTACGTGGCTAATCTCCCTTATCTTACCCAAAATCTCCAGACTGTCTGTTTTAAGCGCATGCAAATCCATCACAACAATATCCACATCCTCTTCAGCAAAACAGATAAGTGCCTCTTCACTATTTACTGCTGTAATTACATTGTAATCCAAATGAGAAAATTCGTCACTAACGAATAACCTCATACCATCATCATCATCCACTACAAGCACTGTATCCAATTCATTCCTCCTGAAAGCAAGAATATATTTCCTTTTGAACAAAAAAATCAACTAATTTTTTATCCAGTTTCCCATCTTCAGCTTCATTTTTTAGTATAGATAACGCTTTTTCAATCGGTAATGCTTTTTTGTAAGGTCTGTCCTTTGCTGTCAACGCATCATAAATATCTGCAATAGACATTATTTTACCTAAAATATGGATATCTGGAGATTTAAGGCCAAAAGGATAACCACTGCCATCCTCTCTTTCATGATGCATACAAGCAATTCGGGGTATATCTTTCAATTTTTTTGTCCACGGAATTTTTGTTAAATAGTTATAAGTATGTTGCACATGAGACTGAATCTCTTCTCTTTCCCCATCTGTAAGTGATCCCTTAGTTACGGATAAGCTTTCATACTCATCATCGCTAATAATCTTGACATCTCCAAAACTAGGAAGTTCAAACTTGATTTCATTACATTTTTTTAGTTCATCAAATGCGCCGCTTTCTGTTACAGTGGGTTCATTAGCTAGCAATACACAATTAAGGCAAGCATCAAGGTTACTTTTCATTTCTGGCAAAAGATATTTAGCTGTTTCAATGCGCCACTTGATTACTTCAATTTGATAGGGATACAGCTTACTGGTTTTATTCAGGACACTTTCCCTTACACCAATTTTTCCAAAATCATGCAACAAACAGGCATATTTAAACATTTTGTATTTATCTTTATCTAAGTAAAAATCACGAAACTGCTCAGTATCATTGTGCAAAGCTTCTGCAAAAGAAAGAGACAGTTTCGTAACCCGCTCTGTGTGCCCTTTTGTCACTGGATCTCTGGCTTCCATCGCCTGTATGCTTGCTTTAATAAATCCTTCCCACATGTCTTCAATATTTTTGTAAAGAAGACTGTTATTAAGTGCCACTGCAATAATACCACTTAAAGAATGGGAAATTTCCTCGTCTTCTTTATTAAAAGACTCTATTTGGCTTTGAAAATCAGTAATTTTAGAAATATTATCTGATACTTTCTTATTAATTAGCTGTAAAACCCCAATAAGTTCATCTTTAGCATTTGCAAGAGGGATAGCCATGACAGACTTCGTTAGATATCCCGACATTTTGTCGAAATTTACATTAAAATCAAAAGGAAAACCGGAAATATTCCTCACATCGTCTATTCGTACAATTTCCCTCCTCTGGCCACTATATCCGGCTATACTTGTTTCATCAAGAGGTATGGAAAATTCCTTAAAAGGAATGTCAATTGTTTCATTCTGAGTATATTTGAATATAAGTCGTTTATCTTCTTCAGAGTATATAAAAATACTACCCGCATCTGCATTGAGGAGATTTCTTAATTTTTTAAGGCTGATTTCCATAAGCTCATCCAAATCCATGATACTGACTAAGGAATAGGTAAAATCAAGATAACGCTTAATATTAAGATTCAATTTTCTACCACCATAATTTTATTTACATGCAAACATATTTACTTATATATTATAGCAGATTCCTTGACCAAAAGGAAAAAATTTTTAAGGAGGTTTTCTATGGCAACAGAAGTAGGCGAAATTTATTACTGTGAAATATGCGGCAACAAGGTTAAAGTAATTGAAAACGGTGCAGGAGATCTTGTCTGCTGCGGACAGGAAATGGTAGTAGTAAACGAGTAGTTATTAGGACAAAACCGGATTTTTTCCGGTTTTGTCCTTTATATTAAACAAATGTAATAATGCTTCTTGAATTTTCGCCAAATTTTCCTTATAAGCATAAAGTCAAAAAATTTCACGGAGGACAGCAGTGGCAGGTCACAGTAAATGGGCTAATATCAAACATAGAAAAGCAGCTCAGGATGCGAAAAAAGGAAAAATATTTACCAAAGTTGCAAAAGAAATAACAGTAGCTGCTAAACTGGGCGGCGGCGATCCTGAAATGAATCCCAGACTCAGATTAGCCCTAGATAAAGCGAAATCTGTTAACTTACCTAAAGACAACGTGGAGCGTGCAATTAAAAAAGGTACAGGTGAAGGCAATGAAGCCAATTTTGAAGATGTAACGTACGAAGGTTATGGTCCTGGTGGGGTGGCGATACTTGTGCAGGCACTGACAGATAATAAAAATCGCACTGTTTCTGAAGTGCGCAGCACCATGTCAAAAAAAGGTGGAAGTATGGGTGAAGCTGGCTGTGTATCATGGATATTTGATAAAAAGGGAGTAATCACAATCCCGTTGAACAATGTGGACGAAGAAACAATAATGTCTCTGGCTGTTGAGGCAGGTGCTGAAGATGTGGAAATAGGTGAAGAATACTACGAAATCATATGTAGTCCTTCTGAATATGAAGATGTAAAAGTATCCATCGAAAAAACAGGAATAGAATATGAATATGCTGAAATAACAATGCGCCCCAAAAACACTGTGGAAGTGGAAGGTGATGTAGCTAAAAAAGTGATTAACTTACTCGAAGCTCTTGAAGATCTCGATGACATACAGGAGGTATATTCCAACGTTGATATGGTTGAAATGCCTCCGGAAGGAACATAATATTGTATATTTTCGGCATTGATCCGGGATTAAACAACACCGGTGTTGGGATACTTAAAATCAGCAATAACAGGCTATTCTACCATAGTCACTCAGTAATAAAAACAAATCATAAGAATACCTTACCGCAAAGGTTAAAAAAAATATGTTTGGATATTCAGAATTTGATTGATGAATACTCACCTGAATATGCTGCTATTGAAGATATATTTTACTCGGTCAACGTTAAAAGCGCCATTTTACTGGGGCAGGTCAGAGGTGCTATTATTGCAACAATCATTAATAATAACATTGATATACTCGAATTTACAGCTCTTCAAATAAAAAAGTCTGTTGTGGGATACGGCAAAGCAGATAAACAACAGGTAAAAAAACTGGTTGAGCTTCACTTGGGCAAAACTTTTGACAAAAAAATATCCCTAGATGCCACCGATGCACTTGCATGCGGAATTTGTCTGGGATTAAATCTGACAGGGAAATACAATGTTTTATAGCATTTCCGGAACTCTCGTACATAAAGAACCCGGTAAAGTTGTAGTGGAAACCGGCGGTATAGCTTATGAAATTCTTATTGCCCTGAATACGTTTTCCGCACTGCCGGATATAGGATTTACAGTAAAACTTTATACCCATCTAAATATTAGAGAGGATGGTATGTATTTATACGGTTTTCTGGATGAACAGGAAAAGCGGATATTTTTGCTATTAAATACTGTCTCTAAAGTAGGTCCCAAACTTTCACTAGCTATATTATCCGGAATATCAACACAAAAACTAAAAGACGCAATACTGAGCAATGATTATGCCTTTATTGCTACAATTCCGGGAATTGGTAAAAAAACTGCCGAAAGAATCATACTGGAGTTACGGGATAAATTCGATGAAGTGTTTGAACCGGTGGAGCAAAGGACATCTGTCGCCGAAGATGTTTTGAGTGCTTTGGCAAATCTTGGTTATAAAAGACAAGAGTGTAAAGATATTGTAACAAAACTCTCAGGCGATTACAAAGACTTTGAAACCCTGCTTAAAGAATCTCTGAAAAAACTTTCTAAATAGCCACAATTCGACAAGCTCTCCCACTCTCAAGTATTAATCCTAATAGCTTTTATATAATCTTCGTAAAATTTTTCTTCACTAAATAAAGATGTACTCTCTGAATGATGCATAATTTTATGTGCCAGACCATCGATATCATTTTTGGGATAAATATTTTCTGTAGGGATTATTTCCGGTAAAACCCCAACATCCGAAGCCACAACAGGGACACCTTCAGCCATCAGCTCAAAAGCCACACGGCAAATCGCTTCAGAACCGGTGGAAGCCACCACTCCAACATCCAATGCACTAATACAATCAGCAATATCATCTCGGAAACCTGTTATGACTGATATTTCTTCAATACTATTTTTTCTTAAAAGATTTTTTATGTCCTCATTTGACAGATTAGTTTCATAACCGATCAGAACGAGGCGCACATTCTTCACATCATTATCATGATAAAGTTTGCTTACAGCCCTAATAAGATTTTCATGCCCTTTTACATAGTCAAATCTACCCACAATCCCAACAACATAATGATCTTTTTCAAAACCCCATTCTTTTCTTACTTTTGCTCTCGCATTTTCATTAAAAGCAAACTTCTTATCATCAACCCCTCCATAGACAACACTGATTTTCGATGGACTAATTCCAAGATTTTCAACATATTTATTTTTTATCATTTTTCCAGATACAATGATTCTATCACAAGCAGAGTGGAGAAGCTTATTAAAAACCCCTTTCTTGGGTTCACGGATATCCCCACGGGTACGGATAAGCGTAAAAGATTTTTTATTAAGCACTTTTATAAGTGCAAAATACCAGAAAAACTCCCCGCGGTGGCAGTTCACCACGTCAGGGTCAAAACGCTTTAAAAGCTTATTCAGTTCGTAAATGTTATGAAAAATTTTAATAGGATTATTCGAATTCAGATTCAGCTCAACAGTTTCAAGAGAGAACTCTCTGGTCTTTTCCAGCGGGGGTGTGCCCGGTAAACCGAGGACAATGACATCATGTCCATAGCCTTTTAAAATTCTTGAAAGGTTTACGGCATACCAGGCAGTAGCATTGTACCATCTAACATTTACAACATGTAAAAATCTCATTCTGCTGCTTAATCAGCCTGCTTCCTTAGATAAGTGGGAATCTCAAATTCTTCCTCATCAAAATCGTCCAATGTTTTAAGGCCTCTGTCCATCTTTTTGATGTTATTTACTTTCTTAATTATAGTAGAACTTTCAGGATTTGATTTTTTTACATACTCATCAAGATTCACTGTTTTTGTGCTCTCTTTGCTTTTCCCTAAGCCTGTGGCAACTATAGTAACTTTAATTTTACCATCCATATTTTCATCCACCACAACACCCTTGTAAATAGCTGCATTATCACCTGCGTTTTCATAAATTAGTTCAGCTATGTTCTGAATTTCAAACATTGTCATATCATTACCACCGGTAATGTTAATAAGAATCCCCTCAGAACCTCTAATATTGGCATCAGCCAACAGTGGGCTCATTAACGCACGTTTTGCCGCTTCCTCATCTCTATTTTCGCCTGAGGCTTCGCCTATACCCATAAGAGCCATGCCTTTGGAGCCCATAATAGCTTTGACATCAGCAAAATCCACATTAATATAGCCATCACTATTGATCGTATCAGAAATACCTTGAACGCCTTGCCTCAAGACATCATCCGCTATTCTAAAAGCCTCTTGAAAAGATGTCGTTTTATCAATAATATCAAGAAGCCGGTCATTTGGCACTACAATAAACGTATCCACGTGATCTTTCAAAAACTTCATTCCTTGTTCAGCAAACTCGTTTCTTCTTCTCCCTTCCCAGTAAAAAGGTTTTGAAACGACTGCTACAGTAAGAGCACCAAGATCTTTGGCTATACTTGCTATTACCGGCGCAGAACCTGTTCCGGTGCCACCCCCCATTCCGGCTGTAATAAAAACGAGATCTGCACCTCTGAGTGCATCTTCAATAGCCTCAGCATCTTCCACAGCAGCTTTTCTTCCCACTTCCGGATTTCCACCAGCTCCCAGTCCTTTTGTCAGCTGGGTTCCCAACTGAATTTTAACAGGAGCCCTGTTTTTCGCAAGAGCCTGTGCATCCGTATTGGCTGAAATAAAATCAACACCTTCAATCCCCGCCTTAATCATGTTGGTAATGGCATTGCCTCCGGCTCCGCCAACACCTATAACCTTAATAACTGCTCCCTGTAAAACTTCCTGAAATTCAAACATAATACACACCCCCGTTTAGTTTAGAAAAATTCTTCAAACCAACTCTTCATTCTATCAAGTATTTTTCCAAAAACCTTTTCATCACTACCTTTGGAAATTTTGACCTGCTGATGACCTTTTTTAGCAGCATGAAGAGTAAGTCCTACACCTGTAGCATACACAGGATTTTCTACTATATCTGTTAAACCGCCTATCCCTTGTGGTTTACCCACCCTTACCGGCACTTCAAAAACTGAAGACGCAAGATATTCAATACCCTCCAGATTTGATATTCCACCTGTAATAACAACACCAGCTCCCAAAATTTCAAGAAGCTGCTTTTTCTGCAACTCACCCAAAAACATCTGAAATATCTCCTCGCTTCTAGCCTGCAAAATCTGGGTCAAAACCGGTCTTGATATTTTTCTGGGAGGTCTGCCCCCTACAGAAGGGACTTCGATAACCTCTTCTTCGGAGACAAAATCCATCCACACACATCCATGTTTAATTTTTAACTTCTCTGCCTCTGATTCCGGTGTATTAAGCCCTATAGAAAGGTCTCTGGTAAAATTGTTTCCACCTATCGATAAAACCGCCGTGTGATAAACAGCATTCCTTTTGTACACTGCCAGATCAGTAGTGCCGCCCCCTCCATCTATGAGGCAAACACCTATTTCCTTTTCATCATCTGACAAAACAGCCTCACTGGAAGCCAATTGCTCAAGTACGATATCATCCACAGAGATGCCGGCACGCTCACAACTTTTCAAAATATTCTGAGCACTACTGACAGCACCGGTTACAATGTGAACATCCACCTCAAGCCTCACTCCGCTCATACCTATCGGATCTTTTATTTCACTCTGACCATCAAGGATAAACTGCTGAGGAATAACATGAAGGACTTCACTACCAATGGGAATATCCACCGCTGAAGCAGATTCAATCGCCCTCTCCACATCTTTACGGCTAACTTCATTATTTTTTACCGCAACTATTCCACGGGAGTTAAAGCTTTTGACATGCCCCCCCGCAATTCCGGTACAAACATTTTTTACCTGTACACCAGCCATTCTTTCTGCTTCTTTAATTGCATCAATAATAGCTTTAACAGTACCGTCAATATTGATCACAACCCCTTTACGAAGCCCTGAGCTGGGCGCAGACCCCAAACCTATAATATCCAGGCTGTCGTCACTATTCTTTCTCCCAATTACGGCACAGATTTTAGTCGTGCCAATATCAAGCCCTGTATAGATATTATCCTGTTTCATTTAGCACCCCTTTCGCATATATTCTGCCAGGTACTCTCAAGTCCAGATACTCCAACGATGAATATCTCTCAGAAATAAAATTGACATAGTTATAGGCTCTTACAAAAGAAAATGGATCATATCCACCTTTTATTATGACATTCCCCCTATCGATAGTAAAATATGAATTTCTCAGCACAATTTTATCGAAATCCTCAAAAGCAGCTTCATCATAAATCTCTGCAAACCTATCCATAAAAAACCCCTTCAAATCGCCGGCAACATACACTTTTATATTTCTATCAGAACATTTAACGGGAATAGATGAATGACTATAAGTGTAAATAAAGCATTTATTACCTTCTTTATAGCCGAATATCCCTTTTGTTTCATAAACAATAATATTCACTGTGGATGGCCATATTTTCTTTACTTCAACCCTTTCAATCCATTTATCCTGCACAATTTTTTCATTATTAATATTAAATTTAAATAAATTAACACCAAGCTGTTTTTCAACAATACCGTTCAAACGCTCCCTGTCTCCGTTAATTACACCTATGATATTTATTTCGCTTACATTAAAATACGTTGAATTTAATATTACACGTTTCACATATGGATAAATAGACGCCAAGGCCACAACAATTATAAAAAATACAGCATATTTGAAATATTTTACCATTATCCACGCCCTCCGGCAGTAAATAGTATGGATTCCACAAGTTTTTCAAAGGAAATTCCACTTTTTGCAGCTGCTTTTGGCAACAAACTTGTTGAAGTCATTCCCGGCAAAGTATTAACTTCCAGGACATACGGAGTACTACCATCATACATAAAATCCACCCGTGCATAACCTTTACAACCCATAAGCATGAAAACATCAAAAGCAATTCTTTTGATTCGTTCCACCTCATCATCAGGACATCCGATATCAAAAACATATTCTGTCAGCCCTTTCGTATACTTTGACCTGTAGTCATAAAAACCGCTTTTGGGTTTAATCCATATAGGTGGCAACGCCTTATCCCCCACTATTCCTACAGTTATTTCTTTGCCTTCAATAAATTTTTCCACTAATACCCTTTCATCATAATATTGGGCATGTTTTACAGCCTCATTATAATCACTTTTATTATGGACAATACTCACTCCGATTGTGGACCCCTCCCGCGAAGGTTTTACTACACATGGGATAAAAGGTGGCTCATCGTATTGATCATCAAACACAACAAAGTCAGGTGTTGTTACACCGGCACCCTTTAACAAAAATTTTGTGTAAATCTTATCAAAAGCAAGACAACTAGCCTCCACACCTGAGCCTGTATATAAAATATCCAAAGATTCCAACACAGCCTGAATTCTCCCATCCTCGCCATAAAAACCATGTAAGCCGTTTACACAGATGTCCGGTTTTATTTTCATAATCTTACTGATAAAATTTTCATCCACATCTATAAACCCAACATTTTCATATCCCATTCTAATCAAAGCTTCCCCCATAGCTTTACCAGTATTAAGTGAAACTGCCCTTTCATTGGATAATCCACCGTAAAGTATGGCTATTTTTGTAAATTTATTTATCACTTACCCACCACATACTCTGCCAGCTCCGCAGATAAATTAGTAATATCCCCTGCCCCAAGCGTGATGTAAACTGTTTTCGTCTCTTTTTTTTCATCAATAACTTTAAAAAAATCCTTAACATTTTTAAGATAAAAGACATCTTTAAACCCGTGTCTCTTTATTTCACTCACCAAAACATCCGAGCTCACCCCTGCTATCGGCTCTTCACTTGCAGGATAGATATCTGAAATATAAAGCTCATCAGCATCAAAAAAGCACTTGGCAAAATCATTCATCAATGATGCTGTCCGCGTATATCTGTGAGGCTGAAAAATAACCACTACTTTATAATCAGCAAATGCATCCCTAACTGCTTTCAGTGTAGTGGATATTTCAGTGGGATGATGGGCGTAATCATCAATAATTTTCAAGTCATCTGTATTCAATATAAGACTCATACGTCTTTGTACGCCCATAAAAGATTCCAACCCCTTTTTTATATGTTCAAAAGGGATTTCCAACTCAAAGCTCACCGCTATGGCTGCCAATGCATTAAGCACATTGTGTTCACCAGGCAGAGCTAATTTTACAGTACCGTATTTTTCTCCATATATAGAGACATCGAACGATATAGAAAAACCTGATCTTTTTATATTATACGCATTAATATCAGCTTTCGCTTTAATACCGTAAGTAATAAACCTTTTGTCAATCATAGGTATAATATCCATAGCATTTGGATCATCTATACATATGACGTTTACACCATAAAAAGGGACTTTATTGGCAAAATCAATAAATGCATTCTTTATGTCATTTAGATCATTGTATGCATCCAAATGCTCTAAATCGATATTGGTTATAACAGAAATTGTAGGGTATAAAATCAAAAACGATCTGTCACTCTCATCCGCTTCAGATACCATAAAGTTGCTTTTTCCCACTGAAGCATTGTTGTAATCACGATTCAATCTGCCACCGATGACAACAGTGGGATCAAAATTAGATGAAAAAAGAATCTCAGCTATCATTGAGGTGGTAGTAGTCTTACCATGGCTACCGGCAACAACCACAGAATATTTCATCCGCATCAGCTCTGCTAGCATCTCTGCTCTTTTAATCACAGGTATATAATTTTCTTTTGCGTACACTAATTCAGGATTATTTTCTCTAACAGCAGAAGAATAGACCACAAGATCAGCTGAAGTTACATAGTTTTTACTGTGCCCCTGAAAAACCTTGATACCAAGATTTTTTAAATGTCTGACAGTATTATTTACAGCCACATCAGATCCGGTAATCTCAAAGCCCAGGTTATGCAGAATCTCCGCTATCCCACTCATTCCTATTCCACCAATTCCCACAAAATGTATTTTTTTAATCTTTCCGAACATCAAAACATCCCCATCTTTTCAGTAATTAATTTTGCCACATTCCTATTCTCAAAAGACTCCAATTTTTCTATGTATTCATCATAGCTATCAAATAGTTCATTAATACATCCAATAAGTGATTTCGAATCAACTGAATCCTCTAACAGCAAAGATCCAAAACCCCTTCTTTTAAAATACAAAGCATTAAAATACTGATGATTATCAGCTGCAATCTTCAAAGGAATGAGAATAGCAGGTCTTTTTGCTGACATTATTTCAAAAACTGTGCCTGAGCCAGCCCTTGCAATAATGACATTACTCCATTCCAATGCACTTTTCATATCGTCTATATATTTCACTATTTTCACATTGTTATTGTCAACGTTTATGCCATTTACAATATATCGCTTCACTGTCTCCTCAAAAAGGTTCACCCCTGTCTGATGAACCACATTTACACCTTCATCCTTTAGCTTAATGACACTGTCTGCCACTACATTGTTTATGAGCCTGCTTCCCTGGCTTCCCCCCAAAACAAGAATATTTTTCTCAAGATTTTTTTTAGCTTTTATATTCCTTATTTCCTTTCTCACTGGATTGCCCGTTACTTCTATATTTCCTCTACTTTTTTGTGTATCCTCAAAACTAAGAAAAACTTTCTCTGCAAATTTAGCAAAAAACCTGTTGGTAAACCCCATAACAGAATTTTGTTCATGGATATACATATCAGCTCTTTTTAAAACTGCCGCAAAACCTGCTGATGCAGCAGCAAACCCTCCCAGAAGGAGCACTTTATCTTCTCTATCAATAAGCTTTACGCTCTCAAAAACACATTTTATTAAATTACCAAGACTTTTTATTTTATCGATAACACCCTTTCCTTTTAGAGCCGTCGCATGTTGCTCCACAAAATTGTATTTCAGAGAAGAAAGTATTTTTCTGTCAATCCCACGGTCGGAAACCAAAAAAAGTACTTCCACATCTTTTTTCATCAGTTCCTCAGCCACAGCAATACCCGGATAAAGATGACCGCCAGTGCCTCCACCTGCTAAAATCACTTTCATCTCTCTTCCGCACTTCTGAGTATAATACCAATGGCAAAAAGCTGAAAAACCATCGCAGATCCTCCGTAACTCATGAACGGTAAAGGGATTCCTTTGGTGGGGGTGAGCCCCAGCACAACACAAAAATGGATAACTGCCTGGTAAAACAACACAAAAGAAAGTCCCATTGTCAAATACCGTTTATAGCGATCAATATGTGAAACAGCAATTTTAATACCCAAAGCAAATAAGAAGACAATCAAACCCAGTACAATTAAAGCACCAAGCATCCCGAACTCTTCAGCAATAATAGCATATATAAAATCCGTATGAGCTTCGGGCAAGAAGTACAGTTTCTGGGAGCTGTTACCAAGTCCTTTTCCGAACAAACCTCCGCTTCCAACAGCAATAAGTGACTGAATAAGCTGATAACCTGCTGTATCACTATAGCTCCACGGATCTAAAAAACTCATCACCCGTTCCTTCCGGTAGCCCATCATGGCCAATGAAAAAATCAGCGGTACAGCAAATGCAATACCTGCTGCAACATGCTTAATATTCATCCCCCCCACAAATAAAAGTGTCGCCGAAACTGCGATAATCAAAAATGCAGTACCGAAATCCGGCTCAAAGAGGATCAGGGAAACAAGTATCCCAAGCATGATACTTGCAGGAAGAAACCCCTTTGCAAAATCTTTTATCCTTTCATCCTTTTTATCAAGATAATGTGCCAGGTATAAAATAACTGTAAACTTGGCAAGCTCAGAAGGCTGAAAACTTACATAATGCAAAGAAATCCATCTGTGTGAACCATTTACTTCTGGGAATAAAAAGACAATGCAAAGAAGTATCAATGTAGAAAAATACAAAGGAATAACAAAATTACGGTACATGTCCAGTGGTGTAGAATAACTTATATACATAAGTACAAATCCGACAAGTATAGAAATTATTTGCTTATAAAAGAAAAAATATTCCGGTTTTCCTATTCTGACAGCCTGCAGCGAACCGGCTGAAAATATAAAAACAAGGCCGGTAATAAGTAAAAGGCTTACAATAATAAATAGGTAAAAACGCTCATCTTTATACTCAAACATTCACAGTCCTCTCTTTTAAAAAAGCGTGAACCCTGTCTTTAAAAAAGCGCCCCCGCTCTTCAAAATTGCTAAAACTGTCAAAGCTTGAGCACCCCGGGGACAACATTACATAATCTCCTTTTTCAGCAACACTTATCGCGTAATCTGTCGCCTTTGCCAGACTATCAAACAGCACGCAATCCACCGTTAATGTATTTTTTAACGAATTAAAGATTTGTTCTGCTGCTTCACCGTAAAGAATAAGTTTTTTTACTTTTTTATTTATTAAATCCACCAGTTGAGAATAGTCATCCTTTTTAGCCCTACCCCCCATAATAAAAACAAGGTTAGCTTCAAACGCATTTAATGCAGTCATTGCAGATTCTACATTGGTACTTTTTGAATCATTTATATAATTCACACCGCCCGTTACAGCAAATTTCTCCAACCTGTGTTCCAACGGGCTAAGATCTTTAATTAAAACAGAAACATCTCCACTTAAAGAAACTACTGAAGATACCAAAGAAAGTGAAAAAGCGAGATTTACAAGGTTATGTCTACCTATAAAATTAAACACGGAAATATCCACCCTAAAATCTCCAAAATCCATAATATTGCCAGACAGCACCGGGTATGATCCAAACGTGCTATCAATATACCTGATACTTTCAGGCAATTCATAATTTTGAAAAAGATTATCATTGGGTAAATATACAGAGGCAGGATTGCAAAACATTACCCCTTTGAGCTTCGATCTAACATATCTGTCATAATTTCCGTAACGCTCCATGTGATCTGGTGTAATATTGCTAATACAAAAAGCATCCAACTTAAAATTATGAAGAAGATCGATTTGATAACTGCTAAGCTCTACAACATACATGTCGTAGTCATTTTCCATAACTGCATCACTCAATGTTTTGCCTATGTTGCCACAGCTAACTGCCTTAATCCCATAATTTCTCAGTATTTGTGTGGTAAGATGCGTAATTGTGGATTTACCATTGGTTCCAGTTATACCGATCACACTTGCATTTTTCCCAATATTCTCAGCAGCAAGCTCCAACTCACTGGTAATTTTCGGATAATCAACCCCATTTATTTTAGAAAGCGCAATTCCGGGACTCATCACCACACGGTCATAATCCTGAAATCTACATTCATTTATATCGCTAAATTCACTTAATTTATCATCGAATATGGTAATACTATCAGCATCATATTTTTGTTTTATCAACCGTTCAGCTGCTTTTCCACTTATACCGTATCCGAGTATGGCTAATCTCATATTATATCACCTTAGCTTAAGCGTACTTATCGCGATTATTGCCAGCATAAAAGCCAAAATCCAGAATCTCACTATAATTTTTGGCTCTTCCCACCCTTTAAGCTCAAAATGGTGGTGTATAGGTGCCATCCGAAAAAGCCTCCGACCATTAGTCATTTTAAAAAATCCCACCTGCATAATAACGGATATCGTTTCAATAACAAAAACACCTCCCACTATTGCAAGTACTATTTCATGTTTGGTAATGACAGCAACCATACCAAGGGCTGCACCTATGGACAGACTCCCCACATCCCCCATAAAAACAGAAGCAGGAAACGTATTATACCACAGAAAACCTAAACCAGCTCCCAACATCGCACCGCAGAAAACAGCCAGTTCCCCTGCCCCAGGCACGTACAAAATCTGCAAATACTCTGCAAACTGGACATGGCCAGTGACATAGCTAAACAGGATAAAAGTACCAAACGCAATAACCGAAGGCATAGTAGCAAGTCCGTCTAAGCCATCGGTCAAATTCACTGCATTAGACGTACCAACAACAACAAACATTGCAAAAATTATATAAAAAAATGACAAATCCAAAACCAGCTCTTTAAAGAAAGGGAAAGCAAGTTTTGTGGAAACATCAGAACTGTCTGCCATCAATACAATGGTAACCCCCACAAATGCTATCAATAACTGTAATATAAATTTTACACGTGGCTTCATACCTTCCGGATTTTTCTTTACGGTTTTTATATAATCATCAACAAAGCCAACAGCTCCCGTAACAATAAAAACAAAAAGTACTGTCCATACATATATATTGGTCATATCAGCCCAAAGTATGGTTGAAATGAGTGCAGACATTATTATCATAATCCCCCCCATGGTGGGAGTGCCTTCCTTTTGTCTATGCCTTTCCGGCTCATATCCTTTGGATCTCTGTGAAAGTTGCATTTTTTCAAGAGTTTTTACGAGATAACCTCCAACAAAAAGACTTATAAGAAGTGAAGTGAGAATAGCATATGCAGTACGAAACGTAATGTATTTGAAAACATTAAATAAAACAAAATATTCACTTAGCGGATATAATAAGTTATACAGCACTTTTTTTCTTCTCCCTGAATATCTCCACGAGATCTTCAAATTTTTTACTTCTTGCTGCCTTAATAAGAATCAAACCACTTTCCACTGATTTGACAATATCTCCAAATACTTCTCTGGAATTGTAAACTGAAATATTTGCGGCATTATCAAACCTTGAATACTCCTCACCCACTAAAAAAAACTGGATATCCTTATATGATAAAGCTTTTTCATACAGCTTCTTGTAAAATTCGTCCTCATAACCCTCAATCTCAGCCATTTCTCCCAAAACAGCTATCTTATGTTGCCAAGCCGCACCGTTTAAATCTTCAATTGCACACATAACAGATTCAAAGCTGGCATTATATGTATCGTCAATAAGTTTTAAATTGTTATCAACAGAAAGGTAGGCCCCCCTGCCTTCAAGAGGTATAAATTCCATAAGACCCTTTCTGATATCTGACTCGCTAAGACCTAATTCTATACCTATTGCGATTGCGGCAAGTGAGTTAACGGCAAAATGTCTATAAATATGCCTCAGTTCAAAATTATATATTTTCCCTTTATAGATAACATCGTAGCTAAGGTTATTATCATATAAAAATCTGGAAATCTTCATATCACTATCATTATTCAAACCAAAAAAGATAAAGTTAGAATGTTTGTTATTTTCAGAAAGAATTTTCAGTTCATCAAAATAATCCTTACAGCTTTCATGGAGAAAAACAGAGATCCCTTCCTGTTTTCCTACGGATAAAAACATCTGCTTTATAAGGCTCAATTTTTCCTTTGCTATGGCTTCAACACTTCCAAAATTACCAATATGAGAACGTCCAATATTAGTTACTACCGCCATATGCGGCTGCACATATTCAGCAAGCTTATAAATCTCCCCCATACTGTTAGTCCCGAGCTCAAATATTGCATATTCTGCCTCCAAATCCAGGTTGGCAGCAGAATATGCAACACCCAATCTGTTGTTAAAATTTTTATACGACTCATACACTCTAAAATTCTGATCGAGAACATTCCTAATCATGGACTTTGTGCTGGTCTTCCCGGCGCTACCAGTAACAGCTATTTTTATCCCTGAATATCTTGACAGCATATACTCACCCAGTTGGACAAGAGCCTCTTCACTGTTTTCAACAAGGATTTTTTTAGGATACATAAGGGAATAAAAAGCTTCTTGATCATCCATTATGACAAGTGATGCCCCTTTCTCAATAGCCTCTTTGGCAAATCTGTTACCATCAAAACGCTCACCTTTTATACCAAAAAATATGTCGTAATAACCCACTTTTCTACTGTCAATTTCCACATTCCTAAAATGTACTTGCACAGTAGATAAATGGCATTCTAAAATATTTTCAAAAATATCAAGAGGCTCACACACCAGCACGGCTTTCTCCTTTTTCAAGATTTAAAATCTCCTCTCTGTCATCAAAATGTATGGTCTTATTTCTAAGTATTTGATAATTTTCATGCCCTTTCCCGGCAACAAGAATGATATCACCCTCCTCTGACAATTCATACGCGTAACGAATAGCTTCCCTGCGATCAACAACAACCTCATAGGATGATTTGCTACTAAACCCTTTTTCTATATCTTTTATAATCTCAAGGGGGTCCTCTTTTCTCGGATTATCACTTGTTATAATAATGACGTCGGAATAATTTTCTGATGCCCTGGCCATTCTGGGCCTCTTTGTCTTATCTCTATTCCCGCCACATCCAAAAACTGTTATTATCCTATTTTTCTTCAAAGAATACAGTGATTTGAGCACATTTTCCAAAGCATCATCCGTATGTGCATAGTCCACAAAAAAATATCTGCCCTTAATTTCCAATTTTTCAAGCCTTCCAGGCACATTCTTCAGTTTTTCAACACCGTCAACAATCTTATGCATATCCATATTGAGAATATCTGCAGCCGCAACAGCTGCCAGGATATTATAAACATTATGTGTGCCCACCAAATTTGAGCGAATTTTTGCAAGTTTATCAGCTTTTATATCAAAACATACACCATCCAAACTGCTCTCTAAATTCATTCCTATAAAGTTGGCTTTCCCCTCAATGCCATAAGTAAAAGTATCTATTTCACATTCATCAAGCAGTCTTTTCCCATAACCGCTGTCAATATTTATAAGACATTTTTTTGAATACTCGCTGCAAAATAAAAGTTTTTTGGCACTATAATACTCTTCCATCGTTTTGTGATAATCCAAATGGTCTCCTGTTAAATTAGTAAATATAGCAAGATCAAAATTTGTGCCGTAAAGTCTGTGTTGCATTAGAGCATGGGAGGATGCTTCTATACAAAGGACTTTTGCCCCTTTTTTCAGCCCTCTGGATAACATCCTGTAGTAATCATACGCTGAAGGGGTGGTTGTATCAGCTTTAATAACTTCATCAATGATTTTATACTCAGTAGTCCCTATTTTTATTGTTTTGTAACCACAGGCTGTGAAAATACTCTCCAAAAGATAATTAACCGTTGTCTTTCCGTTTGTCCCTGTAACTGCAATTTTAATAAGCTTACTATCGTCTACGCCAAAAAACGATTTTGACATAAGTGCAAGTGCCTTTCTCCCGGAATCCACCACGACACTCAATGCCCCTTCAACAGGCTTTTCCGTAACAAAAACAGCTACTTTACCACTCTTTTTAACATCTTCTATGAATTGGTGGCTGTCAGTATCCGTGCCTCCGTATGCCACAAAAACAGAATCTTTCTTCAAACACCTACTGTCAAATGAGATATCTTCCACTGAAGATTCCAACGCACCAGCATCTGCATATTTGATTTTCACGCCTTTAAGAAGATTTTTCAGTTTCAATTTCAGCCCTCAACCGTTTAATATTATAGCCTTTATTTATCATAATCTGCTCCGCTATAGACTTAAAAGTAAAAGCTGCAGTGGAACCACCATAAATAGATGTCTTCGGCGAATCGTAAACAACAATCATCGCTATTTCAGGAGATGAATATGGAAAAAAACCAACAAAACTTGCCACATAATTTTTAAAGGAATATCCTTTTTTCTGAATATTATATTTTTGTGCTGTTCCCGTCTTTGCAGCAATCTGCACATAATCACTTTGTGCATTTTTCCCTGTCCCTTCTGTAACAACTTTTCGCAAAAGGTATTGTAACTGCTTTGCAGACTCTTCATCCAAAATACGTTTTTTTTCTATATTCCGTTTATGGATTTTATTTTTATGTCGCACAGCTTTTATAATAAAAGGTTGTGCTAATACGCCATCATTAGCAATGGCTGCATAATACTGCAGTATATGAAGGGGGGTAACAAGGATCTCCTGGCCTATAGATATAGAAGGTCTGGATAAACCGGACCATTTGTTTGGAGAGCGCAGCATTCCATTTTCACTGGGAATTCCGTCTATTGCAATAGGTTTGCCTATCCCTGCATTGTCTAAAAATTCATAAAATTCTCTATTGGAAGCATTTTCCATCAGTTTTATAGTACCAATATTACTTGAGTTTACAATCACCTCTTCTGATGAAAGTTTTTTGTACTTATGGACATCATTAAATACATGGTTGTAGACCACATATTTCCCATTTTCACAGTTTACCTCTTTTCCAGGATCAAACAGCCCCTCCTCCAGCAAGAAGCCAAAAGTAAAAGCCTTAAAAATTGACCCCGGTTCAAAGAGATAGCTGTTTAGCATACTTTTCCAGTATTTTTTAGGAAAATTTTGAAAATCTTCTGGAATATACGAAGGGTATGAAGTACTAAAAAGTATTGCCCCTGTTTTCACATCCATCCCGGCTGCAAAACCTTTGGCTGCACCAAAACGCGTCATATCCTCTTTTAAGATAATACTTGCTATCTCTTGCATATCTTTATCTATTGTAAGCTGAACACTAGATGAAGGTTCAGATGCAAACTCTTTATCTTCAAGCAAAATCGGTCTATTCATACTGTCACGCAAATAAATCAGATTTTTCTTTTGACCACGTAAATATTCATCCATAAAAAACTCGATTCCACTCAACCCCTGATTGTCAACACCTGTGAAGCCAATAATTTTTGCTAAATTTTCTCCCTCCGGATAAATTCTGTTTTCTTCCAGTACAAAGTTGATATAAGGATATCTTCGGGTAATTGCTTCTGCTTTTTCAATATCTATATTGCGTTTTATCCATATAAAACCACTATTTCTACGTAAATTATTATAATCCCTGTCATTCATTTTCAGTCCATAGTCCCTTAGGATAAGTTTGATTCTGTAAGGATCGTCAATCTCACTTCCGTAAACGTAAAGGGATGCAGTTTTCTTATTCATCGCTAACCGTTTTCCCGTTTTGTCAAGAATTGGTCCTCTATTTTCATGAATTGAAACAGACTTCACCGACTGGTTTTCTGCATATCTGTTCAAGTCATCATGCTTATATATCTGTAAATATACCAACCGGCCGACAATTGTTACGATTATCAGCCCAAACAGAGTGATAATAAAAGATAGTTTAAACCTTTCATTCCACATAAAACACCTTTTTGTGATCGGGAAATGTCAGTTTCATTTTTTTCGCTGCTTCGTACAACTGATCACTCTGGGTAATAGATATTTTCTCCTCAAGCAATTTTTGGTACGTCAACTCTTTTTCCTCCATTTCCGCAGATAAACGGGATATTTCATACCCCATATTGATATATTTATATTTCACCACAACAATAAACAAGAGAAGTGTAGCAACCAGCAATATTTTAAGCACCCAACCAATACCAAATGTTAAAGGATGTTCTTTTGACACAGAAGAAATCCCTTTCATATCACCTTCTCCGCAACCCTTAGTTTTGCACTTCTACTCAAAGGATTTTTTTCTATCTCAGCTTTTGTGGGGACTATAGGTTTTTTATTAATTATTTTGAAAACACGCACTTTGTCGCAGCGGCATTCGGGAAACTCAGGTGGGCAAATGCAGTCTTTCTGGTAGTAATTAAGCATATCTTTCACAAGCCTGTCCTCAAGGGAGTGAAAAGAAATAAAAGCCACACGACCACCCTTTATAACAATTTTATCGATTTTATTTAACAGTGACTCTATAGATTCAAGCTCCTTATTGATAAAAATTCGTATTGCTTGGAAGCTTTTGGTAGCCGGATGCTGGTTTAATTTATGGAATTTTTTAGGTACAGCCTTTGAAATCACATTTGCCAGCTGGAGAGTATTCTCTATTTTGTTAATAACTCTCTCCTGTACTATTTTTTCCGCAATCCTTTCGGCAAAAGGTTCTTCTCCATACTTCTTCAAAATATTGGCTATGGTCTCCTTAGGAAAATTATTAACCACTTCATATGCTGTAATACCATCACTCTGATCCATACGCATATCCAAAAAACCATTCCTTTTAAACGAAAACCCTCTTGATTCATCAGTAAGTTGAAAATTTGATAGTCCAAAGTCGGCATAAAGCCCGTCAACGTATTTAATGCCGAAGCTATTCAACACAGCATCAATTTCTGCAAAATTGCTTCTAACAATATCAATATTGTCGTATGAGCTAAACAAATCCTTCAAACGTTTCACAGCATCGCTGTCCCTGTCACAAATAATCAAACGACCTTTTTCTGATAAATGTTCATGGACACGTTTAGCATGCTCCCCTCCACCTCCGGTACAGTCCACATAAATGCCGTCCGGATTTATCTTCAGATATTTTATTAGTTCGTTTGTCAAAACAGCTTTATGCATCACTCACCGAGTTTATAAATTTAGTTCCGGAAATTCTTCACTAATTGAATCGAACAGATTTTTTACATTAATATCCTCAAACTCTTTCTCCCACTTATCCTTGGGCCATATCTCTATCTTGTTCATATGCCCAACAATTACACATTCACTATTCAAGCCTGTGGATTCCCTAAGCATATTAGGCACTAAAATCCTTCCTTGCTTATCAATTGTGCAGTCTTCAGCAGTGGAATAAAGATACCTTAAAAATTTTTTCCCTTTACTATCCTTGGGGGGATTAGTCTCCCATGTTTCTTCCAGCTTTTGCCATTCTTTAGTTGGAAAAGCAGCGATATGACTGCCCAAAGTAACTAACGTAAGCGATTCATCTCCATATTTCGTTTTAAGGACATCTCGAAATTTAGAAGGGATACTCACCCTTCCTGCTTCATTAACCGTATGATGGCTTTTGCCCTTAAAACTTGTTGGAGTTTTCATAACATTATATACCAATATATGACATTTTATGACAAATAATACATGAATGTTCCAAAGGCTGTCAAGGCTAATTGCAACTATATTATCAGGATAAAAGTAATTAGAAAAATAGTCTTATAATATGAATGAGTTATCCCTTTTAAAATTTTTGTTGGATAAAAGATTTGAATGTTTGATTACAGTGTGCAACTAAGCAGAAACGCAGAAATTGCTAGTATATAGGGTTGGATCCCTCAGCTTTTCTTGCCATATTAAAAATTCATTTCCGTTAACTGCATACGGCATTTACCATATTAAATGATGCCAAAGGCAGCCAGACGAAACCGAATTTAACTGGGTTCAATGTTGAGATTCCTCGGCTTCACTTCGTTTCGCTCGGAATGACATTTTGGAATAAGATCGCTATATTGAGTCATCGTATATAATATAACGTTCAAGAGTATTTAATGTGGTAAAAAACGCTTTTGCAAAAAGGAAGGGGGTTACCCTTCCTTTCTATTTAGGCCTACTATAACCAACGCCAAAATACTTACCACTTAGCACCCTGTTAAATATCAGCTTCGCTGATTGCCTATGGCATTTAACAGGGTAAACTTAACACTTAACACTTAGCACTTAGCACTGATACACCACTCCTCCATTCTTCCCCAGGGCATGCCTCTAACTACCAAGCCAAGCACATAAGCTTTATGTGCTCGATGCAACGCTCGTTCAAGGTTCAATGTTCAACGTTATAACCCATAACAACCTCAACTACCTCAACTGCCTTAAATACCTCTAACGACCTCAAATACCTCTAACTACCTTCACTTGTACTTCTCCGCAATGGAAACCCGCATTAGCTCTTTTTTCAGCTCCGCCTCCATTTTTACAAATTGATCGGAATCTGCTTTCCTTGATTCATTCAGAGCCTGTTCTATTTCAACTTTCCGGCGTATAGCCTCTTCCAAATCAATTTCACGCCCCAGTTCTGCACTTTCAGCCAAAACTATGACTTTATCTTCATTAACTTCTAAAAAACCTCTGTCAATAGCAGCATACTCGGTATTCCCATCATTTTTGTAAATTAATTCACCAATGCTCAGAGCTGTCAGAAATGGCGTGTGCCCCGGCAAAACACCAAAATCCCCCTCAACACCAGGAGCAACTACCTCATCAACTTCAATATCCAAGAGTTTCCTTTCCGGGGAAACCAATTCCAGTTTTAGCTTTTCAGCCATAATTATCCTCTTGTCTTAAGCTGCTCAGCTTTTTGTTTTGCTTCTTCCATTGTTCCCACAAGATAAAA
>JASMTO010000215.1:0-4304 GCA_041694215.1 bacterium
TCATCATTTTTCTTGTCAAGTCCGTATGCAAGAGATGCAGCAGTAGGCTCATTAATAATTCTGAGAACATTGAGTCCAGCTATTTTACCGGAATCTTTTGTAGCCTGACGCTGAGCATCGTTAAAGTATGCAGGAACCGTGATTACGGCATCTGTTACCGTCTCGCCGAGATACTCCTCAGCCGTTTTTTTGAGTTTCTGCAGAATCATAGCGGAAATTTCCTGGGGAGCATATTTTTTATCTTTCACCTCAACCCATGCATCTCCATTATCTGCAGGAACAATTTTGTAGGGGAGAATATCTTTTGCTTTCTCCACCTGCTTGGCCTCATACTTTCTACCAATCAGCCTTTTGATGCTAAATACCGTATTAGTGGGATTCGTAATAGACTGCCTTTTGGCAAGCATTCCCACAAGTTTTTCGTCACTGTCTGTAAAGGCTACAACCGAAGGTGTTGTTGTCATTCCTTCAGCGTTAACTATCACTTTAGGCTGACCACCCTCCATTATCGAAACAACAGAGTTAGTGGTACCCAAATCAATTCCTATAACTCTTCCACCTGTGTTACTCATTATTTTCCTCCTGTGTATTATTTTTTTCTTCTTTCTTGTTCACTCTGACTTTGCTTGATCGTATTACCCTGTTATGAAGTTTATAACCCTTCTGCATAACAGTTGAAATACAGTTATTATCAAGATCATGACGCTCATCCAGCATCATTGCTTCATGAACGTTGGGGTCAAAGGTGTCTCCTTCTTTGGCTTTTATCTCTTCAACTCCGTATTTCTTGAGAACATCTTTAAACTGTTTTAATGTAAGCTCCACGCCGTCTCTTAAAGCCTCAACATTAGAATCTTCCGCACTGTGCTCCAAAGCCATTTCAAGATGGTCCACTACGTTAAGCAGCTCAAGGATCAACCCCTGATTGGCATATTTCACCTTGTCGTCAGACTCTTTGGCCAGCCGTTTTCTGTAATTATCCGTATCAGCAGAAATACGTAAAACTTTATCTTTGGCTTCCTGAAGTTCTTTTGCAAGTTTTTCCTTATCCTTTTTCAGAATCTCAACCTCCTCATCTTTCTCCTTTTTATCAGACTGTTTATCCTCATTCTCCGGGGCTTTCTCAGCAACTGCCCCGTCTTGATTGTTTTCACCCTGTTCCTGTTTTTCTTCTTCGTTATCCTTCTTAACAAATTCTTCTTCTTTATTTGTCATTGCTTCCTCCGAGTTTTTTTAATAAATTTGTTATTATTTCCGCAGTAAAATCCACTATAGGTATAACTTCGGGGTATTTCATCCTTTTCGGCCCGATGACCCCTAATGTTCCTATCGTTTTATCGTCTCTGAGATAGGGTTTAGTAACCAGCCCCAGCTCTTCCACGCTATCTGAGCCCAAATCTGAGCCTATGAAAATTTTCACCCCATTTTCACGCATACATCTTTCAAGAATCTGATAAGCAAAGTGTTTTTCTTCAAACGCCTTTAAAAAATCTTTAAGTTTTTCCGTATCTTTAAACTCAGGTTGTCCGATTATGTTGGACGTTCCGTGTAAAATGATTTCCGAACCGAAATCGGCATCGTTAAAAAGATTCTGGCTGACTTTCATAACCTTTTCGGTCAGCTCATTAACCTTATCCTTTTTATCTCTCATTTCAGTAACAAGCTGCTCTTTAACTTCCAGAAGCGTTTTGTCCTTAAATTTATCGTTCAGATAATTAGCGACCCTTACCAGGTCATTATCCTTGATCGACTCATCAATATTCATAAGCATATTATGCACTATACCCGATTTTGTAACAATTACCGTCAATACGGTATCGGAATTAAGCCTTATGAATTCTATGTGCTTGAGGTACATAGTGTTAAGCTTGGGAGATATAACAAATCCGATGGAATGCGTAAGATCCCCGAGCTTTCTGCTTATACTGTCAAAAATACTTCTTACATTTACATCATTAAGATCCCGGAACTCATTTTGCAGATCCTGAAGATCATTGTTGGAGATAGCGATAAATTTATCTATATAATATTTAAACCCTGTATCAGTGGGAACGCGGCCTGAGGAAGTATGGGGCTGTATTATGTAGCCTTTGTCTTCCAGGTCACTCATGATATTTCTTATAGAGGCAGGGCTTAAACTAAGAAACCCTGTTTTTGAAACATACCTGGAACCCACAGGCTGACTGCTGTTGATGTACTCATCAACAATAACCCTAAGTACTGTTTCCTCTCTATCGGATAATTTAATATTCATCAACATTCCCGTTGTTATTACAAAAATTTGTTGGCACTCTCCCTTACTGAGTGCTAAAGTAAAAATAAAAAGACTAACTCAATATGTCAAGGATTTATTTACATTTTTTAACTTACTCTCAAGGCTGGAATAGTTTAAGACAGGTCAATTTTTTTACTCTGATTTTTGAAAAAAATTTAAAAATTCGCACTCAAAATTTCAAAGAACATTTATATAATGTTTTCAGGAAGTCATGAAATCAATATTAAAAAAGAGGATAAATACTTTCGTTAAATTAAAATTCATTTTCCACAATTTTTTTCGTATCCAGGGCATTTACTGCAGCATTACCATTTGTTACATTGCAAAAACTGATAAAAATCTCTTTACTGAGAACACTTGCATCTATGCACCTGTTGAGTATTTTTTTGATTTCATCATTTTTATACCTGTAATCAGTAACTTTGTCCTCCGGGACAACCCAGAGCCTGCTTTTGCCATAAAGCCGAAGATAAGTAAAATAGTTAGTACTAACAGGATAAAAAGGCGCAAGACCTGCCATTTCGGGCATATGGAGACCGATCAGGCCTATTCTGTTTTCCTTGAACTCCTCAATATATCGTTCCTTGTACCATGTACTGCTTGGAAGTTCAGTAAAAAAAGGGATACCGGCAGGCAGCTTTTCGGCCAAATCCTTAATAATATGCATATTTGCCTTGCATGAGGTAAATTTATAGTTGTAGTCGGCAAAAAACGCTTTAATCTTATTGCTTTCTAAAAGAGGGCTTAAACCGTATATAAAATCATTAAGCTCTTTGTTCGTATTTCTGCCGCGCAACAAATTTTTATGAACTCTTACAGAAAAACACACATTATCCGGAGTTCTTGCTAATATACTTTGCATTGTTTTGGCATATGGTATTTTATAAAAGGTAAATGTTATTTCTATAAGATTAAAATGTTTTGTATAGTACTCCAGCATATTATAGTGTGAAGTACCGGAAGGGTAAAAAACATCCATCCAGTCGTCATATTTGTAACCGCTTGTCCCCAAATAAAGTGGGGTTGAATTTAACAACATCATAAAATTTTAAAAACCTCTTTGGATAAATATATATTATAATCGGTTATACTTATAGATGATTAACTCCAAATGCTCAAGATAAGATGTTGCAGAAATATCTAAATTTATGATATATTTTTTTAAATACAGGAGGTGCACTAATGGATCAGGAAAAAATAAAGTCTTTTGCCAAAGAATTTGATATTTCGGAAAAGCTGGCCGAAGAAATATTGACTGCATGTGAGGAAAACAAACTCAACGAAACGGTAATAAAGGGCAAAATCTCTGAACTTGCCGCTGAACACGAAAAAAAGCGTGAAGAGGAAAGTCTGGACGAAGGGCTTACTCCGTATATAAGAAGGAAATTTTTCGAATATCTCGATGAGATTGAAGAGGAAGAATTTGAAGAATCGGTAAGCAGCAGTTATTATGAAAAAATATCCCAAAAAATTGATAACTGGGGCAATGATTTACTCACAAAGTTTGAAAAAAAGGGCAACGGTAACATTTTTAATATTTTTTTACCTGCCTCTATAATTCTCTTTATTCTTGTCATATTACTTTTATTCCTTACTGACGGTTTCAGAAGTGATTCTGTACCGGCAATAACCGCTGTGGAGGAAGAACAGACTGAAGTTATGACAGAAAGCCAAATGGATTGTTACAAAAAAATATTTGATTTAACGTCGGATATGGAGCCGAAAAATGTTTTCCTCTCTTCAGCAATCATTCAGAAAGAGGGCGCATGTAATGCATATGAAATTATTGATGAGCTTTTCGGCAAAGACGTCGAAGATAACGAGGAATAAATTTTTTAACACTTTTTCAACAGGCGGCAAAATTATAAATTCTTTATTTAATCCGCCTGTTGTCTTATAACATACTTATAAACAAATCTTAATTATTATATATAATTTTTTTAATATTTTTTTAAACACAATTTCCACTTGTATATTGTAACAATTAATCCTATAAAAAAATATCTTTGAACAATTGAATCCACTTTGT
>JASMTO010000216.1:0-2631 GCA_041694215.1 bacterium
TGGTGATGAATAAAGCTAAAAGAATGGTGGAACAGGGCAGAGACGTTTGTATCCTTCTTGACAGTATCACAAGACTTGCCAGAGCTTATAACTCTATTGAGCCGCCCAGTGGTAAAGTCTTGTCGGGTGGTGTGGATGCTAACGCGCTACATAAGCCCAAAAGGTTTTTTGGCGCAGCAAGAAATATTGAAGAGGGGGGGAGTCTAACTGTTATAGCTACTGCACTAGTGGATACCGGTTCCCGGATGGATGAAGTTATCTTTGAGGAGTTTAAGGGTACAGGAAACATGGAAGTGCATCTGGATAGAAGACTTGTGGAAAAACGTATTTTCCCTGCAATTGATATTAATAGATCAAGCACCAGAAGGGAAGAATTGTTATTGGGTAAAGATGAAATTAACAAGATATGGATATTGCGTAGGTTCCTGAGTAATATGAATCCTGTTGATGCTATGGAGTTTTTGTTGGAGAAAATAAAAGGAACAAAAACAAACAAAGAATTTTTAGATTCGATGAATAAATGATAATAAACGGATCAATTTTTTAGTATTAATATTAGCGTTAAGTGCTAAGTGCTAAGTTTTAAAGTAAAGGTAGAGGTAGAGAGACCTATTTAAGGGAACAAGGGCTAAGGGGAAACAGGTTGGAATGGTTGAAAAGGTTGAATAGCTTATTGAGTAGTGGAAGAGTAGAGGAGTTAGTGCGTTTCACGTTTTACATCCCGTTAAATCCGCCCTTTCGGGCTAACTGCCTACGGCAGTGTTTAACAGGACAAGTTTCACATTTTACATCTTACATTTCACATCACCTTACCTTTCACATTTCGCGTCTTACACCTCACGTTTCACGTTTTGGACATTGAATTTTGATCCCCTGAATATTTTCTGCGTTTCTGCTTATCAGGCAAAAAGTGACTGGAGCATTATCATATAAAATATGGTTGATGTGAAGATGCTTATCAACGCATTTTTTGTTTTTAAATGCAAAAGCACTGAAAGCATTATTGCGGCAACCTCCGGTATGGCATACGTTGCTTTCAGGTTGCTGCCGGACAAACCATAAAAAATAAGAATTGTCATGATCATTACGGGTAAATGTCTTTTTAAATAATTGAGAGTGGGACTTTCCCCGGTTTTTGAAAATAATATAAAAGCCAGTACCCTGGTCAAAAATGTGGCCAACGCACAAAACAAGATTGATAGATACAAATAGCTATTACTCATTGATAATGCCCCTCATGAAAAAAAGTACTATAATACCTGCAGTAAGAGAGGTTAACAGCATTTTGGATGGGGGGATAAAAATGAGAGAAAGAATACCAATAACTATTGCTATAAAGAATGTTTTGTAATTTTTTTGCTGTCTTAGTAATTCTATAGTTAATACAACAAACAGGATGGTAAGAGCAAATTCAATGCCGGTTGAATTGAATGTGATGGTGGAAGCCATTGTTGCTCCTATTATGCTTCCTGTTATCCAGTATAAGTGATCCAAAAGAGCTATTTTGAAATATACACTTTCCTTGTTTTTGCCATTTCCCCGCCATGTTTTTAAAAGAGCGAATGTTTCATCAGTCAGACCAAAGATAATATAGTATTTTCTTAATCCGAAATGTTTCAGTTCATCCATTATTGTGATTCCATAAAAAAAATGTCTTAAATTTAAAAGAAAAGAACTTACCGCAATTTCAAAATATCCCGCATGTGCGCTCAAAAGCGATACAGCTAAAAATTGTCCTGATCCGGCAAAAACAATTATACTCATGAATATTGCAGCAGTAAAGGGTACGCCACTTTCAACAGCCAGGATTCCGTAGGCTATTCCAAGAGGAAGGTAGCCCATGAGTACAGGAATTGTATAGAGAAATATTCTTTTCATATGCACCGTAGTGGGATAATAATGACTAAATATTTCAGGAATATGCCAATTTATACTTTTTAAGTCAAGCAAAGAAATTTTAACGACGAAGCAATCTAGTATATGGGGCTTGAGATTGCCACAGGCTGACGCCACCGTGATGACAAAATCAAGTGCAAAACAGTCTAAGAAGTGATACTAAGTTTTTAATATAAAATTATATTAATTAAACAAATGTCTTGCTTTTTTATTTTTGTTGTTTAGATTAGCTCTAATATTTAGGATAGGAGATATTAGATGAACAAAAGAAAGAATAAATTTGCTGAGATAATATTGGAATCGTGTGAAAATCAGTTTCCCAAAAAATGCAGTTGTTGTGGTAGAATATTTGAGACATTCAGTGAATTTTTGGAAAATACGTCATTACCTAACCATTCAAAGAATAATAGTCTGCAGTTAATTAATTTTAAAGAGTATAAGGATGTCATTGCTTTGAGAAATTGCAGATGTAGTTCCACAATCTCTATCCAATGTGTTATAAATCCTAAAGAAAAAAATGAATTAATGCAGTTTATTATAGAAGAAGCTGAAAAAGAAAATGTGGAGATGGAAGAGATAGCTCTCCAGCTCCGTAATAAAGTGATTAAAATGGCCGAGATGCGGGAAAAAAGTGCCTGATACTTTATTTATTTGATATGATGTCATTTGCTACAATTATTCCGGAAGTGGATGCTTGAATTATTCCTCTTGTAATGCCTGCACCATCACCTATAC
>JASMTO010000217.1:0-4814 GCA_041694215.1 bacterium
CTATTAAAACTTATTCTTTTTCTCTTAACACTTTAACCAGTCAAGTATAATTTACCTGTCCCCATTTTTGCCCATTTTTGTCCATTTTTCGATCGCCCTGTTAAACCCGCCTTGCAGACGGATTACCTTTGGTAGTGTTTAACAGGGCGGAGGATGACATTATGCACGTAGTTGTCACCAGGAAAGATTTTTTATTTACTGTTTGTTCATTTTGTTTATATTTGCAGATTATGGAAAAATTTATAATTATTTTAATCACCTTCTTTTTCTCCGCCACATCCTACGCGGAAAATTACACAAAATTATCTCCACAAGATTTTGTTCAATTAGAACAAGACTTATATTACAGAAATGATTTTGTTTCCCAGTGGTGGTATCTTACAGGCCATCTTAAAACGGAAGACGGAAGGAAATTTGGCTATGAACTTACATTTTTCGCAATAGGTGTGAATAAGAAAAAGTTCCGGAGTGCTTTCGGATTAAATAATTTATATATATCACATTTTGCTGTAACAGATATAGATGGAAATAAATATTACATGGATGAGGAAATATCCCGGGGTGCTTATGGTGCTGCCGGAGCATCTGACACCAGCTTAAACGTATTTGTTTACAACAATATATTACAAGGAAACATTGACAAGATGCACATCAAAGCGGAAGCTGAAAAATTCTCCATCAAACTGGATTTGAAATCAACAAAAAAGCCCATTTTAAACGGTAATAAAGGCTATTCCAACAAAGTGTACAGCTGTGATGAATGTGCTTCACTTTATTTTTCCATTACTTCAATGGATACAAAGGGCACCATTACGCTTAATGGACGAGATTATCCTGTTTCAGGAACAAGTTGGTTTGACAGGGAAATCAACTCTGATTACAATGCGGATCAAATCGGAGGCTGGGACTGGTTTTCCATCATACTTGAAGGCAATAGAGAACTGATGATTTACCGTATAAGAAATAAAGAAGGAAAACCAACCAGGAGCTCATACGCCGTGATGATAGATAAAAACGGCAAAAAACACCAACTTGATTTCAGTAAAATCTCTTTTGATATAACAAAATACTACAAATCTGAAATCACAGATTCCAAATATCCTGTGGGGTGGCACATCATAATCCCTGAAAACAATATCGATATAACAATAGAGCCGTATGTGAAAAATCAGGAATTTATAGCAAGATATTCCACCTTTAACCATTACTGGGAAGGGGCCTGCCGTGTAAGTGGTACAGATAATGGAAAGGCATATATTGAATTGACAGGGTATTAGTGGGTTTTGGGTTTTAGGTGATAGGTGATATTAGTGCTAAGAGCTAAGTATTAAGTGTTAAGTTGAGGTAGTTGGAGGTTGTTGAGATAGTTGGAGGTTGTTGAGGTGATGGGATAGTAGGAATAAAAGGTGATATAATGATAAGGCTGGAAAATGTCTCCAAAAAATATGGGAACAATGTCGTACTGGATAATTTAAATTTACGTGTCGATAGTGGTGAGTTTTTATCCATAATGGGGCCGTCAGGCTCAGGTAAATCAACGCTTTTAAATATTATAGGTGCAATGGACAAACCGGACTCAGGAAAAGTCATTGTAAACAATGAAGAAATAAATAGCTTCAGCGAAGAAGAACAGACACTTTTCCGGAAAAAACATGTCGGCTTTGTTTTCCAGTTTTTTAATCTTTTTAATAATCTTACCGTTTATGAAAATATTCAAATCCCCCTTCTCATTGCAGGATTCAAAGAGCAAGACAGGATAGAAGAACTCCTCGCGTCCCTTCATATCAATAACAAAAAATTCTCATATGCAAGCCAGCTCTCCGGAGGTGAACAGCAGCGGGTAGCCATTGCACGGGCTTTGATAAAAAATCCTGATATAATTTTGGCTGATGAGCCCACCGGAAGCCTCGATTCAGAGGCGGGAGAAAATATCCTTTCCATTTTAAAAGAGATAAACAGGAGAAAAAAGGTAACAATCCTTTTGGTAACCCACGATATAAATGTAGCATCCTCAGCTGAGAGGATCATCAGAATCAAAGACGGCAGGATCATCGATTGAATACATTAAAATTAATCGCGGTAATCACGTTTAGAAACGTGAAAGAGGAAAAACTTTTCAGTATTATTTCTATTTTTGGGGTAGCACTCGGCGTTGGACTGTTTATATCTATCCTATCAACCACTCAGACTGCCATTAACAGCTTTACAGAGGATATTAAAAAACTCAATCCTGATACAAATTTCCAGATTGTGACAAAATTTGGCAAATATTTTGACGAGTCCGTTTACGAATTATTAATAAAGCACAACTACAAGCCGATACCCATAATCAAAGCAAACGGGCTGCATGAGGAAACTGATACCAGTATCAATCTATTCGGTATCGATCCCTTCTCAGCCTTCAAACAATCCCGACTTAGTATTTCGTCTGATGAAATCGATATACGCGTTTTCTTAACCAATATTGGTGGAGCCATCCTGACAAATGATATTGCAAAAAGGATTGGTGTAAAGCAAGGGGATAATTTTAGCCTAATTGTTAGTAATAAAAAGGAAAATTACATCGTTGCAGGCATATTGACTGCCGAGAGAATACCCACCGGCATATATCAGGATATTGGCAACTTTCAGGAAAAACTGTCAATATTCGGCAAATTAAGCCGAATCGATTTAAAAAGCAATGACACTGAAAGACTAAATAAAATTCTCCCACAATCGGTGCGTTTGCTCAGCAAAGCCGGTGTTATCAAAAATGAAAAAGACATTCTGGAATCGTTTAAGTTCAATCTGCATTTTATAAGTTTCATTGCAATATTGGTGGGCTTTTTTATGCTTTACAATACAATTTTTATTACAGTGGTGAAAAAACGCCCCCAAATCGGGATATTGAGAGCGTTAGGCGCCGGTAAATGGCAAATCCTTCTTATATTTATTGTCCAGTCAGTAATCCTGGGTGTCATCGGCTCATTTTTAGGATTATTTATTGGGCAGATACTTTCTCTTTACTCCTCAAGAATGGTGGAAGATACGATAACCACAATATTTAAGCCTGTTATTATTGAAGAGATATTTATTTTCAGCAATTATGCTCTTATTGCTTTTATTATCGGCATTGCAATTTCCCTTATGGCTGCAGTTTTACCAGCTGTTGAAGCGTCAAAAGTAAAACCCACAGAAACTGTCAGGGAGGGAACCTTTGAGCTGAGATACCGAAAGTTTTACAAAAACGCTTTTGTATTGGGTATAATCCTGGTGGCAACAGGAATCTTTTTCAGCCTGATTGATTATTTTCTGAAAATATTTGATCAGCCAGTCTTTTCTTATGCCGGTGTTTTATTTATATTAGCCGGTTTTGCAGCAGGTGCACCATATTATTTGGAAAAATTTCTGCAAAAAAGCCAAAATGTTTTCAAAAAAATATTTCGTGCTCCAGGTATTATCTCCTCAGCAGATATTTACAGTAGCCTGTACAGATTTTCCATAGCACTAATAAGTGTTACTGTGTCCACAGCTCTTATAATTAGCATGATGGTTTTAATTAACTCTTTTGAAACATCGCTAAAAAATTGGATTGATAAGAATCTTAACGCTGATATTTTCATAAAATTATCTTCCTGCTCATCTAACTTCTGTTTTGAACCAATAGATGATAATGTATTGTCAATAATAAAAAATTTAGATGAAGTTGAAGCACTTAACCCCTTTACGGCGATGCAGGGTACATTTATGGGAGAGGATGTTATATACGGTTTTGGAGACGAAAAAGTGGTAAAACGATATAATGACAATATTGAAAATTACAATGTCACAAACAGCGTTGCCATTTCAGAATATTTGAAAATAAAACACGGCATAGAAAAAGGTGACGAAATCCTAATAGATACCCCTGCGGGGCAGAAAAAATTCAAAGTCCGTGAAGTATTCACAAGCTATTCCACCACACAGGGATTTATCATTCTCGACAAATCCTTCCAAAAACAATACTGGGGATCCACAGCCTTCACCCAGCTCAGTATTTTTCTCAAAAAAGGCACTGACACAGAAAAAGTAATCGAAAAAATCAGAAAGGACTTAGGAGGCAAATATACGCTGGATATTTTGAACAATACCATTTTGAGGCAAAAAGTAATGGGAATTTTCAACAACAGCTTTCATATAACATACGCCATTCAGCTGACAGCACTGATTATTTCACTTCTCGGAGTGGCCAATATGCTTTACGCTGTAGCTCTGGAAAGAAAAAGGGAGATCAGCATTCTGAAATACTTAGGTGCCAATAATAAATTTCTGACAAAAATTTATATGATTTCTGCTAGTTTTATAGGATTTAGTGGAATTATTTATGGGGTAATTCTGGGATTTATACTCAGCTTTATAATTATAAAAGTTGTTAACACAATCTCCTTTGGATGGAGTATTGGTATTCACTTGAATATGATTAGTATATCCACAACATTGGTGTTTCTGCTAATCTTTGTAATAATAGCTGGAATACTACCTTTAAAAACGATAAGGCAGACGGATCCCAAAAAATCGATCAGTTATGAGTAAATAGAGGTGGTTAGAGGTAGTTGGAGGTAGTTAGAGGTAGTTAGAGGTTGTTAGAGGCCTACCCCGTGAAATGCGTAAGCCTATTTCACTGGGGTGGTTGAGGCGCCAGCCGCGCACACAGTTTTATACGATAGTTATTCAATATACCGTATTTTAATAGTGGATAATAAAAATTATATTAACCGTATTTTGTGTGCGTGGTAATTAAAGTTGTTGAGGTTGTTAAGGTGGTGGGTGATAGGTTTTGGGTTATAGGTGATGGT
>JASMTO010000218.1:0-6103 GCA_041694215.1 bacterium
ACGGACTTCTTTAATTCTAACAAATCGTTGTCAAATATGTGCTTAAATGTCAATATAAACGCATAGAAAAACATATCAAGAATATTCTTCTTACGAAGATCTTCTGCATCCCAATCATTCGTGTCAAATAAAAAATAACGGAAATTCAAACTGTACTTCCTTAACGCTTCCTCTACATTTATAAAATCTCTGAAATCAACAGGATATGGCCATCTACCTTTGCCATGATAAAATACAATCGGGATAATAAACTCTAATTCCTTCCCCTTATTATAATTGTCTTCCCAAATACAGAGCATATAACTGAGTATCTGAAGAGGAGTAAACTTAGATGATTTAGACTTGTGTTCGACAATAAAATACGCCTGCGCCTCTTTATTGTTTTTCAATGTAACCTGTAAGGCTGCATCCAACAGCTTCTTCTTATACTTAAGCCCTCTTTTCTCAGTATTTACTGACGTAATACCTTTTGAAAAATCTATACTGTTGTATATCTCTTCTGGCAGTGTAACCTTCAGAAGATTTTTTGCAGTATCTTTGTATTTCAGGATGTCTTTAAAAGTACCGTCATGGATATCGTTTATTTTAGGCATATACTGTTATATAATAGATACGATCCAGTTTGCAAGAAAAAAGGGAAAAGCATGCCCCACCTACACTTACGAAGTGTAGGTGGAGAAATTTTACTTTAGTAAGTCCAACAGCTTTTCTTTATTATTCTCAGACAAAATAGCTTCAGTAGCCTTATCCAATTTATCTAAATTGGTAACTGACTTTATGAAGTCTTTTTCAGCATCGGTAATGCCGTACTTAAGGTGTATTTGTTTGATAAGAGTTTCTTGCTTGCTGGCGACTTTGCCTTTCAGCTCGCCTATCTGAATGCCTTCTTTCCTACCTTCTTCTCTTATCAAATCTGCGACAGGCATTATGTCACCTCCCTCATCATAGATTAGTGGAAAAGTGGAGTAGTGGGATAATGGAAGAGTAGAGTAGGAGAAGAGTTGAAGAGTGGTGGAGTGGTTGTTATTTTTCATTCTTCTTATCCCGTAAATATTTGATATATCCATTAAGTTTTTTTAAAATGTTATAAATACTTGTCTCTAAATCAACAAACTTTTTATCTTTGATATAACCATTCTCTAAGCATACAGTTAAATGATCTAAGCATTCGAATAATGAACCACGTGCTTGTCTGCAAAACTGAATATTTTCCTGAAAGTGGTATCTGCCATGTCCCTCCGCAAGGTTGGCAGTTATTGAGCGCGATGCTCTGATTAGTTGGTCAGCTAACCTATATTTCTCATCTTTTGGCAAATTGTCGCATAATTTTTTCAGTTCTTGGCGGAAATCTCTTGCCAATTTCCAGACTTCCAAATTTCTAAAATCATATTTTACTCTATCATTATTAATCATCCACTCTTCTACTCCTCAACTATTCCACTCCTCTAAGACAGATCGGGTATTCTCAGGATCCTTAAACACATGTTTAAAGAATTGATCATGTTTGTCTTTCATGTACAGTTAATACATGGAAATGAGGAGATTTGCAAGGGTATTTGTGGTTGCACAGTTCAAAGGGCCGAGGAGGAAGGGTAAAGACGGTTGAGGAAGTTGAGGGGGTTGAAGGAGTCGGTTTCAGGTGTTTTCTGAAATAATTTTTTCTATAAGCCGTTTTAGTAGAGGAATGTCGTAGCATATAGTATTCCAGACAATTTCCAGATCAACTCCAAAATATTCATGAATAAGCAGATTCCTGAAATCTTTTATATCTCTCCATTCCACTTCATTGTATTTTGAAAGCAGGTCGGAAGGTAAGCGTTTTGCTGCTTCACCTATAATTTCAAACTCCCTAATTACAGCATTGTAAGTTTTCCTGTCGCCAATGAAATCATCATAGCTCATGTCTTCAACATAACTCCGGATAGCGTCTACAGAGGTTTTAATGTCAAAGAGAAAAAGTCTTATGTCCCTTTTAGGCATATATAATTTCCCTCTCAACTTTTTCCTTAATGAGGGGTTTTAAATTATTTTCAATACCCAGATCAACTTCTTTGCCAAATATTTTTTCCAGATCCCTTTTTAAGCTCAGAAAATTGTGAAGCGTTTTTTTATTTTTAGTTATTTCCACAGCTATATCTATATCACTATTAGCATCAGCGATATCCTGTGCATAGCTACCAAAAAGCCCTATCTTTTGGACACCATATTTATCATACAATTCCTTTTTATGCTCACGTAAATATTGAAGGATCTGGTCTTTAGTCAGTTCATTTTTTGTAGCAGGCATCTCAGAACTCCTTTGCTATTTAGATTATTAATAATTATAGTAATAGCAACAGATGATTGCAAGACAAAACGTGAGACGGGGGACGTAAGATGTGGGAAATACTGTGTTGGTGTTATTCCTATAGCTGCCTTCCAATAAATTTGCACAAATAGAGCTACTTGCTCTCCTTATTTGCGATAAGAGTCCGAATTTTTCCGAAGAAGGAAAATCTTCTGTGATTTTATATAACTCAAGAGTAAGTTTATGTGATCTCTGAAAAACATCCAAATCTTCAACACTTTTTATCTCATCCATGCTTTTTCCTTTCCTTCAACACCAACACAAGCACTAACACTCCCACCAGCACATGAACGTCACTCCACCGTCACACTTTTCGCCAGATTCCTTGGCTGATCCACTTTAAAACGGTTGAAGAAGTTGATAAAGTTGAGAGGGTTGATGAAGTTTAGCATGTTTTCACAGTTTACAGGGCAGAGGAGCAAGGTGCCTAAAATTTCAAAGGGAAAAACATAATCTGCCACATCAACCCCGGTGTAATAAGCTTTCGCATTTCACAGGGCAGGCCCTCTCAACTATTTCAACATTTTCCGCAACAAGTCCAATTTGTTTCATTTTACGTTTCACGTATAAATAAAGCTTTAAATTATTTCCTTCAGCCTTTTAATGCCAATAACTTTCGACGGATAGTATTCAAAAAGTTCCTCTTCCGCTGACAAAATAGAATTTAATGATTTTTTACCCAGTGAAACTTTGCTCAACAATTCTTTAAGTTGTCCATCTTCAATATATTTTCTCAACATTGATACTTGCTCCAAATCTTTTGCACTCTTAGATTTATGAGCACCTTTTCGTCTTTTTGATATAAGCAGCTTGTGAATATAAAAAGCTTCAGGAGCAGGTACATAAAACGAAAGAAAATTTTCCCCCAACGTTATTTCTAAAATCCTTTCTGTTAATATATTTAAAAAAGGCAACGGCTGGGCTGTAATATTTAAATTGCTAAACAATACAGGTTCTTCTTTATTACCTTTTCTTTCTATCAAAAATTCGATTTCGTAATTATCTTTTAGATATTTAACAAAACCGTATTGGGAAGGAATAATCCTAAACCCATTTTTAAGCATAAAAGCATTTATATCCCTTTTATAATGGTCTTTTTTTGATAAAAGAATATCAATATCCCTGGTAATCAGGAAATAATCAAATTTGTAAATAGCTTTGAAAACCCAAAAAGCATAACTACCTATCAACAAATGATGCTTTAAGATATCCGCTTTTTCTAAAATAACTAATAGATCCAGGATTTCTGTCGGGAAAACATCACCCGGAATATGGATAGGTGAAGACATCAATTTTTCCTTAAAAATTTATTTATATAACTAATCCGGTTTTTATAAAGTTTCAGCTCTTTTTCAAGAGCCTTTCTTTCTTTTATTTTTTTATCAATATCTTCAACTGAATTTTTTTTAACATACTTGTACTTATTTTTATTGCTTTCTTTCCAAACCAAATAATGTGATTTATAAATATTCCCTCCTATAGATCGTTTTTTACAAATCAACGAACCCTTCGGATATGTTTTTATTCTGTTTTCAAGATCATTTACAATGATATTACTTCTTTCAAGCTCATCTTCCAATATACTCAACACCGATTTATCTATTACAGCCATATATTTCACCCAACTTTTTCCTATAATTTAAATAAAGTGTGGTGAAAATCAAGACTTTATTTTTATATTTACCTACACTGGTCTAAAATTGGACAGGCTGCCGCAGTTGCCGTATCATGATTTTTGATCGGGGAAAAACAGGTTGAAAATGGTTGACAGGGTTGAGACAGTTGAGGGGGTTGATGAAGTTTAGCATGTTTTCAAAGTTTACAGGGCAGAGGAGCAAGGGGCATAAAATTTCAAATGGAAAAACATAATCTGCCTTACTTAACTTTTTCAGCCTCATCAACCTTTACTTTACCTTTACCTATAGCCCCCAGATTTTCATGCGTTCTCAATCGCTCCACCTCTTACGTCTCACATTTCACGTCTCATACCCAATTCTCTATTTTAAGTCCATTAACCCTTTTAAACTCTTTTGTATTATTTGTTATCAACAAAGCATCAAGAGATTTTGCGTGAGCTGCTATAAAAAGATCATTAGCACCTATAAGTTTCCCGGAAAGTTCCATAGATGCTCTTATACCAGCATACTCTGAGGCAGCATCCTTATCAAAATCGAAAATTGTAAAATTGTTGATAAACAACAATACGGTATCAAGCAGCTTATCACTTTTTTTCTTCATGGCACCATACAAAAGTTCGCTTACTACAACTGCAGACAAAGCCAAAGTACCTTCAGTATCTACTTTTTTTAATTTGTCTCTGAGATGTTCCGGCTTATTTCTTATAATGTAGCCGCATATATTAGTATCAAGCATATATATCATCAGAATATTTCCTTTTCCTGCACTTGCGGCTGTTCTCTCTCTTCTAAGAAACCGGAAGTGTCAACATTTTTTAGGGTTTCAAAAAAATTATCCCATTTATTGTTGGCTTTCGGCCTGATAATCAGGGTATCTCCAACCTTATCAATATAAACTTCTTCACTTTCCACTTTGTATTGTTTAGGTATCCTTATTGCCTGGCTTCTTCCATTTTTAAACACTTTAGCAACGACACTCATATTTGCCTCCAATCATAATATATGACATATGATATACATCATGCCATAATAGTCAAGAATACGTAGTAAGTCATTTAGAGCATCGTTTCTATTAATTGTCGTTAACCGGATTAATCTGTATTTAAGTCTGAATATCTAACCGTAATAATTCGTCCAATTAAATAAAATTTTCATATTAAATTATCTAAAAATTGTATTATAAAGAATCATGAGAAAAGAGAAGAAGGCGGGCGGGTGCTACAACACCGATAACGCCCACCAATAACCAAACAATGTATCCAAATGATAATTTATTTTCCCGTTGAAACCAAGCAACTTTCTCACACTTACGAAGTGTGAGAAAGGGATCAAACCAATAACTCACAGTGAATCAACAAAATTATATAGTATTACTAATGAGTCACCGGGCGAAGTTCGTAAATGCGTCCATATTTTGTTGCTGATTTTAAATCTCCGTTACGAAGTGCGTCCCGGACATCGTCCAACTTATAAGCATCCTCGATGCTAAGATAAGGGGACCATCCTGTTTCATCCTCCATCAGCTTAACCTCTACTTCAGCAACATATTGCCCTTCATGGATATATTTAATTTTTTTCCGATATTTCATTTTTTTCGCCTCCGTAAAAAATTTTCATCCCAGCGCTTTGGATCTGGCCTGTAAGCCGTAACCAAAACAACGGGTTTGCCAGATTCTTTCGGAATGCTCCATACAACATGAATAGGATTGCAAATTTATCTTGCTGTAAAAGTAAGAGGCATGGCCCTTTGGGATAATCGGTATATCTTTCAACAACTGCCCCGTTTATTACCCCATCAAGGAGTTCTCGAACTGATAGATTATCTTCAATCAGCTCATCATAGCCATGCTCTGATATCAGGACATCTCCAGCTTTTATAAGGCCTTGAACCTTAATGAAAAGCTCATCCACTCCATTTTCTCCAATTTAATCATTGTACGCAAGCAGTGCATAACAAATTACTATATAGTTCTGTACATCTTGTATAGGTGCAGTATAGCTTTACAATTAAATTATAGTCAAGTAGTAACATTCTCTGGCGTCACCCCATTTTTCGCAGCCTCATACCACAAGTAAACTTTTTTCTTTTCGCCATTGTAAGTTATTATAAAACTTAGAT
>JASMTO010000219.1:0-10903 GCA_041694215.1 bacterium
AAATCAAGTTTGGCAGCAATGGCCATATTATTCAACGTTTCCACATCATCTAAGACAGCTCTGAATTGAAACGGCCCCGTATCTATCATCCCTTTTATCATCGGCATAAATATAAAGGTATCATTAGGGCATGTTGAAATACCCATTTTAATATCCATCATCCACCTCCAACAGGGGAAAATAGCACTAACGTGTCACCATCGGACAAAAGGGTGCTAGAATCTGCAGCTTTACCATTAACAAGTATAATAGCAATTTTATTTTCAGGTATTCCATAATATTTAACGATATCGCCAACAGCTACTTCCTGGCCTTTATTGTCATAGGCAGTTGTAAATTTACTTTTTGAGCTGCCAATATATTTTGACAAATCAGCGTAAGCTTTTACTGTTATCATAATATCACTGCACAGGTAAAGGTACGCGGCCTAAAAGATATTTAAGATCGTTGTCTGTAAACCTCAATCCGCCACCAATTAAAAATGAGTCAGTATCACTGTTCATCATATCATCATATCCAGCGTCCACAAAGAAATAATCACCAAACTTATATCGCAGCTTTGCCTTTAGATGAGGGTCCCTGTCATCTTCATCATCACTAAAATCGTATGCATCAAAATATGCTACAAGGCTGTCATCATCAAGGATAGAATAATCAAGCCCTACGCCAAATTCCGATTCCATAATCCCCAATCTCAAGAACAAATTGTCATAAAACATTTCGTGGGCATACTGGGCAATAAAGGTAATAGAATCCTCTTCCCTCTTCACTTCCCTTTCCGTATAATCATGGCCAATATTATCAGGAGGATTGTCGAAAGTATGTGAGCTCACCGTAGTTGTAGTTGTTCCACTTTCACTTGAAGCAAGCCCTAACAGATAATATTTTTCATCATTCGGAGAGATTTTGGCTTTAAAGTAACCTTTACTTTCACCTGTATCCACCATTTGCTCTCCGGCAAATTCCAGTTCAAGTTGAAATTTTTCATATTGATTGACCATTTTTTTCAAACCTTTGATCGTTTCTTTAACATCCTCAGCAGTTTCATTATCATTTATCAATGTACCTACAGTTCCTTCCCCTTTATTTATCTTATCAGTAATCTCGTTTACATTATCAACAGTTTTTTCCAGCTTAGCAGTAACTGTCCTCGTATTGGAAATAGTATCTTTCAAGTCGCTTTTAGACCCCCCCACTACTTCATCCAAATTCCCAGCGATTCTATTAATTTTTTCAGCAATAACTGGCGTCTGTCTGTTTAATTCTTCTGAGAAGGATTTCAAATTGGCAATAAGTTCATTAACATTTTGTTGATTGGATACTGTACTATTTTCAAGTGCAGACGTCAAATTTTCAACATTTGCAACAATATTATTAATCCTTTCCTGATTAGATTTCATCAAATCACGCATCATTTCCGTTGTATACCTTACATTCTCTAAAGTGGCTTTCATATTGTCCCTGCCTTCTGTTGTAGCAAGGACTTCCTTCAAAGAACCGGTAATCGCTTTGATATCATCTGCAATCTCACCGAACTTAGAGGTAAGCTGATCAAAATCAGTTTCACTTTCAAAGCTCTCCAGGGTTTCGCCCCCAGCTAAAAATTGGGTAGGTTCACCCTCTTTCTGTATCAGTTCAGCATATTTTTCACCAAGAAAACCTGACGATTTCACAGCAAGAGCAACGTTGTTAGGTACCTGATACTCTTTCTTTATTCTAAGTACTACATTTACAAAACCATCAGACAGATTAACATCCTCCACAACACCAACATCAACACCTTTAAACTTAACAACAGAATCCTTAGTAAGCCCAGAGGCATTTGGTATTTTAAAAACTATTTCGTATCCGGAAGATCGACCAAAAGAAAAATCACCAACCTTTGTCGTCATATATCCTAAAATACCTAAAACAATTACTACAAAAATTCCAACTTTTGCTTCCAAACCCATCTTCATAAATACTCCTCCAACTAAAACACTTTAATGGGACCTTCCATAGATCCGCTTAAAAACTGCTTGACATAAGGATTATCAGTGGTTTTAAAATCATCAATAGTTCCGTTTATTACTGTCTTACCATCATAAATCATTGATACAAAATCTGCAATTTTTAGAGTACTTTCTATATCATGGGATATAACAACAGAAGTAATATTTAAATGTTTCTGGGTATCGGATATAAGATTGTCCACCATATCTCTCATAATTGGATCAAGACCCGTAGTGGGTTCATCATATAAAATAATATCAGGTTCCAGAGCTATAGCTCTTGCTAATCCCACTCGTTTTTTCATTCCACCGGAAAGCTCAGAAGGCATTTTCTTTTCCACATTTTTTAATCCAACAAGTCTTAACTTTTCCAAAACAATTTCTTTTATCTGTTTCTCCCTGTATTTCGTATGTTCCCTCAAAGGAAAAGCAACATTGTCAAACACATTCATGGAATCAAAAAGTGCAGCGTTCTGGAAAAGCATCCCAAATTTTCTTCTAAGCTTCAAAAGCTGTTTTTTGTCCATCTCCACGATGTTTTTCCCATCCACAAATATATTACCCTTATCAGGCATAATAAGTCCCATCATCTGCTTTAACAAAACACTCTTTCCGGTACCAGAGGGTCCCAATATTACAGAAATACCACCTTTTGGAATAAGAAGATTCATTCCCCTGTGGACTTCATGCTCACCAAAGCTTTTGTAAATATTTTCTATTTTTATCAAAATATCTTTATCAGTAATAGACATATAACATCCATCAAAACATAAAAGCTGTTAATATATAATCAAAAACAAGAATAAGCACGCATGAAAGGACAACTGATTCTGTAGTAGCCTTACCAACACCCTGCGCGCCCCCGCTGGTGTAAAAACCTTTATAACACCCGACCAGTGTCAACAGCAATCCAAAGACAACGGCTTTAGTAATACCATTGTATAAATCACTTAAATCAACATATCTGTACATATTTTCAAGATATAATGTTCTATTTATTCCCAATATTTCCACTCCGACAAAATACCCACCCACTGTGCCACAGAAAACAGCAACCACATTCAAAAGTGGCATTACGATAATACCGGCAATAATTCTCGGTACTATAAGATATTGCACAGGCTCAACAGCCAAAGAATTCAAGGCATCTATCTGTTCCGTGACTCTCATGGTGCCGATCTCTGCAGTAATAGCCGATCCTGCCCTTGCGGCTACCATTATAGAGCTAAGTACAGGACCAAGCTCCCTCGCCATACCAAGACCGACTACAGTTCCCACCATATATTCGGCGCCAAACTCATGGAATCCGATATAGCTTTGAAAAGCAAAAACCATTCCAGTAAATGTACTTGTCAAAATTATGACGGAAAGAGAATTAACACCGATAAATTCAATTTGTCGTAAAAACAACCTAAACCTGAAAGGAGGGATAAATAGCCATTTAATGGCATCGAAAAAAAGTAGAATAATCCTTCCTGAGCCAGTTATTAGCTGCAAAAAGGGGCGCCCTATAAAACTAAAAATACTTGTCATTTGATTTTAACCTTTTCTTTTTTTAATCAGCTGGATATATTATATCACACTAATATTTATACACTCTGGGGATTCGCTCAGATATGGAACATAGCATTTCGTAAGAAATACTTTCTGACCATTTGGCCCACATTTCAGCATCCACATGTTCCCCCATTAGCTCCACTTCTGATTCATATGAATACTCAGGAAGATCAGTAATATCAACCATCATTATATCCATACATACATTTCCCACAACAGGACAAATAACACCGTCAATATATACATGCGCCTTATTGGAAAAGCATCGAAAATATCCGTCCGCATACCCCATAGGGATAACACCTATAACCATATCCCTTTCTGCCCTGTAAGTACCGTTATAACTAACATATTCACCTTTTAATATACGCTTTATCTGAACTATTTTTGAATATATGTACATAACAGGTTTTAAATTGACATTATAGTTAGCATAAACATATCCATAGGTCATTATTCCGGGGCGTGTAAAGGAGTATTTATTTTTAAAATTAACCACCGCAGATGAGTTAAATACACTGGTTGGGCAAATAACATTGTATTTATTTATAAAATTATCAAAACGCTCCATCTGCCAGTTTGTATATTGGAAATCGCTGTCAGAACTGGCCAAGTGTGTCATAACAATAGAAATATTAAAGTAATCGTATGTTTGTTTAAACATCTCAAAATCAAAATTATCCACATCAAAACCAAGCCTATTCATTCCTGTTTCCAATTTAATAACAACATTTGCCTTGCTACCCATTTTTTTTAAAAAATTATGGTAACCTTCAGCTACATACCAATCATAAACAGTAAGAATAATATTTTTTTTATATACGTCCTCATAAAAATTTTTGTCAATATATCCAAATACAACAATATCTACGCCATTTCCCAAAACGTTCCTAAGTTTTATAGCCTCACTAATTGTTGCAACACCAAATATTTTAATACCATTTTTTTCTTTTGCATATTCGGCAAGTTTCTCGGCACCGTGCCCATAGCCATTAGCCTTGACAATAGCCATCACCTCTCCGCCTGAGAGTTTTTGGGCGACGGAAACATTATGGGAATAATTGGGCAAATCTATAAATGCATACGTCGGCCTTAATGTTTTAATTCTTGTTGATATCATTAGAGATACCTGCAGAGTAAAGTAAATAAGCTCTTATAAAATTATCTATATCACCGTCCATAACAGCATCCACATTCCCTGTTTCATATCTGGTTCTCAAATCTTTTACCATTTTATATGGGTGCATCACATATGAACGTATTTGATTACCCCACCCTATTTCTGTTTTACTGTCCTCAAGCTCTTGACGCTCCTCATTTTTCTTCTCTAACTCCCGTTCGTAAAGTCTAGCCTTTAATATCTTCATGGCATGGGCTTTATTTTTATGCTGGCTCCTTTCATTTTGGCAGCTCACCACAATACCTGTTGGCACGTGTGTAATGCGGACAGCAGAATCAGTAGTATTTACATGCTGACCACCGGCACCACTGGCTCTGAAAGTGTCAATTCTCAAATCAGATTCATTCAAATCTATTTCAATATCGTCATCAATTTCAGGAAGAACAAAAACCGAAGCAAAAGAGGTGTGTCTTTTGTTGTTAGAGTCAAAAGGTGATTGACGCACCAATCTGTGAACCCCAGTCTCCCCTTTAAGGTATCCGTAACTATACTCCCCAAGAACATTAAAAGTAACAGATTTTATACCAGCCTCGTCTCCCGGCAAATAATCCAATATCTCCATTTTAAAATTCTTACGTTCCACCCACCTGCTGTACATACGATACAGCATAGCAACCCAGTCATTGGCTTCGGTACCACCTGCACCCGAGTGAATAGTAACAATAGCATTATTGGGATCATTCTCCCCATTGAGAATCAACATCAACTCAAAATCTTCCACATATTTTTCCAATTCAGCAGTACTCGACTGCAAATCATTTTGCACTTCTGTGGATCCTTCGTTGTAGAGCTCCATATAAACTTCAACATTCTCCAGCAGCCCTTTTAGTTCATTCCATCGATCAAGAAACTTTCTGAGATTAGACTGTTCCTTTAAAAGATACTTTGATTCTCTTTTGGACCAAAAGTTTGGATCTTCCACTGACTTATTTTCTATTTCTTTTATACGTTGCAACTTCTTATCAGCCTGCACAGCATCCTCAAAAGAAGAAATTCGCTCCTTCAACTCACTTATCTTGGAAGGTAATTCATCTATAAGCATCTTTTAAACAATCCTCCACTTTTACGATTATCATTATAGCCTTTTCATCATGGCAATCTCACCACAATCAGGAAACATCGGACATTTTAAGCAATCAGACCATATCTTTTTAGGAAGCAAATCCTTCGAGATTTCATCAAAACCCAGCTTTTTAAAAAACTCAGGTTTGTAAGTAAGTGCGAAAATATTTTTTATCCCAAACTGGGAAGCTCTATTAATACAGTATTCCACAAGATTCTTTCCGACACCTTTCTTATGAAACGTGCTGTCAACTGCCAAAGACCTGATTTCTGCAAGATCTTCCCATGCCGGATGGAGTGCACAACAACCTTTTATAGAACCTTCCTCCTCCCACACAACAAACTCAAATATCTTCTCATATATTTCATTCAAACTGAGCTGGAGCATTTCCCCATGTTTTGCATAGGAATTCACAAGTTTTTGTATCGATTTCACATCGCTCATGACAGCTTGACGTATCATTTTAACCTTTCTGCCATTTCTGTATATATTTTAATAGCTTCATCTCTTGCAGGAAGAAGATCGTAACTTTTCCTTGCAGTAATCGTATACTTTGTGCTGTTTTCAGTCAATTTTTTTGTGGTGAGAGTATAGCTAATTTTATCCATTTCTGCTCTAACCTCACCTTCTGAGATACTGGCAAAAAGAATCTCTCCACCATTGTCTTTTATAACATTTATAAAAGTATCCACCACTTGGGGAACCTTTGCATCGACATTATCAGAAACAGAACCAGCAACAATAGTGTAAGTAGCTCCTGCCCCAATACCACCTGCAGCCACAGCAACACATCCGGAAGCTGCCACAGCCAAAAGAAACAACAGTATGTATTTCCTCATTAATTCCCCCAATGTTAAACTAATTGTCAATTTAGAAACATATAATAATAAAATATTATAAAATTATCAACCAATTTTGTCTTTTAAACTTTATTTGCAAAAATTAAAAAGATCTTTCTTAATAATATTTAGAGAAAATTATTGATTTATCGTTTTTTTTGCTATATTGCCTTTGCAGTTCGGGGCGTGGCGCAGCTTGGTAGCGCACACGCATGGGGCGCGTGTGGTCGGAGGTTCAAATCCTCTCGCCCCGATCATTTTCTTCATTACTAACAGTGTTAGCTTGTCGTTTTTTGTATTGTTAATTAGCTTTAGATATAAACATCAAACTTTGATTCTTAAACCTTATTTTCTATGGCAAATATATATTATGTAAATTATAAGCTGATTTTTATGCCAAGCAATATCTTAATTATTCAAAAGTCTCAAAGTTGAAAAAGTTGATTTGTTATGGTCAGAAAAATATGTGAAATTTTTCGCCAGGGTTGATGTGATTAAAATTGCAAAACAATAAAAATTCTTTATAATTAATATTATGAAAGAAATGCAGTGCTGCATATTGTTGATATGCTCAAAAGGAGGATGATACGTCAAAAGTAAAAGATAAAATGACAGAAATTATCCAATCGCAGCCGGAAGATGCAAGCTGTGAAGAAATTATGCGAGAGCTATCGAATTCGATCATGGCAAAAATTACAAGAGAAAAAGTGACCGGTAAATGTATAATTATCAGAGAATACTAAAAGATTGTTTTTGGGATCTGGATATTTCAGTAGATGATATTAAAAATATTGTCAAAAGTGGAGATGCCAAAAAATTAAATATGCTTTTTGAGAAAATTTTACTCAACAGTACCGCACTCTTTCATGATTTAGAAATATTTGATAAAAAACAGTTAAAATTTCTCCTTGAAAATTACCAAATTCCACAATTCAACAGTGAATATGCTTTTAGACGTAAAAACATGGCAGAAGTATACTTTTTTGATAAGCCATTATTAATAGATGAGTTAAGATGGATAGCGTAGACTATAAAAAACTTTACACGCTACAAGACGAAGTTCTAAAAGTAGTTTTTGATACCGAGCATGAGTTCTATCTTACTGGTGGTACTTGTATTAGCCGTTTTTATATAGAAAAAAGATATTCAGATGATCTTGACTTTTTTACCAATCAATCACCAAGATATAGTTTTGCTATCAAAAATATCAATAAAGCTCTAAATGAAAAATTTCAGTGCATAGCAGAAGTAGAGTCAAAAGACTTTACAAGATTTAAAATAAATGACTTATTACAGGTTGATTTTGTAAATGATATATCATTTCGATATAAAGAGCCAATAGTGAATGAAAATGGCTATCTTATAGATAATATTGAAAATATTTTAAGTAATAAAATCACCGCTGTAATCGGCAGAGACAACCCGAAAGATATATTTGACATATATCTTATTTGGAAATTTTATGATTTTAAATGGAGTGAGATACTTGATGCTGCCCACCAAAAAGTAGGGTTTACAAATGAAGAACTTGTTATAAGACTTAAAAGTTTTCCAAGGGAATTGCTTCAGGAGATAAAAATCGCTGATTATACTTTTTTGGATGATTTTGATAAGGATTTCCCTAAAATTATATACGAAATAGTAAATCAACTATGATATTGATAATTATGAATGTTTCCTGCTTCCCCCTACACTTCGTAAGTGTAAGGCGTGATGCGTGGAAGTGAGTTTGAGAAACAGGTTGAGATTGAGGTGGGTTGAAATAGTTAATAACGTTTAGAATGTTTATGATTTCTTGTTTCCTATAGTTATTTGTCGTAATTCTTTGTTATAAGGTTATTTCCAATTTTACATGCATAAGATTTTTGCACAAGTCTCAAGAAATGAATTTTCCATGAATCACAAATTATTCATGATTGCTACAGACTTTCGTTTAGTTCATTGATAATAACATGTTTTTCTTTACCCAAGTATTCTGCTACCTCGTTAAGAATACTATTTAAAGTACCTATTTTAATTGGTCTATGGTTTGGTATTGTTATTTTGTGTTTGTGATCTTTGTATTCTGAAACTAACCTTATATGACTTCCGGTTTGCCTAATTTCTCTGTACTCATATTGTTGTAGAAATTTAATCAAATCTGATGCATTGACATTTTTATGAAGCAATTTCCATTACCTCTTCTTTAACATAATGAAGTCTTATCACTTTTGGAATTTCGCTTTTCTCAAAATGGCATATTACAGCATCTGCTATATTTGTTTTTAATTCTTCCCAACTGTTTCCATCGGTAAAGATGTTTTCACCTAAACTCCTAGCAGCAAAGCCACCTTCCGGATCATCTTCAATTTGAAAAATCAACTCTTTCATATATTAAATCCTCCTCAAAGATTTTTGTAACAGTTTAGAGTAAATGTATTTTTTTTCAATATTTTGTTTAACTTACTTGATAAAATTGGCTCCTGATTTTATAGATATTTATGTTAAAGCAAAATCAAAGCTCTTGAATAATTAAGATATGGCCACCTTATAATTTTTGAACTTAAACCAAAGGCAGCCACTTTACCCTGGAGATAATAACTTACTTATATTATAAAGGGTAAGATAAATGATTGCCTGCTACAAAGTTATATGGTGTTGGACAGTTTTTGCAACATAACCAAATGGTCTTAAAGTTTAATATTTAGTTAGGGGTGGAATCATGAAACGCTTTGAGGGGAATAGCTACCAAACAGAAAATGTTTCCCAAAGTATTGCTGCAAAACTATTACCAGGGACATATTTTTACATCAGGCTGGCTGCTCTTGTGCTTAGCGCAAGTAAAAAAGCCAAAAAAGGGATATATAATGACGAAGAATGGTACAAAAGCAGTTTTGTGTTTTTAAACATCTTAGAAAAAACAGGTATACATGTCTACATAACCGGAATTGAGAATTTCAAAAACGTGGAAAAGCCAATAGTATTTATCGGCAATCATATGAGTACATTAGAAACCTTTCTTTTACCATGTATTATAGCTCCTTACAAAAAGCTTACATATGTTGTAAAAAACGACCTTGTGGAATATCCTGTGTTTAAGCATGTAATGCGAAGCAGAAATCCCATAGTGGTCACACGGGACAATCCGAGAAACGATCTAAAAATTGTTCTTACAGAAGGAGTTGACAGAATAAAAAAGGGCTACTCAGTAATTGTTTTCCCCCAAACCACAAGATCGAATATTTTTGATTTAAATCAGTTCAACAGCATTGGTGTAAAACTTGCAGCCAAAACAAGTGCCACAATAATTCCCATTGCTTTAAAAACCGATGCATGGGCAAATGGGAAAAAAATCAAAGATCTTGGAAAAATATATACCAATAGGGATGTTTTCATTTCATTCGGGGAGCCAATCGATTCAAGCATAGAAAATAAGCAAATAATTCACAATAACGTCACAAAATTTATAACAGATAAACTAAAATCATGGGGATGCGAAGTAATTGATGAAAAATAAAAAATAATTTATTCTGGTGTCATTCCAAAAATTATATAAAAATGTTGTTTCACATATAGTTAGCTAACTTCCTACTGATTTCAATGTAATTTGCACAAAAGCAGCAACCGGTGTCTGAAAAACGTACTACCGGTTAGCGGTCGCACCATGTGTTGGAATGTAAAGAAAGTAAATATTTGCAAATAACAGGGTGACGCCAGTTAACTTGATATTGACAACGTGTGTTTTAAGACTAAAATAGTCTTAAAAGGAGTTAGGCATGAAAATAACAAGAGCTGGTGATTATGCACTCAAAGTACTCGGTTATATGGCTTCAGAAGAAAATAATGGTAAGGTCTTTATGAGAAATGAGCTTTCAAAACTGTGTAATATACCTAACAGCTTTTTAGGTAAAATTCTCCAAGCGCTTGCAAGAGAGAATATACTTGTATCTGAAAGAGGGAAAAAAGGAGGCTTTAAGTTGCAGAAGAATCCTGAGGATATTTCATTTTATGATGTTATCAAGGCAGTGGAAGGCGATATTGTTATAAATGAGTGCCTTGTGGACAAAGACTTCTGCAATTCCTCATATGAGTGCAAAATCCAATCAATATTGGAAAAGGTTAGGCAAAATTTAATAAGCGACCTAAAAAAATATTCAATTAGCGATATAATATCCTAAACAGTTATAGTTTTTCAAACACGCTTTCAACCTTATCCTTCATCCCACTTTCTCTATCTTTTCGATAATCTATTGTAATCGAAATAGATAGCCTGTTACAGTCATCAAGCTGCTTC
>JASMTO010000220.1:0-9989 GCA_041694215.1 bacterium
CAGCTGTATACTGTTCTCCCCTGTCCAAAAGTTGAATTCCGGAAAAAAGAGAATATCGAATGTATCATGATTTTGCAAATATTCTTCATATTCCTTAAGGTTATACCCTATAATTTCAAAGATTTTTCCATTTTTTTCGACAAAACCTTTCAGATGTTTTTTTCCTTTGCCAATAAAAGTAAAATTCTGGTATTTTTTTACTCTGCGCATGCAAAAAACCGGTTCGGGATTTCCTGCACCAAAGGGTCTCATCTTTTGTAATGTTTTAACAAGATGCTTATTAATTTCATGGGGTTTTACTTCTGCATCAATTTTTATCTCCGGGATAAAGTCACCTTCACCCAGTTCAGAAGTGATAAGATTGTGAAATTCCTTTTGAAGTTTTTTAATATTAAAAGATTCAACCTTGATCCCGGCTGCGTATTTGTGGCCTCCGAATGTCATGAGCAAATTTGACAAACTTTTTAGTCCGTCGTACAAATTAAATGCGGGAATACTTCTTGCTGAGCCTTTACCAATTCCGTTTTCAATGGTGACTATAATAGTAGGTCTGAAATACCGTTCCATAACCCGGGATGCTATCGTGCTAATAACCCCTGGATGCCATTCTTCTGAATATAATACAAGCCCTTTGTATTTTTTATGCAAATCAAAACGCTCAATTTTTTCATATGATTGCTTTAAAATTTCTCTTTCTATACTCTGTCTGTATTTATTTTTTATATCCAATTCTTCTGCTAGCCATCTTGCTTTATCTCTGTTTTTTTCTATTAAAAGTTTGACGCCCCTATCGCAGCTTCCCAACCGTCCCACTGCGTTAATCCTGGGAGCTAGTATATACCCCACATGGGCAGAGTTGATTTTTGTATTTGTAAGACCAGTGATTTTTTTAAGCTCGTCAAGACCTACTCTTTGACCTTGAGTGGATAAAACCTGCAATCCATGTTTCACAAAGATCCTGTTTTCCCCAGTGAGGGGGACAACATCTGCAATTGTGCCCAATGCGACAATGTCTAAAAACTCTTTTAAATTTGGCAGTTTTATATTTTGAAAAGATTTACTAAGTTTGAATTTTAAAGCCATTATCAGTTTGTAAGCAACACCAACGCCGGCAAGGTCTTTAAAAGGGTATGTATCTTCGTCCTGGTAAGGATCAATAACAGCAATTGCTTCAGCAGGAATGCCGCCTAAAGGTTGATGATGATCTGTTACAATAACATCAATACCGATTGATTTTGCGTATGCAATTTCTTCTAAAGACGTGATTCCGCAATCAACGGTTATTATCAGCGAGCAGCCTTTATCTTTTATAGTTTTTATAGCTTTGTTGTTTAATCCATACCCTTCCTTCAATCTGTTTGGAACATAATACATTACGTCCATACCTATGTAGTCAAGGAAAAGATACATTAATGCGGTGGAGGAGACTCCGTCCACATCATAATCACCATATACGCACACACGCTCATTATTGCTCAAGGCAACAATTATACGCTCAACAGCCTTATCTACATCTTTTAAAAGGAAAGGATTTAGAAGATTTCGTAAAGGAGCTTCAAAAAAATTTTCAATATTCTTTTCACTTAATAAACTACGATTGACCAACACATCAGATACAGGCCGGCTGATATTACAGCTTACACTAAGCCTTTTTGAGGCTTCGCTATCAGTTTTTCTGTGTACCCACCTGTATTTTGGACTTTTTTCACAGCTTATCTCACACTCTTTCTCCATTTACCAACCATTTTATTATCATTCTAACTATTATGATAATCATATAAGCCCTCAAAAGCAAGTAATTATTTGAAACTGTGAATAAAACAGTTTCAACCCTTTCTACTGCCAAGACTTTTTAAAAATTGAGCTAAGCTGACCAAGCTTTCAGTTGAATTTATGCCAAATATATATATATTATATCTATTTCCGCTAGCAAGAGGAGGAAACATGCAGAAAGTTGTTATTGACATACAAAAATGCAAAAGTTGTGGTTTGTGCATAGAGGTTTGTCCAAAAAACATTCTAAATTTTTCCAGTAAATATAATGAAGCAGGCTATAATTATGTCGAATGTATAGATGATGACAGCTGCATAGTTTGTAAAAGCTGTGCAATAGTGTGTCCTGATCTGGTTTTTACACTGTATAAACCAGATAAACAAGAGGTGAAAAATGGCTGAAAAAGTGCTCATGAAAGGAAATGAGGCAATAGCTGAAGCCGCCGTAAGGGCGGGGTTAACAGGATATTTCGGCTATCCCATAACCCCTCAGAATGAAATAACAGCTTATATGTCTGCAAGGATGATTGAGCTTGGAAGGGCTTTTGTACAGGCGGAAAGCGAGGTTGCTGCTATTAATATGGTTTACGGGGCGGCATCAACCGGGAAGCGATGTATGACAACCTCTTCTAGCCCTGGTATTGCTCTGATGCAGGAGTGCATTTCCTACATGTGTGGAGCGGAAGTTCCTGCCGTTATCGTGAACATTACCAGAGGCGGCCCCGGGCTTGGCAATATCGGCCCAAGCCAGTGCGATTACAACCAGGCCACAAGAGGCGGTGGGAACGGTGATTATGATATGATTGTTTATGCGCCACATACAGTGCAGGAGGCTGTGGATTTGACATACAGATCCTTTGATGTATCTGAGAAATACAGAAATCCTGTGCTGATTCTGGGTGATGGTGCATTGGGACAAATGGCAGAAACGGTTATTTTACCTGATTTTAAAGAAAAAGAAAAATCTGATGAAGGGTGGGAGTTAACCGGTGCAAAAGGAAGGGCTGCTCGCTCCATTAAATCTATGCGGCTTGCTGAAGGTAAGCTGCTGGAGCATAATCTTCATTTGGAAAAGAAATCTAAGCTTATGCGCGAGAACGAAGTAGAGTATAGTTATGAAGAAGGCACATATGACATCCTTGTGGTGGCTTTTGGAACAGCTGCGAGGGTTGCCAAAACAGCTTTAAAAAACGTAAAAGAATATGGATATAATGTAGGACTGTTCAGACCTATAACTATCTATCCTTTCCCCTATGAAAAACTTCGACAAGCTGCATCCCAATCGGAAAAAATACTGGTTGTTGAAATGAACAGAGGACAGATGCTTTTTGACGTGCAACTATCCATCCAGAATGATAAAAAGATAGATTTTTTAGGTAAACCAGGTGGACAAACATTTGCCCCTGAAGAAATTGAAAATAAAATATTTTCCTGCCTGAAATAAGGAGGCATTTATGACAGTTGCATTTAAAAAGCCAGAAAGTCTTCTGGATGCGAAGACAATATATTGCCCAGGGTGTGGACATGGTGTAATACACAGGCTCGTAGGTGAAAGTCTTGATGAACTTAGCCTCAGGGAGAAAACAGTGGGGATTGCTCCGGTGGGATGTGCGGTTCTACTTTATGACTATTTCAATACAGATATTATAGAAGCTCCCCACGGAAGGGCTCCAGCTCTTGCTACAGGTATCAAAAGGGTAAGAAGCGACTTGACTGTTTTCAGCTACCAGGGAGACGGAGACCTTGCATCCATCGGCATGGGTGAGATAATGCATGCAGCCGGAAGAGGTGAAAATATAACCATTATTTTTGTGAATAATGCCAATTACGGAATGACAGGTGGGCAGATGGCACCAACGACATTACCCGGCCAAATTACTACAACTACGCCTAAAGGAAGAAACACAGCCATAAATGGGTTCCCTTTTAAAATGGCTGAGCTTATAGCCAGTCTCGATGCCCCGGTCTTTTCCGCAAGGGTAAAAATAACGGATCCAAAAAGTATTAACAAAGCTAAAAAGATGATTAAATATGCTTTCACTCTTCAAAAAGAAAACAAAGGCTTTTCTTTTGTGGAAATACTTTCCGCATGCCCCACCAACTGGGGGAAAACACCTTCTGAAGCCGTTAAATGGGTGGGCGATGCCATGGAACGTTATTATCCGCTCGGGATATTTAAAGATATCGGGGGTGACAAATAATGTATTTTGACTGTATAATGGCCGGTCACGGTGGGCAAGGGATATTGAGTGCGGGGATGATTCTGGCACAAATGGCATTTCACAGCGATTTGCATGTGACATGGTTTCCTTCTTATGGGGCTGAACAAAGAGGGGGAACAGCAAACTGCGCTGTTGTGATTTCCAATGAAGAAATAGGCTCTCCAATAATATCCAACCCTCTTTACGGACTTATTATGAATTATCCTTCTCTCGTTAAATTTCAACCGAAGTTCAAAAAAAACGCCAAAGCGGTGGTTGACTTATCCCTCGTTTCAAAAGAATATTTAACCAGAGAGGATATCACATTTTATGGAGTAGATGCTACAAAAACAGCTAGTGAATTAGGCAGCGCCAAGGTTTCCAACATGGTCATGATAGGCGCACTGTTGAAGATATCCGGACTTTTTGATATAAATGTTGCAAAAGAAATGCTTAAACTCGCTTTGAGCAAAAGGCATCACAACCTTTTACCTGTTAACAAAGAGGCTTTGCAAAAAGGGTATGAATTTGTAAGTGAGGTGTAGTATGCCTGTGTATAAAATTATTGTCACAGGAAGAGTACAGGGGGTGGGTTTTCGTGCTTTTAGCCAAAACCTGGCTTCTTCACTGGGTGTAAAAGGTTATGTGAGAAATCTGAGGAATGGTAATGTTGAGGTTGTGGCTGAAGCTGATGAAGACACATTGAAAATGTTTTGCAACAGACTAAAGCAAGGGCCACCTGCAGCTGTAGTTCAGGATCTTCTTATTGACGAAATAGAGGAAAAAGACGGTTTTGATAATTTTACTATAAAATATTAAATTTTAACTTTAAAAAATATCGTTACACATTATATTAATGTAATTAAGATATGTAGGTTAACCGTGGGGGTGCTCTTTTAAGGGCTGAGATTAAACCCCTCGAACCTGATCGGGTAATGCCGGCGAAGGGAACGGGTGAGTTTGTAAAAAGACCATCTGGCGCGTCGGCGTCAGGTGGTCTTTTTGTTTTAAAAAGAGAAAGTGAGGAGATTGCTTATGACACAACTTGAAGCTGCAAAACAGGATAGGATTACACGAGAAATGGAGATTGCTGCAAAACATGAAGGCTTAACAGCTGAGGAGATCAGAAAAAAAATAGCAGAAGGTGTGGCCGTAATCCCCAAAAATATAAACCATAATTTTGAAAATGTTATGGCCATAGGTCAGGGGTTAAAAACAAAGATAAACGCCAATATCGGCACCAGCGGTGACTGCCCTTCCATAGAGAGAGAAGTGCAGAAACTTAAAGTTGCTCTGAAATATGGCACCGACAGCGTGATGGATCTTTCCACAGGCGGAGATCTTAATGAAGCAAGAATCACAATCCTTGAAAAATCCACTGTAATGGTGGGTACGGTGCCTATATACGCAGTGGCTGCCAAAATGGCTGATAAAGATATTCCAACTGACAGAATGGACGGTGACGAGCTTCTAAAATCGATAGAAGAGCAGTGCCGCCAAGGGGTGGATTATATAACAGTGCACTGTGGTGTCACGAAAGAATCTGTGAAAAGAATGGATGCAAGTGACAGAGTCTGCGGCATTGTTAGCCGCGGCGGATCAATCCTTGCCGACTGGATAAGAAAAAACGATAAAGAAAATCCCTTATATGAGTATTTCGATGAACTGCTTGACATTGCTTACAAATATGATGTTACATTAAGTCTCGGTGACGGTTTCAGACCGGGAGCAATAGCGGATGCCACAGACAGACCCCAGATTGATGAATTGATTATTTTGGGCGAGCTTTCCAAAAGGGCCTATGAAAAAAATGTACAGGTAATCATCGAAGGGCCGGGCCATGTCCCCCTTGATCAGATTGAAACAAATATAAAACTGCAAAAAAGCTTATGCAATAAAGCACCCTTTTACATTTTAGGACCACTGCCCACTGACATTGCTCCGGGATATGATCACATAACCAGTGCTATCGGAGGGGCTATTGCTGCATCTGCAGGTGCCGATTTTCTGTGTTATGTTACCCCGGCAGAGCATTTATGTCTGCCTAATGAGGATGATGTGAGAGAAGGGGTGATCGCCTCGAAAATAGCTGCCCATATCGCTGATATCTCAAAAGGTGTGAAAGGCGCCCTGCAAAGGGATATTAAAATGAGTGAATTTAGAAAAAGTCTGGACTGGGAGGGTATGTTCCAAACAGCAATAGATCCTGAAAAAGCCAGATTCAGATTCAGGCAGAATATGGATATCAATTCGTGTACAATGTGTGGTAAATTATGCGCAGTAAAAATAGATCAGAAATAGCAGATTTTTTGAAACTTTATCTTGTTTTTGAAAGCTGTATGCTTAAGCTTCCCCTCGTTGAATTTATGCAACAGGTGATTGAAGGTGGCATAACTGCTTTTCAGATAAGGGATAAAGGGGTGGACTTTCGAAAACAGTACGAAAATGCTGAATTGATTTCCGAGTACTTAAAGAATACCGATATACCACTTATTGTTAATGATAGAGTGGATCTTGCCAGGATAATCAATGCTGATGGCGTTCATCTTGGCACAAAAGATATCCCTCTTGCAAAAGCGAAGGAATTTTTCCCGGAGTTCTTTTATGGTTACTCATGCAATAGCTTATCTGATGCGGTTTTTGCAGAAGAATGCGAAGCTGATTATATAGGGATTGGACCGGTACATAACACACAAACAAAAACAGACTTACAAAAAGTCTTATCTAACGAAGATATAAAAAAAATAGTAGATACCACCAACCTGCCTTCTGTGGCTATTGGTGGGATTAATGCCGAAAGCATAAACAAACTGAAAGGATTAGGGGTAGATGGTGTGGCTGTTGTTTCAGCTATTTGCGCATCAGAAGATCCTTATAAGCAAACGCGAATACTTAGAGAGCTTGTTGAGGCATTATGAAAGAATTTGAATTTATTAAACTATTGAAGGAAAATTGTAAAAAATGCGATTCAACATTGGGAATTGGGGATGATGCTGCGCTTTTTGATAACTTTCTTGTGGCAAAGGATATTGTATGTGAAGGAATTCATTTTTTAAAAACCACTCCTGCAGAATATGTTATTTTTAAAGTGTTTTCTGCAAATATAAGTGATATTGCTGCTATGGGAGGAAATCCCAAATATATTTTACTGGGGATTGCAATTCCTGAAGCAAGAAATAATGAAAAAACGAATATAATCAACGCAATAAAAAAATCAGCAGATTTTTATGATGTTGAAATTATAGGCGGAGATACCACATCTGCCTCAAACGATTTCTTTATTTCGTTGACCGTGATAGGTGAAAAGGGGCGTTTTTTACTTACCAGAAGCGGAGCGGGAGAAGATGAGCAAGTGTATGTTTCCAAACCACTGGGATTGGCACGTATTTCTCTTGAAAAAGAACTTGGTGCTGACTTTGATATCGACGCTTATGGGCATTATAAAATAGTAGCTGAAAAGGAGCTTGGTAAAGTTTTAGGAAATGAGGGAACTGTCACAAGCTGTATAGATATAAGTGACGGGCTTGGCAGGGACGCATCACATTTAAGCGAAGAAAGCGGTGTAAAAATAATTATAGAAGAAAACCGATTACCGCTTTCACATCTGATACCGTTTGGAGTGGATAAAACCCATTATTTCATTAATTCCGGAGAAGAGTTTGCCCTTCTTTTTACAGCTAAAAAGGAATACGCCATTGACCACTATCTCAAGGAAAAAGGGTTTGAAGTATACGATATCGGTCATACACAAAAAGGCTCCGGCGTATTCCTCTCCAACGGATCGTCACTGAAAAACATATCCTCAAAGGGATATGAACATAATTAAACGCTATCGAGAATTTTTACCTGTACTTTCCCTTCCAGCTTATTTTTAAACAGTGTAGCGTCACTTTCTGATCCAACAATAGTACCAAAGTGCATTGGGATAGCCAATTTGGGGTTAATTGCAAGTGTTGCCTCCACAGCTTCTTCAGCAGTCATTACATATGTACCGCTGACAGGGATAAATGCTATATCTATATCTTTTAAATTTTTCATTTCAGGTATAAAGTCCGTATCCCCGGCCAAATAGTATCTAGTGCCGTCTAATTCAAAGACAAAACCCAGCCATTGATTTTCTTTTGGGTGAAAATCCTTTCCAATATTGTAAGCGTGCACAGATTCAATTTTTACTCCTTTTATTTCAACACTGTCACCTGGTGTCATTCCTGTAACATTACCGTTAATTTTACTTTTGCAATCTTGCGAAGCTACAATTGCCGTATCATTTTTTAACAGTTTGTCAATATCTTCAGGACTGCAATGATCGTAATGGGAATGGGTGACCAAGATTATGTCCGCCTTGTTCTTTGTAGTAAGCTGAAAAGGGTCTGTAAAAATATTTACATTTTTACCTCTGATTTCAAAGGTGTCGTGCCCATACCAAATAATATTCTCCGCTGTCATATTAACCTCCTGCAATTTAATCCAATTTTTGCTGCATCTATGAAAACTCATGCAAAGCTACATTAATAATAAAATCTAATGTGGAAATTTCAAGGACTTACTCGTTGTTGAGTGGTTTATTTGTGTATTGGTTATCAGTATTAGCTGACATCATCACCAAAATTTACAAAAAGATAAGTATTGCATAAAATTAGCTCTTAGAATACTGATTTTAAAGTACTTTACAAAGATAAAACTGCTGTTGACGAACGTGTTCCATATATTTACCAGACTTCTAGGCTGGTACTACAGTTGGAGACAGTGGTACGCAATATATTTTGGTGCTAAGCGACGGTCAGTTGTAGTAGTTTTAGTTTTCGGCTGCGAAATTGCAAGTTATATTGATAAATATTCTTCCTGCGAAAAGTGATATGATGCCAGTGATATTATCATTGCTTCTTTATGGTTTGTAATTTAAATAGTTATAGGTAAATGTGTTAGAAGAAAAAGTCATAACCTAAAAATGTGACTATGAACTCCTAATGCAATCTTAAAGTAAATTATAGGAAGATGCGAGGCTAAGGGGGAACGTAAGATGCAAGATAAATCAGCAAATACAACAGAGAGGTTAATTCTCATCGGTGGAGGAGTAGGCCCCATGGCAGGGGTTGAACTACATCGACGTGTTATCGAACAGACTGCAACAGACGGAACCGACCAGGATCACCTGGAGGTCTTTCATATTTCCCGCTCTCCTATTATAGGCGACCGAACAGATTTCCTATTCGGAAAGAATGTTCCCGATCCAGTGGAAGGAATGCTCAGAGTATTCCGCATGGCAGCGGCAGCGTTAGACACAGAGGCACAGCGAGCAGTGGCGGGAATACCCTGCAACACCTTTCATGCTCCGGCGATTTTTGAACCATTTACCTGTCAATTAAAGAAGGAGGGGTTACCTATTCGGCTTCTGCACATGCTCGAAGAGACGGTCGAACGAATATGTTTTATAATCCCTAATATACAAAGAGTGGGCCTGCTTTCGACCACAGGCACCCGACGCTCAGGAATATACCAACGTATCTTCTCATCCCGTAAAATAAAAATACTGGAGATTCCAGAAGAACACCAGGCAGAACTTCATGAGGTAATCTACAATCGTAATTGGGGTATCAAGGCAGCCTATCCGACAACAGCAGAAGCAGTGTGCAGGGTAGAGAAATTCGGAAAGATGCTAGAGAATGCAGGGGCGGAGGCAATCATTCTTGGCTGCACCGAGCTGCCTCTGGCTGTGGCCGAAGGTACCTATCGGTCGGTGCCTTACATCGACCCGATGACAGCTCTTGCTCGGGCACTCATTCGTGAGACAGCCCCTGAAAAACTGTCGACCGATAGACTACATCCCAGTAATCAAATAACTAGCTAGTTCCCATCCGAAAATTCCAAATTACTAGTAAAGATATAAAAAGTTAAAATTAAAGGTTTAAACCTCCGGCGGGGTATGGTATAACAAGTCTGCAAACAACTGATACCAAAGAGATCCCCAAAAAACCGGAGGTTTAAATGGGTAAAAAAATCACCTCAGAACCAACT
>JASMTO010000221.1:0-2877 GCA_041694215.1 bacterium
TTTGAATAATATATTCTTATGAATTTTACCACCCCTTAATCCCATCCTAACTCTTTGATAGGAAGGGAGATAAAGCGCCTCACTAAATTAGGAGAGGTTGGGCGGGGGTACTTATTTAAAACTCTCAGTATTTTGTTGAGGACGCTTATGAGATTGATTCGTTCCATGCATGGAAACTAAATATTTACAGGGATTTAAGACTGGAGTATAAGATTTGTAAAGAAAAAAAACAGAATTTCCTGTGATAATTTAAAAATCAGAATGGAAATGTTAAAGAACAGGCTGGGTAAAAATTAATCACCACATGATCAAAAAAATGGCACCGGCATTTGAAATACATTTGCTGAGTTTTTGGTTTAGCAGGGTTTCTCTTGTATTGAAGGTGTTTTCAGATTGTTGGACATTTGCCGGAGATTTTGGCATGAAAATTGTTTATAATTAAAATAAGGTCGTGGAGGTACGGATGAAAAAAATTGAAGCTATTATCAAACCGTTTAAACTGGATGATGTCAAGGAAAAGCTGACCGAATTCGGAATAAAAGGTATCACTGTTACCGAGGTAAAAGGATTCGGGCGCCAAAAAGGACATACTGAATTATACAGGGGTGCAGAATACGTTATTGATTTTATTCCTAAGATAAAAATTGAGATTATTGTACCGGATGAAATGGCAAAGGATGTGGTGTCAATTATAATGGACGCTGCAAAAACTGGAAGAATAGGCGACGGTAAAATTTTTGTGGTACCAGTTGATGAAGTAGTAAGAATCCGCACAGGTGAAACAGGAGAAGAAGCACTATAAAATAAAAGGTCAAGGAGGATATATGTCTCCCAAAGAAGTTTTAAAATTTGTGGAAGAAAAAGGTATCAAAATTGTTGATTTGAGGTTTATGGATTTTATCGGTTTATGGCAGCATTGTTCTTATCCTGCACATGAACTGACAGAAAGTGTTTTTGAAGATGGTATGGGCTTTGACGGTTCTAGTCTCAGGGGTTGGCAGGCAATTAATAACAGTGATATGATATTAATTCCCGATCCGGCATCAGCCAAAGTAGATCCTTTTGCCGAGATTCCAACATTGATTTTAATTTGCAACGTTTTCGATCCCATCACAAAGGAACCTTATTCCAGAGATCCACGATATATAGCCAAAAAAGCTGAAAACTATCTTAAAGGTACCGGATACGCAGATACTGCATTCTTTGGACCTGAGGCGGAGTTTTTCGTATTTGACGATATCAGGTATGGATACAGCGCCAACAACGGTTTTTTCTATTTTGACTCCGAAGAAGGCAACTGGAATACTGGCAGAGACAGCGGGTCTAATCTTGGCTACAAGATAAGACATAAAGAAGGGTATTTTCCATGCCCGCCACACGACACATTAATGGGAATAAGAAGCGAAATGACAAGTATAATGGAAAATATGGGTATTATTGTTGAGGCGCATCACCATGAAGTGGCTACCGGCGGACAGTGTGAGATTGATATAAAGTATGCCCCTTTGCTTGAGCAGGGAGATAATCTTTTGCTTTACAAATACATTGTTAAAAATGTTGCAAGAAAACACAACAAAACCGCCACATTTATGCCTAAACCAATGTACGGGGATAACGGCAGTGGTATGCATGTACATCAATCATTATGGAAAGACGGTAAGCCGCTTTTTGCCGGTGATGAATACGGCGGTCTGAGTGAAATGGCACTTTATTATGTAGGCGGAATTATAAAGCACGCAAGGGCTTTGGCTGCTTTTACAAATCCTACAACCAACTCTTATAAAAGATTGGTCCCCGGGTTTGAAGCGCCTGTAAATCTGGCTTATTCCTCAAGAAACAGAAGTGCATCTTTGAGGATTCCAATGTATGATTCTTCACCGAAAGCCAAAAGAATTGAAGTGAGATTTCCCGATCCTTCATGCAACAGTTATTTAGCTTTCACTGCTATGCTTATGGCAGGACTTGACGGCATTGAGAATAAAATTGATCCGGGCGATCCCATGGACAAAAATCTTTACGATCTTGATCCCATCGAGCTTTCCAATGTGCCTCAGATGCCTGCTTCTCTGGATGAAGCCCTGGATGAACTTGAGAAGGATCATGAGTTTCTTCTAAAAGGTGATGTATTTACTGAAGATGTAATCAGTACATGGATACAGTATAAAAGAGAAAGTGAAGCAAATGCTGTAAATATGCGCCCACATCCTTATGAGTTTATGTTATATTTCGACTTTTAAAAGCTAAGCAGAGCGGGGCTAACGCCCCGTTTTTTTTTTTGCTTAATTTTTAAAATTTTCACACTCATTTCACTTCACTTTTACTTTCTTAGAACCTTGAACGTTGAACGTTGAACAGTATTTGCCGCCGATGTTCCTGAATTATTCGAAGGTTATCTAACTTATTTATTGATTTAACTTATTTAATATTGTATAAAGATTTTAAAGCGGGCATAGCTCACCTGGGAGAGCGTCAGCTTCCCAAGCTGAAGGTAGCGGGTTCGAGCCCCGTTGCCCGCTTTGTTTATTGATAATAAATTTACTTTGCTTTATCTTATTTTAATGAAAATATTTTTACTTGGCTGCGGCTTTACGAGTTTATCGGCAGGTTTTTTGGGGATCTTTCTTCCTGTAATTCCTACTGTCCCTCTATTCTTGTTTGCGGCTTTTTGTTTCAGTAAAAGTTCCGAGAGGTTTCACTCTTGGCTTGTTAGTTCCCATCCGAAAATTCTAAATTACTAGTAAAGATATAAAAAGTTAAAATTAAAGGTTTAAACCTCCGGCGGGGTATGGTATAACAAGTCTGCAAACAACTGATACCAAAGAGATCCCCAAAAAACCGGAGGTTTAAATGGGTAAAAAAATCACCTCAGAACCAACT
>JASMTO010000222.1:0-19642 GCA_041694215.1 bacterium
ACGATTTTTCTCAGTTCCTGGACAGCCCCATTAAACCTCTCCACATGACCAATTTGCAGTACCAGATCATTCCTCGCAGCAATATTAAAAAGCTCCTCAGCTTCCTCAAAGTTAGTAGTAATGGGTTTCTCCACAAGAACATGTTTTCCGGCTTCTAAACAATCTTTAACTATTTCAAAATGAAAGCGCGTAGGCGCAGCAACAGTAACCATATCAACCTTGTCCAGTAGTTCAGAATAATCGGTTGTGGTAAAGACATCATAACCCTGTGAAGCGCTCTGTAAAACATTTTCATCCACATCACATAGGGCCTCCAGCTGCACATCCCTAATGCCCTCATAAAGGTTGAGGTGATACTTTCCCATGCGTCCCAGCCCAATAAGTCCAATTTTTAACATAATCTATCTCCTAAAAACACCACGTTTAGAATTTTCAAGAAAATCAGCAAAAATAGTGATCTCTGCTGAATCAGATATTTCTCTTATTGCGGTTATCGCATCATCCACAACAAAAGATCTGTCCAAAAATATTTTCAGTGCTTTCTTCAAATTAGCAAGTTGGCTTTTGCTAAACCCTCTTCTTCTCAATCCCACAGAATTTAATCCGTGTATTTTTGCAGGATTCCCTTCAACAAGGCAGAAAGGAGGGACATCCTTGGTAATTCTTGACATTCCCCCTACCATTGCATTTTCACCTATTCTAACAAATTGATGGACACCCGCCATGCCACCAAACACAACATTGTCGCCAACAGAGACATGCCCGGATAATCCAACATAAGATGTAATAATAACATTATTGCCTACTTTGCAGTCATGACCTATATGCGAAGTGGCCATAATATAACAATTATCCCCTATTTCAGTGACCCAATCCTCTTTTGTGCTCCCCCTATGTATACTGGAGAACTCTCTTATAATACAATTTTTTCCAATAACTAGCCTGGTGGCTTCATTTTTGAATCCAATATCCTGTGGAGCTCCACCCAAATAGACATGGGGAGAAATACAGCTATCATCACCGATTTCAGTGTAAGCTTCCACTATGCTGTTTCTACCTATCTTAACATTTTCACCAATTTTGCAACCTTTACCTATAAATGCTCCTGCCTCCACCTGAGCAGTATCAGCAACGACTGCATCCGAACTTATCTGAGCACTTTTATCTATCATTCCTTCTCCCTGATCATGGCCATTAGCTCTGCTTCACAAACAGTCTTATCGTCTACAGAAGCAACTCCCTTCATTCTCCAAATATTTCTTTTGCGTTTCAGTAATTCTACATCCAATATCAAATTATCCCCAGGGACAACAGGTTTTCTGAATTTCACATTATCCATGGCCATAAAATAAACCAAATAGTCTCTTATGCTTTCTTCATCTATCATGTTTAAAGGTATAAGCCCACCTGCCTGGGCAAGAGCCTCAACAATTAGAACACCAGGCATTACAGGGTTGTTTGGAAAATGACCTTGAAAAAAATGCTCATTAAATGTTACATTTTTCAAAGCCTTAACTTTACCTTCATCAATTTCCAAAACTTTATCCACAAGCAAAAAAGGATATCTGTGAGGGAGTCTGGATAAAATCTCTTTAATATTCATTTTCTTCTTCCTCTTTTTTCTTTATGTACCTGACTGCCCTATATAAATCTTTGAAAGCGGTAACATTTCTCCGCCAGAGTTTGTGATCCACAGCTGGTATACCAGAATAAATACCTTTTTTATCAATATCTGAAGATACTCCAGATTTTGAGCCTATCATAACACCATCGGTAACATTTACATGATCGCCGATACCCACCTGACCACCAAGAACAACAAAATTTCCGATGATAGAGCTACCTCCAATAGCAGTTTGAGCAACAATTATGCAATGCTTACCAATTTTTACATTATGTCCAATCTGGACAAGATTGTCAATTTTTGTTCCCTCTCCAATAACGGTGGCAGACAGCGTCCCCCTGTCCACAGAGCAGTTGGAACCTATTTCAACGTTATCCTCTATAACAACGCTTCCCACATGCTTTATCTTCAAATGCCCCTCATTTGTATTAACAAAACCAAAGCCATCTGAGCCAACAACTGTTCCAGCATGGATAATTACATCGTTACCTATAATGCAGTTGTCATATATTGTTACATTAGGATAAATTACACACCTATCTCCAATGACAACATTCTCCCCCATTACTACACCGGCTTTAATATGACAAGCTTTCCCGATTTTGCTACAGGAGCCAACACAAACATTTTCTCCAATATAGGTGTCATATCCAACCACAACATCTTTTCCCATCTGTGCGGATTCAGCAACAAAACCAATCATCTGCTCATCAGGATAAAACAAATCAATAAGACCTTTTAAAGCGTACTTGTAATCATCCACAACAATTAAAGGCTTATTAAAAATATTGCTATATTTTTCAAATAATTTCACAGGCACCACAAAGGCTGAAACGTTTTTTGTGTCATACTGCTCAAGCATTTTTACATCAGTCAATAATACCAGTGAAGCATTGGACGGTTCAGTAATATCGGAAATATTACTGACTTCCATATCATCACCAGACAACCTGGCGTCAATTTTTTCGGCGATATAGCTAAGCTTCATAATTAGTTATTCTCGGCATTCCATTCTTTATTGTATCTTTCAATTACAAGTGGTGTAATATCCACTGTTTCTGAGTTATGAACTACGCCTGCTTCCTGCCTTTCTAAAATTATATCATATTTTAGCTCTTTACCAAGCTTCCTGACAACCTCCGTTAAATCATCAGCAATTTTGCTAACATATGACCTCTCTTGCCTCTGCAATTCCGCATTTGAGTCATCCACCATTCTTTTAAGGTTTTTGAGTTCATCCTGATACTCAGCCATCTTGTTCTGCTTTGCTTGTTCGGAAAGTATGCTGCTTTGACTGTTAAGCTCAGCCTGCATATTTTGGAGCTCATCCCTTTTTTTCTGAATTTTTGCCTGCATTTCTTTGTACTCTTGCTCTATTTTTTTTGCTGCAGCCTTACCTGCATCACTCTCATCAAGAGCTTTTTGCAAATCAACAACTGCTATTTTTAACTCAGCAATAGCAAGTGTTGAAAATGCCAACACAAAAAGAACCGCTATCGTAGCTATTTTTCTCATCATTACCTCCTTATTTAATTCTTGTTTCATAACGCAACATTATATGTCCGAAATTTAATGTTCATGGTTTGACGTCACCACCTCACCTACATTTACTTAGTACTTAACGCTTAGCACTAATATCACCTCTAACTTCCCCAAACCTGGATATTAGAAGAGTAGAGGAGTAGAAGAGTGGTTGGGTATTAACCCTGTAAATAACTTTGTGCAAGTGCCATTTTATACACTCAACAACCTCCAACTACCTCAAATACTATACCTCTACCTCTGCCTCTACCTTAAACTTAAACTTAGCACTTAACACTATCATCCCCTCTAACTACCTTCCAACTACCTCCTTTAAAATGTCCCACCAATTGAAAAGTCCCATTTTCCGCCGTCGTTACCGTCTCTATCATTTAGTCTATAACCGTATTCCAGTCGAAGTGGACCAATTGGGCTAAACCACCTGAAACCACCTCCAACAGACCGCTGCAAATCACGGCTGAAGAAATCTTCACTATTGTCATAAGACTGACCAGAATCAAAAAATACCACACCATCCAGATTAGCAGCCTCTGATAAAGGAAAAATAAGTTCAGCATTAAATAACAAATATTTATTACCGCCATACTCATATCCCTCTTCATCAACCGGTGAAATATCACCATAATCGTATCCCCTGACACTATGCATACCGCCAAGTCTGTAACGCTCATCCACCGGCAATCTATCATCATTTAAAGAATCCGCATACCCTGCTTCGCCATGTAACATACCCACAAACTTCCACCACAAAGGGAAATATTGACTACTCTCTGCTTCAATCTTGTAAAAATTCGTAGTACCACCTAAATATTCATCAGCATATTTAAGAGACAGAGAAGACTTGTTACCTCTACTGGGTCGCACTGGATGGTTTAACGTATTCCATACAATTTTCGGAGTAATACTTACGGTGGTTTCCTCCCCTTCCTGCTCCCAGATATACTTGGATGCATCATCATCAATTGAGCTAATTTTCACCTTTTCATAGGCAAATTTATAGTACATATAGAGTTTCCTTCTGATAATTGGATGCCCAATACGCACAGCACCACCTGTGGATCTTTCTGTATATTCATAATAGCTCCGTTTGTAATTGAATAAATCAAAACCGAACGATATAGGTTTGTCAAAAAGCCATTGATTTGTGAAGTTTAAGATGTAGTCAGTCCTTTCTGAAGAAAGCTCAGTTTTTACACTCAAATCATATCCGTAACCAAAAAGATTTTTCTGGGATACCTCAAGCATAGTTACTACACCGTCAAGTGTTGAATAACCAGCACCGACAGTAAACATACCTGTAGCTTTTTCCTTAACAGATAAATTCAAATCAATACTGTTGTTGTCTGATCTTTCCTCAACCAATTGAACCTGCTCAAAATAATCTAAATTTTCAATATGCCTTTTAGATCGAGATATTTTTAAACTATTATATTTTTCCCCTTCTACAATGTCGAATTGTCTTCTGATAACCCTGTCCCTCGTTTTCTCATTACCTGTAATGGTTATTCTGTCAATATAATATAATTCATTTTCAGTAATATCATATGTTATATCAACTGTATTATTGTCTTCATTAAGCTTAGTTTTAGGCTCAACATTAGCATAAGCATAGCCTATTTGTGTAAAAGCTTCGGTTAATGATTCAATATCATTCTGAAATTTTTCACTGCTAAAGATATCCCCTTCTTTCAAAGACAGTATTTTTCTGAGAAACTCTTCATCCCTGTGTTCGTTTCCTGTAAAACTGATATTCCTAACCCGATATTGTTCACCTTCATCAATACTGAATACTACTTTTATCTCCGTTTTATCCTCATTAAAAATAACCTCAGGCTTGCCCACTTTCACCTGCATAAAACCTTGATTAAGGTAAGTGGCTCTAATCCTCTGGCGATCTAAGGCCAACGCTTCACTTTTCAACTTACCACTACCGCTAAGCCATGAAAAAAAGCCTTTTTCGTTTGTTTCTATTACTTTTTTTAACTCCTTGTCATCAATCTGCTCATTGCCGTTAAAAATAATTTCAGTAACTTTAGCCTCTGTGCCCTCATTTATTGTGAAAATTATATCAACTGTGTTATCATTCCTTTCTTCAGTATCAAAGCTAACCTCAACATTATAATAGTTTTTGTCCTGGTATTCATTAACTATTGTTTTCACTGCAGTTTCTATAGCTTCCTTTTCAAAGACATCTCCCTCTTTTAATGCAATTTTTTCTAAAAGAACTTCTCTGTCAATATCTTCATTGCCTTCAAAATAAATATTGTTTACAAATGGTTTTTCTTCTACAATATATGTTAAAATAATTTTTTCTTCTATTTTCAAATCAGTCTTAATGTTCAGGAATAACCCGGTTTTATAAAGATCAACTATAGATTTATCAATTTTACTCAAATCAAATTCTTCCCCTGGCTGCACAATATATTGGGAGATTTTACTATCCGGAACCCGTTTATTTCCTTCTATCCGAACCTCATCAATTGTTGCAGCAAAAACATTGCAACTAAACATGCCAATCAATAAAATAAAAATAAGCTTAAAATATGCAGACATAAGTTCACTCATCCAGGATTCCGATAATTTCTTTTATACGATTATACTTGCATTTTGCCAAATTTTTATTAGCAACCAATCGTGCAGTAGACTCCATAATAGTTTCCACTACCGATAAACCGTTCTTTCTCAATGTCTCACCAGTGGAGACAAGGTCTACAATGAAATCAGACAAATTAAGTAAAGGCGCTATTTCAATTGAGCCATAAAGCTTAACCGTTTCCACAAGTATTCCTTTGGAAGCAAAGAAATTTTTGGTAATATTTACAAATTTTGTTGCCACTCTCATATCATGGGTATAAGAGGTTATGCCGTTCTCCTTAGCAGCCACACAAAGCCTGCAAAAACCAAATTTTAGATCTTTAAATTCATATAAATCTGGATTCATCTCCAACAGTATGTCTTTGCCCACAACACCCAAATCACAAGCACCATGCTCCACATAAGTGGGCACATCCATGTTTCTGATCATAAGAAATCGTACTTTATTATTGGGATCATCGAAAATGAGTTTCCTGGAATTAAAGTCTACAACATTTTTATCTATAATATTACGCTCTGAGAATAGGGCCACAGTATCTTCAGCAAGACGGCCTTTGGGCAGTGCTACTGTTAAATAATCAGTCATCATCCATCCTTTTTACTTTTACGCCCAAGGCACCCATTTTACCGTCAAAATTTTCATAACCCCGATCTAGATGGTATATTCTATGAATATGACTTTCACCTTTGGCAAGCATAGCTGTAATAAACAGACCGGCACTTGCTCTCAAATCTGAAGCCATCACATGAGCGCCTGTTAATTCTTTAATACCTTTTACAACTGCAGATCTGTCTTTAAGAGTAATATCTGCACCCATCCGTTTCATTTCAGCAACATGCATGAATCTGTTTTCAAAGATATTTTCCGTAATGACAGATATCCCTTCAGCAACTGTCATACAAGCCATAAACTGAGCTTGCATATCCGTAGGGAAACCAGGATATGGCTGTGTGCTGATATCTGCAGAGCGAGGATGCCCTGAAGCTCTGGCCGATATTTTATTTTTTTCAAAAATATCTATTGTTACACCAATCTCCCTAAGTTTGTCCAGTACCACTCCCATCTGATCCACAGGGGCATTTTCAAGGACAATCTCCCCTCCTACAGCAGCAAGTGCAAACAAAAACGTACCAGCTTCTATGCGATCAGGCATTATCGTGTACTCACATGGGTGAAGTTGGCTCACACCTTTTATTTTAATAGTAGATGTGCCCTCACCTCTAATATCAGCACCCATCTTTTTCAGAAACCTGACCAAATCTACAACCTCAGGTTCCATTGCTGCATTTTTGATTGTGGTCTCCCCCTCAGCAATAACTGCCGCCATAATGACATTTTCTGTGCCGGTAACAGTCACCAGGTCGAAATAAATATCTGCTCCTTTTAATCTGTCACAAGCAGCTTCTATATAGCCATGGTTAATGCCAATATCTGCACCCATTTGGGAAAGGGCCTTGATATGTAAATCAACCGGTCTCTCTCCAATAGCGCATCCCCCAGGAAGCGATACTTTTGCTTTTTTCCTCTTTGCCAGTAAAGGCCCTAATGTCAATACGCTTGCTCTCATTGTCTTAACAAGTTCATAGGGTGCAGTATATAAATCATTATTTTCAACATTCAAAACAGTTACATTATTTCCCACCTGTTTGGACGATATTCCTAAAACATTAAGCATATCCAGCATTGTCCTTATATCTTTAAGGTCAGGAACGCTTGTAAGGTAAAACTGTCCTTCAGCCAGTATAGTCGCGCAAAGGATAGGCAATGCTGCATTCTTAGCTCCACTAATGTTTACCTTTCCGTAAATACTGTTTCCACCTTCCACTATTAATTTTTCCACATCATTATCCTGTAATTTCCTGACAAATCTTTTAAGAAAGAAATGTTTTTGTCCTTGTAAATATTTTCTAATTCTTTTTCTTGCCCCTGCCCAATTTCGAAATAAATAATTCCGTCCCTTTTACATAATTTATCCAGCTTAGACAATAGGTTTTTATAAAAAAACAACCCTTTTTCATGAGCAAAAAGGGCTTGTTTTGGTTCACTTAAAATTGAGTTTTCATAGTCGTCATCATAACTTATATACGGCGGATTGCAAACTATTATATCAAATTTCCCTTTTATGAAAGAATTAATTTTAATCATATCACCACAAATAAAACGGCATCTGTCGTACAATCCCAGATTAATAGCATTCCATCTTGCTATTTTCACTGCGTCATAACTTATATCAACCCCAATACCTTCGTATCCTTCCAAATGGGATAAAAGTGATAAAAGCAGGCAGCCCGAACCTGTACCCAAATCAAGAATAGTACCACTGCTTTCCACTGTATTGTCAAGCACACTTTCCACAAGCCTTTCACTTTCAACCCTGGGTATAAGAACATCAGGATTTACAGTATATTCAAGGCCGTAAAATTCTCTACGACCCGTTATATAAGCAACCGGTACTTTTTGCTTCAGTTTTTCAAGTATACAGTGAAAATCCTGTTTAGGCGTAAAAACGGAATAATAGTAAAAATGTAGTTTTGAATAAGGAATTCCTGCGGCAAAACTAATAATGTCAAGGGCATCGCTTCTATTTAAATTAAAATTAGTTTCCAGATATGACAGTACTTCTATTACAAGATTGTTCCTTTTAGAACGCTGGAACATAAGAATTACAACCCGGCAGCTTTCAACCTTTCTGTCTGATCATACGCCCATAAAGCTTCCAAAAGCTCATCTATTTCACCTTCCAAAAATTTATCCAAATTATGGCTGGTATAGTTTATTCGGTGATCAGTAACCCTGTTTTGTGGAAAATTATACGTACGTATCCTTTCACTTCTATCACCTGAGCCCACCTGTAATTTTCTGTCTGCAGCAATTTCCTCTTCCTGCTGTCTGATTTTCATTTCAAGAAGCTTGGCCTTTAACAGCTTCATTGCTTTTTCTCTGTTTTTTATCTGGCTACGTTCATCCTGGCAGGACACAACTATACCAGTAGGTTTATGGGTAATTCTCACAGCAGAATCGGTTGTATTTACATGCTGTCCACCGGCGCCACTTGCACGAAAAACATCAATTCTTAAATCATTAGGATCGATATTCATTTCCACATCTTCGGCTTCCGGCAAAACTGCAACAGTACATGCGGAAGTATGTATCCTCCCGCCGGACTCTGTTTCCGGTATACGCTGGACCCTATGCCCCCCTGCTTCAAATTTTAAATGACTGTAGGCCCCTTTCCCTTTCAAAAGAATAACAACCTCTTTAAAACCTCCCACTCCAGTCTCATTCTGTTGCACAATTTCAACCTTAAAACGTTTTCTTTCAGCATATCTCATATACATCCTTAACAGATCAGCAGCAAAAAGTGTTGCTTCATCTCCGCCGGTACCAGCTCTTATCTCCAAGTAAATGTTTTTATCATCATACGGATCTTTAGGCACCATAAGCATTTTTATTTCATGCTCCAGCTTTTTCAAAATCTCCTCATTCTCTTCAATTTCCGTTTCTGCCAGCTCTTTAAGATCATCCTCCACAGATGACTCCAGTATTTCTTTGGCTTCCTCCAGCCTTTTTAAAGCTGTGGAATACTCTTCATACTTGTCCACCAAGGGCTTCATATCCCCTAGTTCCTTTGCATACTTCTGGAACAGCTCCTGATCAGCTATGACAGCCGGATCAGACATTTTTTCTGCAATTTCATTATATTTATCTCGAATATCTGCCAGCTTTTCATACATAAACTACACCTTCTTTTTCAACGTGTTCTCCAAGAGCCTCTTTTAAAGAGACTAGTGCCACCTCAAGTTGTTCATCATCAGGCTCCTTTGTAGTAATTTTCTGAAGCCACAGCCCTGGTATTATCAAAAATTTCATAAGTGGATTAGATTGATTTCTGCTACTAAGTTTCAGTATCTCATATGAAATACCCGCAATTACCGGCACAAAAACAATCCTTGAGGCAAATTTTATAAAAAAATGTGAATCCTTTGGGATTATACTAAAAACGAAAATACTTACAATCATGACTATCAGTAAAAAGCTGGTACCACAACGTGGATGAAATCTGCTTTTTCCCCTTGCGTTTTCTACGGTAAGAGCATCACCAGATTCATAGGTAAAAATAGATTTATGTTCTGCACCGTGATATTCAAAAACCCTCCGTATATCCTTAAAGAAGGAGATGGCATAAATATACAGCAAAAAGAAAATCACACGTATTATCCCATCCACAGCGTTAAAAACAAGAAAAGAACGTTCAATTAAAGGAAACACAAACTTTAGAAGATCGGTCAAAAGCAACGGAAGGAAAAGAAACAAAAGGATTCCCAAACCTAGCCCCAAAAACATACTGAGAAAAATTTCTTTTTTACTCATCTTTTCATCCCCTTCACCCATTGCGTGATATGCACTGAAATTCAGCGCTTGCACTCCAAGAATCAAAGCGTTATACAGTGCCACCAAACCTCTGAAGAAAGGTTTTTTAAAAAACCCATTATTATCAATTTTAACATCTTTCTTTTGGACAACAATCTGGTGTTGCTGGTTCCTGACTGCTATCACGAATTTCTCAGGCGCTCTCATCATAACGCCTTCAATAACTGCTTGCCCTCCAACATCTTTGCACTTTTCTTTATTCATTTTCCACCCAATGTATATTATTTTAAAAACTATCACATTGTAACAAATATACTTATACGGTCAAAAAAAGCAATCTTATAAAGAATATTTATTAGTGAGGTTCAGATATTTCGCAGGTATTATTAATTTAATCTATCAAAGCGGTTTAATAGATCACTATATTTTTTCTTAACCTCAGACATTTTACCACAGGTAAATTCACCTTCCGGACATGGGCCAAAAAGACAACCGGGCCCGGCATGTCTGAATATTTCTAAAGCCACATTGTAACATTTCTCCAACATTAAATCGGCCACATACCTTATCTCCCACTGAGCCCTTTCACAACACCGCAAAGAAAAAAAGTGTAAAAGCTCTCTGGCGTTCATCGTTACAATAATCTTCGTCTCGCAGGCATTAGGCAGGATATATCTTGCATCTTCTGCTTCTATACCGATTTCTGCAAGCTCATCATAAATCTCTGAAATCTCATTCATAAGGTTCTTGAAACGTTCGTAAGCTGCAGGTTTTTCTTTTATACTCGCCGGCAGCACATAATCAAAGCCATCAAGGTGCTTAACATAGCGCTGTGATTTCTGAGAGTAGCTGGCAATCCGGTGCCTAACTAATTGGTGAGTAAGGGTGCGGGAAACCCCTTCTATTCCGAATGTAAAACTCACATGCTCAAGAACAGAGTGATGCCCAAGACGCATGATCTTCGCAATAAATTCATTCTGATCTTTCTCAAAAACCTTATCCTTCAAATCTGCTATTCCTGAATCTGAATAGCAAAGCTTTGCAGCCAACGCTACGATCTTTTCAGGGTCAGGAGTATAAGCAAGCAATTCGACATGAGGCTTTTTACACTCTCTATTTAACAAAGCTTCCCCACTTTATTTTTTTTGTTTTTTATCAGTACCCTTATAATCCCCATACTTTTTCATAAACTTTTCAACCCGTCCTGCAGTATCAACAAATTTCTGTTTACCGGTGAAAAATGGATGGCACGCGGAGCAAATGGCAACCGAGGTATCCCCGATTGTGGACTTGGTATGGATCTCATTGCCGCAAGCACATCTGATTACACAATCTTTATATTCTGGATGAATGCCTTTTTTCATTCTGATCACCTCACTATAAAATTTAGGGCTAATTGTATTACCACAACACATATTTATTTTCAAGCTTTTTTTGCTCTGGCGTCAACCCATTTTTTAGCATAAATATTTTCCAATGTAATTTGAAATCACTACCATATTAACTAACTTCTTGTGAAACTTAACTTTATGCAAATTTTGGGGTGATTCCAGTTTTTTGTTCTTTTCAACCCTTAACATTTCACATCCCGTTAAACCCGCCCTTTCGGGCTAACTGCCTACGGCAGTGTTTAACAGAACAAATTTCACATCTCTCATCTTTAACATCAAACTTACATAAAATACAAATAACAATATTTTTTATATCTACTGAGGGCATGTTTGGTCTCGCCGAAATATTTATGTATTTCTTTTAAAATACTTTTTGATACATTGTTTATATTTTTTTCCATTGATCTGATATACCCGTTTACATTTGTCTCCTCAGTTGACGTTTTTTTGCAATAATTCTTTATAGAAATTAAATCATATGTTTTTTTGATGTTATTAAACCTATACAGTTCCACACTAATATTAATCACCGCATTCAATCTTTTTTCATCTATTTCTGCGTAAAACTCATGTATATGACCTTTAATTTTAAATCTCTCATATTGTTTAAAACTATCGGTATTCAAAACATTAAAGCGCATATAGTTCTTAACATATTCAGTAATAAGACGCTCTGGACTTATAACCCATCTATTATAAAAGTCTTCCGCAATTTCGTAACCGTTTGTCCTGTAAACAAATTTATCAGTATGGTAAATTTGAGAAATAGTAAAAGGCTCAACTTCAATCTTGGCTGCTGGCACTTTTCTCTCAAAATTATCCGGTAAAAATGCTATAATGTAGTAGTGTATTTTTGGACGCTCAGAGGTAACATTAACACAGCCTGGCAGAATAATTAATAATATAAAAAACGATATAATTTTCCTATTCATCCAAAATGCCCCCTTCTGGTGGTGGAGCAAAGATTATCGAAGGCTGATCCTTCAATGAATTAATCAGCTCATTCATATCAGAAACCGTATATTCCAATTCATTTAAGATAGTTGTCAACTTTTTTGGTAGTGCATTAAGTTCACTATTATTATTTTTAATTATTCCTGATATATCTCTAATTAGTAAATTTATTTCAGTACTTGTGTTGCCCCATTTCCTGAAAAAATTATCTAACTCTTCTCTGTTGGTAACAACTGTTTCATCAATGTTGTTGATAAGCTTGTTAAGATCTTTTAACATTTTTTCGCTCAAAGTTAACGACGTATTTAGCTGCTCGCTAAATCGATCCACAGACAGTGCATTGATTGTATAATCTAATCTTTCTATGAGGTTATTTATATTATTTGCAATTTTTGACAGCTCTATCGATTTGAATTCCTCAGTTATATCGCTTACACTTTGCATTATTTGGTTTATATCAGATTTGATCGTGGGAATAACCTCATATTTGGAGGTAAAATCAGGGGCGAGCATACCAATCCCATCATTTACAATATCTAACTCAATATATATAAATCCTGTAATCCCAACTGTTTTAAGTTGGGCAACCATATCCTTTGTTAAGGTAAAATCATTATCCAACTCCAACACTACTTCTATATATCTTGAATTTTCTGCTATATCTATTTGTTTTATTCTCCCAATATTTATACCTCTATATTTTACTGCAGATCCAACTTCCAAACCCTGCACCGATTCATCAAAATAAGCGGCATAAAGCCTGCCCTTACTATAAAAATGAACAGAAGATAGCCACAAAATTGTGCCGATTAATATGAACGCCCCTATTAGCACAAATAAGCCTACAATAAATTTAACCTTTTTTGATATCATAATTTGACAGCGCTCTTTTTTATCCTTTCAAAAAATTTCTGGACATCTCTATCGCTACTACTAAATACATCAAAAGGGGTCCCCTTTGCAATAATCGTCTTTTTTGTACCATCAAGCAATATTAATGAATTAGCAATTGAAAATACTGATTCTAAATCATGGGTAACTAAGATTATTGTAGTTCCAAGCCTCTTGTTGAGCCTTTTAATGAGATTATCTATCTCTGTTGATGTAATAGGATCCAAACCAGAGGTGGGCTCATCTAAAAATAATATTTTCGGATTTAGAGCAATAGCTCTTGCAATGGACGCTCTTTTCTTCATCCCACCACTTATATCTGACGGATAATAATTATCAAATCCTTCCAAATCCACCAAAGATAGCTTCCATGTAGCAATCCTTCTTGCCACAGCTTCATTATCCGTTTTATATTCCATAATGGGCAACATAATATTTTCTGCTAATGTTAAGGAGCCGAGCAATGCCCCATATTGAAAAGCCACCCCAATTTCATTCAAAAATGCATCATAAGATTTCTTTTTAATCTTTTCTAGGTCATTATTTTCTATATATATTTCACCGCTATATGATTCTAACAGTCCAATTAAATGTTTTAATAAAACTGTTTTTCCGCTACCACTACCTCCGATAATGGCAAAAATCTCCCCCCTTTTCACAGAGAAATTTATATTCTTCAAAATAATATTCTCCCCAAATTGTATTTTAAGATTTCTTACTTCTACTATATTTTCCATTTAAATATACGTTAATAATACAGCAATTATTGAATCTGTAAGTATAATTAAAAATATACCACTAACAACAGCGGATGTAGTGGCTTTCCCCACATCATCTGTTGTTTTTTGAACAGTCAATCCTCGAAAACACCCAATTTCAGCAATTAAAAAAGCAAAGATTATACTTTTTATTACACCATGAAGTATATCATCGATTGACAAGGTAATGTATAACTGATTTATATAGGCAGGAAGGGTAAGATTCAAAATAAATACCCCCACAAGCAATCCACCAATATTAGCAAAAAAATTTGAAAATATGGTAAGAATAGGCAGAACTATCATTGTTGCAATAACACGTGGTAAGATTAAAAACTTATTTATATCAAAACCCATTACAGTTAAAGCATCAATTTCATCAGAAATTTTCATTGTCCCCAATTCTGCAGCAAATGCTGAGCCACTCCTACCTGCAACAATAATAGATGTCATAATAGGCCCCAATTCTCTTGCCATAGCAAGTCCCACCAAACTTGCAACATATATATTTGCACCAAATTGTTTTAATTGTATAGAAGACATAAATGCCATTATTAATCCCAGTAAAAAACTAATCAACCCAACAATTGGTATTGCACTGACACCCACCTTATACATCAAATCAACTGTCTCATCTTTTCTTAATATCTTAGGTCTAATAACAATTGTCATAAGTGATATAAATAAATCCCCTATATATCCTATATGCTTCATTGAGTTATAAATGGTATCAAACGTTTTCTCGCCTATAGTTACTAAGATACTTTCCTTTTTTTTGCTCTTACTACCCATTGGCATTTGTAATGACCTGATTTTATCACATAATGCCTTAAAGTCTTCAGGTGCCGATAATACCTCAAGTGATATATTAAATATTTTAATATTATCATGAAAATAACTAATAACTGATGCCGTATAATCGTCAAAGCTTTTAATATTTTTTAGATTCAAGTGAACTGATTTGATTTTTTTATTTCTAATAATATGCTTAATTGATCCTAGATCATGTAATAAATATTCCATATCGGTGGGGAGCAAAGAAAGGGTTTCTCCATCAATCGTATAATCTATCTTCATAAATTTACCATGGCAAAACGTAATGTTTGTAGTCTATGATTAGCCTCAGTACAGTATCTAAAATTCCAGGTCGATGTCTTTAATGTCCCGCATATTTAGATTTTACAAAAGCAAAAAAGTTACTTTTAATGAACAAATTAAACTACAAATCAGAAAGAAGCAATGATAAATTACTTTGGATTTTTGATTGGAAAAGCAATCTCAAATACGACACATGAGGGCATCTAATCAAAGGAAAAAAGAGCACATAATTTTATGTGCTCAGTACTCAATGGGATAAAGAAATCTTGTCAAGTGTGGCGAAATATATATATCTAAAAAAGTTAACGTTTTGAAAATTGGGGCTTTTTACGTGCTTTTGGCTGTCCAGGTTTTTTCCTTTCAACCATTCTGGGATCTCTAGTGAGAAAGCCGCCCTCTCTTAATGATTTTTTATATTCGCTGTTATATTCAAGTAAAGCTCTAGCTATACCATGTCTGATAGCCCCGGCCTGCCCACTTTTACCGCCACCTGTTACCGTTACATAAAAATCAAACTTACCTTGCACCCCAAGTTTTTCCAAAGGTTGTTTAACAATCTGTCTCAAAACCGGTCTGTCAAGATAATTTTCCAGAGGTTTTCCATTGACCATTATAGACCCGGAGCCTGGTTTCAAAAATACCCTTGAAACAGATGTTTTCCTTCTGCCGGTACCGTAAAAATATTCTGCCATCTAAAAATCCCCCTATAGCTCTATACTAACAGGTTTTTGAGCATCATGAGGATGCTCTTCTCCTGAGTATACCTTCAACTTTTTTAACATTTGCCGTCCCAGCTTATTCTTGGGCAGCATCCTTTTCACAGCAAGCCTGATTACATCCTCAGGTTTACTATCCAGCATTTGTTCCAGATTTTTACTTTTTAGCCCGCCAAGATATCCTGAATGCCTGTAGTAATATTTATCCGTCATTTTCTTCCCGGTAACTGCAACCTTCTCAGCATTAACCACAATAACAAAATCCCCGGTGTCAATAAACGGCGTATACTCAGGTTTATGTTTGCCCATCAGAATCTTGGCAATCTGGCTGGCAACCCGTCCCAACACTTTGTCCTGAACATCCACCAAATACCAGTTACGGCTTAACTCATCTTTTTTTGCCCATGTCGTCTTCATATCTATAAACCCCTTCTCAAAACTAATTTTTTCAGAAACCTTTTCTGCGCTCTTTAATCCTTGCTGCTTTTCCACGTCTTTCCCTAATATAGTAAAGCTTAGCTCTGCGCACACGGCCTCTTCTTATAACTTTTATTGCCTCGATTCTTGGAGAATGAATAGGGAATATCCTCTCAACCCCAATATCACCCACTACTTTCCTTACAGTAAAAGTTGTGTTCAGACCGTTATTATTGATACGAATAACCAGTCCCTGAAATGATTGAATACGCTCTTTGTTACCTTCAACAATGCGAAAATCCACACTTACAGTATCTCCGGCACGAAATTCAGGTATATTATCTTTTTTGTATTCTGATTCAACCGCTTCTATCAGAGTGTTTCTCATAATGTATCCTCCTGCACAAACATGTTTATTCTATCCAATATTATAGCCACAGCACTTCTAACGGACAAATGATTAAAATCACCCGCGCCATAAATAGGCTCGGCTATATAATCGGTCTCTTTTATAATATCTTCCGAAAAACCCCACCCTGTTCCAAATAGCAACAAAACGGGTTTATCTTTTGTCATATCGGCAATCTGCCTGTAGGTGGCAGTATTCGGATATTTTCTTGCGCTTGTTGCCACAAGAACCGGCTTCTCACCTTCAAGCTCCTCAATATCAGCAACAGTCTCTAAAAGTGAGCTACGTATTTCACTAACCCCAAATGCTTCTTTTCTGTTACTGTTATATTCAGCGCCATACCCTTCCAACCAATGCTTAAGCACACGAGTAGCAATTTCCCGCTGCGCATCAAGAGGGGTTACTACATAATATTTTTTAACACCGAATGTCTTACAACTTCTAGAAATATCGTGCAAGTCCATGTTTGTAATAGCCGTTGCCACATTATCCCCCTGCTTATCCAGCATAGGATAATGAAGCAATGCAACATACAGACCCGCCCGCTTATGCATTTTAACCCTTTCTTGTTCTATAATATCCAATGTTTCTCTGTCAAGAGCCTTATCTTTTAACAAATCAATTCTGTTTTGTAAAGTAATTTTTATCGATTCTTTTTTTCTCCACTGTCTTATTTTCTCATGATCCCCACTTCTAAGCACTTCAGGAACCTTCAGCCCTTTGTATTCGAATGGTCTTGTGTAATGGGGAAACTCTAAAAAGCCTTTTGTAAACGATTCTTCCTCTGCAGATTTTTCATCACCCAATACTCCGGGAACAAGCCTTGCAATGGAATCTATTATGGCTGCTGCAGCAAGCTCTCCCCCCGTTAAGATAAAATCACCTATAGATAGCTCTTCATCCACAACAAGAGAGCGTATACGTTCATCCACCCCTTCATATCTTCCGCAAATAAAAGTCAGATTATCATATGCCACCAATTCTTCAGCTTTTTTCTGGTCAAACCGTCTACCCCTCGGATCCAGCAGAATAACATGGGTATCGCTTTCCGCGGTTATCGATTTCACCGCTTCATATATAGGCTCCGGCTTCATCACCAGACCCTGGCCACCGCCATATTGATAATCATCGGTCATCTTGTGCTTGTTAAAAGCATATTCCCTTATATCCACCGTGGTGATTTTTATGAGCCCGGTACTTATACCTTTGGAGATAACACCGTAAGAGAAAAATGAGTCAAATAATGAAGGAAAAATTGTCAGTATATTAAATGTCTTCACTGACTAATCCGCTAGAGTTTATATAGACTACTTTGTTAACCTCATCTATTTTTACAACATGTTCAGGATTGTTAGATATCAAATAAAATTTGTTCTCACCACAGTCTATCCTGAAGACATCCGAAGCCCCGCATTCAATATAGTCATCCAAAACACCAATTTTAGAGCCATGTTCATCAAATACTGTAGCCCCTTGTAATTTATACCAATAAACCTCATCAGGATCAGCTTCGGGCAAATAATTCTCCGGAACTACTACATCCAAACCTTTTAAATCGATAGTTTTAGAAATATGATCCACTTGGTCAAGGCAAGCCACTATAAACTTATTTTGAAAAAACAGATCATTCAATTTATATGAGCGCTTTACTTCTCCTTTTTTAGCCAAAAGAAGATAGGTGAGATCAAAAAAAATATCAGGATTATCCGTTAAAGGTTTAATTTTAACATCACCATTTAATCCGTGGTGCCCAACGATTCTGCCAATACTAAAAAACTTCATAACAAATTAACAATTTAAGTGCGTCTCAACAAGAGACGCATAATCATTCAAGAATTTCAAGTACAACACGTTTATTCTTTTTTATACCAGCAGCATTAAGAATGGTTCTAATAGCTCTTGCAGTTCTGCCTTGCTTACCAATGACCTTTCCCAAATCCGAAGGATCCACACGCAGCTCAATCACAGTTGTTTTTTCACCTTCAACCTCTTCGATCAAAACCTTATCAGGATTATCCACCAGTGATTTTACGAGAAACTCAACTAACTCTTTCACCTAACACCTCCGATTGATTTAACTGTTCTTTTGATGTTTGAGCTCATCAAATTTTTTCATTACTCCCGCTCTAGAAAGAATATTTCTTGCCGTATCGGTTGGTATTGCTCCATTACCAAGCCATTTAAGGGCTTTTTCCTCATCCACCTTATATTCAGCAGGATCAGGTAGTGGGTTGTAATGTCCGATTATTTCTATGAATCTCCCATCTCTTTTTGCTCTGCTGTCTGCGACAACTAACCTGTAAAACGGTCTTTTTTTCCTACCCATTCTCATTAACCTAATTTTTGTAGCCACGTTTCACACCTCCTTTTCACATAGGGAATATATTTTTAAACATACTCTTGTCAAGCTTCTCAGCACCGCCATATTTTTTCTTAAATTTTTTCAACATCTTATTCATCTGCTGAAGCTGACTAATAAGTTTATTGACATCGCTCACTGAAGTTCCACTACCCCGGGCAATGCGTTTTTTCCTACTTCCGTTAAGAATCTTGTAATACTTTCTCTCTTTTGGCGTCATGGAGTTAATTATTGCTTCTATTTTTTTGAGCTGATCCTCATTGACGTCAGCGTTTTTCACACCATTCATACCAGGAATCATTTTAAGTATACTCTCAAAAGACCCCATCTTCTTTATCATTCTAAATTGTGCCAACATATCATTAAAATCCATGTTGCCTTTAGCCGCTTTTTGGGCAAGGTTATCCGCCTCTTCCTCTTCAATGGCATCCTGGGCTTTTTCCACGAGGGATACAACATCTCCCATGCCAAGAATCCTCGAAGCCATTCTGTCGGGATAAAAAGGTTCAAAAGCAT
>JASMTO010000223.1:0-2772 GCA_041694215.1 bacterium
CAGGAACTATTCAGAGATCTTGGTGTGGAACCTCCGGCATCGTTATGAGTACTACAGGAATCCAGGTTATAACTGATAAACTCGAGTTACAAAGTTTTTACTGCCAGTAACCCAAATGAAGCACTAAAGATTGTGGAAGGATATAAAGATAACATAGACCTTTTGATAACTGATATAATTATGCCCGAAATGAGCGGCGATGAATTATCAAAGGAAATTTCACTCATATACCCTAATATGATAACTTCGTTTATTTCAGGGTACTACTCAGATATTTTTAGCGGCCAGGCTGAAGAATATTTTCTCAAAAAACCCTTCAAAATGAGTCAGCTGGCAAACAAAGTAAAGACAATACTAAATTCTTAACCAACATAAACTTGCAAACTTTTGAATCTGTTTAATCATTAGTCGCCGGACACTTTTCAGATAGATATTCTACCGTTTTAGAAAGCTCATGAACATTTTTGTTAGTTATTATCAAAACTGATAGAGCTTGACCTATTCCCATTTCTACCAAACCAGAAATAATTATAATAATACCGCCCAAAATACTCATTCCACCAAAGAACATTGAATGACCGTAATCATTATTCATCATATGAATTGAACCACCAAAGAAGCCAAGCATATAAATAATGCCAAAAATTATCTGGATTATACCTAGAATATACAACAAGAAAGAACTAATATGAGTCAAGCCAGTACTGGCTTTGGCATATTTACCATTTGCTAACTCTTCAGACATTATGCCCTCCTTACCACTTATCCCGACTTCTTTCAAATCTTCTATAGTGGGCATTTTTTTATCTTTATCAAATAAGATACTTTTTACAATAAGCCCAAAAGCTACAACTGGCAATAACACCAAACCCAACAATACCAATTTTCCTAAAAACATAACAGCACCTCCTGTTATATTATTATAGCAAATTTTTTAGTATATTCCAATTTTCTAAAACATCTTTAAGATTGCATTAGCCCAACTTTGCCAAAAAAATGCGTAAAGTACTGATATATATAAAAGTGGATTTAAAATTATTCACTACAGATTTTTTTGTTGCGTAAAATTCTGCATGAATAACCCAGGGCACTATAAATTGACTTCTGATGTTCTTCCGCCTTAGATGTCACCCTCAGCATTACCCTCCCATTTCCTTTCGTATTCATACAAACCGTCATCCGGATATGATTTGAAAGTTTCTCCCGAATTGTCCTCCAGCTGTAATGTATCCCAGCTGATATCAACTTCCCCCTCAGGTTATGCACCAGAAGACACTTTAATAAAATTGTGGGGAGATTTGAATTTTAATTCAAAGTATAAAAATAATGTACGACCACGCCCACAGTGCTAAAGCGTATAGTTCGAGGAATAATACCAAATATCATAAATTTATAAATATTTATATTGAAAATACCAGCTATCCAGCACATAGGGACATATGGCACTGGGGTTAACGCTCCCAAACTAAGTGTAAACAAACCGTATTTGTTATATATCTTTCTCCATTTTGCATAGTTTTTCGATGTGTGCAATTGCCTTAAACCAAAATCCCTGAATATCTTACCAAAAAAAAAGCTAAAAAAACTGGCAAGAATGCTTCCAATTGAAGCGAAAAACACAATTTCAAAGGGGTTTTTGCCAAGTAAAATTCCTCCTATTATTGCAACATCAGGGCCTATGGGCTGGACAAGAATATCTGTAAAAAAACTAATTAAAAAAACAGCCAGAAAACCATAATTGTCCACCAAATCCAGCATCTTTGTTTCAAAAGTATAATAATTCAAACTGACATAAACCATTAATCCTGCCATTCCCAACAAAATTAAAAAGAAAACAATCCTTGTTAATAAGTACAGTGTATGAATTTTCACAAAGCAACCTGTGCAAGAAAAATGGTGAGAATGAGAGCAAAAGGATAAACTGCTGCGTAAGCTACAGCTGGGCGGTTGGAATCGCAAATTTCTGTGGCCATGGAAAGTGCGGGGGTGGATGTCATACTGCCGGCAAAAACCCCCAGGACATCAAGCACATTGTACTTGAGAATTTTAAACATAACCAAAGTAAAGACAACAAATGTTAGCAAAAGAGAAAAAACAGAAAATAATACTGCAACAAGACCTGTCATATCCATCGATGTCAGGAAATCTTTTCCTGCCTCAGTTCCGATTGTTGCCAAAAAAATAAGCTGCCCCAACGTCTTCATCAAACTTGTGGAATGGGGGGAAAGTTGCCAAACCAGTTTCCCCGTTCTCCCTAGACGGCCCAATACAAGTGCAGTAATAAGAATACCACCCACAAAGCTCAGTCTAAATTCACCTACTCCAGGTATATTAAAAGGCATAAAGCCAATTATCATACCAATAACAATACCCAGTGAAATAGGCAAAAAATCTCCTGCAGGAAAATTTAATAAATTATCACCAATGAAATTAGTAACCTTTTTTTCAAATTTTTCCGGGACAGTGATATATAATTTATCACCTAACATAAGGGTCAAATGTGGCCCCGGATTAATATCAATTCCCGAACGTCTTACTTTTGAAATGCTTGCCCCCATTGCATTCAGCTCTTTAAGATCACTTATTTTTTTGCCAACAATGTTTTTATTGGTCACCAGTAGGCGCAGAACTTTCAAGTTATCATGGAATGTAACAGGTTCATTGATCTCTTCACCCAGCACCACCTTGACTTTATCCAGCTGATCCTTTGTTCCTGTCACCCGGACAATATCACCATAGTGCAACGTATGATCTACCTCCGATTCATTAATA
>JASMTO010000224.1:0-20808 GCA_041694215.1 bacterium
GCTCTATTGGGTTAGGCTGTCTCCACAAGCCGATTTTAGCCTCTCTCGCACGACTTTCAGCATAGTAGTATGTTCTATCATTACAATACCTGTCATATACCCATGCAAGCCCGTTTTTGACCTGCAGGAGGTTAACATCTGTATTATCGAGATATATTGTGCCAACAACCCTGCCATATCTGTCCACATCATGTTTTTGCACAGTGACATATTTCCCTGCTACTAAATTAATTAATGATTCTTTAGACTTTTTACCAAAAGCCTGTGACTTTTCTGGTGCATCAATACAGTTTAGTCTAATGCGGATTTGCTTATTGTTTGCAGTTAGTAAAGTAACTGTATCACCATCAGCAACATTGACAATTTTGCCTGTAATATTTTCGGCAAATACAGACAGTGATAGCAAGCAAAAAATACCTATGGTTAGAAAAATACGCATAATACATCCTCAATATATTAGCATCTAAAAATTAAGTTATTTTTGCTTTTGCATAGATATGCTATGCAAATAACGATTATTATTAACTATACTGTAAGTGTAAAAATTCACATCTCCCGCCACATCCAGATCACCCTTCCCATGATCTGTAAACTGTCAGGTTCTGTAATATCTATCCTCTTGTTAGGATATTTTTTGTTGGCAGATACAAGTTCTATTGCCCTGTCATCAACATGATGAATATGCTTTAGTGTCAGTCCATATTCACCAAAACCATCAGATATTTTTACAAGGTATACGTTTGAGGGAATTATAGTATCCAATGCCGGCGGTTCGCTATAAGGAAGTACTGCTACTAAATCGTTTTCTTTCAACATTGGCTCCATGCTGTTACCTTTAACCTGAAAAGCAAAGCATCGCTCAGAGATATTTTTTGGTACATTCTCGGCACTGATGCATACCCATCCATCAATTTCGTCAGAGGATATTTCCATTATAGTAGGCGTAGCAGCAGCTTTGCTTCTAAGAAGAGGTATTTTTATGTGAGAAGGATATTTTTTATCTAATTCTTTTTTATCTCCGTAAAATATATCTATATATTTATCTTCAAGAAATGATTCCGGATTTTCTGCAACATCAGAATTAGTAAAAAAGTAATCAAAGCTTACTCCGAGAGTTTTAGATATTTTGTACAAAATATCTAACTTAGTAAACTTTCTATGATCATTTAAAACTCTCGACAGGACTACTTGCTGGATGCCGGTTCTTTGAGCAAGCTCAAAGATATCTAAATCGGAATTTTTTATAGCTGTTTTTAATTTAACTTGAATAGTATTATATTGTAACATATAAATATTATATTTAGCTGAAAGCCATTGTGCAAGGGAAATTTGTTGTTAATACTACTATTTTAGCTCTGTTTATAACTTTATCTGATATATCTTTTTACCTATTTTATACTCTTTCTTCGCCCCAATAAACGAAGGACGAACAAAAGTCAATTTGCCAGACTGTAATCGTCTGATATGCCCTCTCCTGTAATGTGGAGATTTCTGACTGCCAGAGCCTTTCTGCTCATTTGCTTTGTCAATAACCGTTCTGTTAAAAATATCTATATCAATAATATGCTTAATGCTTTGAGGCATCAGATACGGCTTTTTCTCTTTCGTTTTCTCAAGCCTTTTTTGCTCTTTAGCCGTTAAATCTTGTGATTCTTCTACTTGCAGAAATATTTTTGTGTTTAGTATAGTATTTGGGAAAAACAAATCATACGTGGACTCTTTTATATGCAACTGGATCTCTGCAAACAAATCTTCCGGGATTTTGTCATTGTTAAGCTCGATATAGCCTTCTGGGAAATTAGTAGAATTTGCAAGAAATGATAGTATTTTGAGAGAATGGGTTGAATCGGCTGAAAATGAATTAGTATTAGCTAAATACGATGATAATGGAATTGGAACATATAAATACATTTACTAAAATACTGACGATTATTATTTATTTTACTCTAATTCACACTATAATTAAAGGATAACTAAGGTAACACGGAATTATGAACGCTACCACAGTCTCTAATTAGATTAAGTATTGTGATAATATCGTGTTTATGAGATTCAGATAATATCCCAAATATTTTGAAACTTTCTTTTATTATAAAAGCATTTTGTTGATTGAACTCAAAAATTGCTTTTTCATTTTTTTCTGCTGTTCTATCAATAAAAGTTTTCCCATTATTATCTTTTAAATACGATACAAGGAAACATATATATAGCATAGGCTGTAATCCAACTGCTTTCTGCTTTTCTCTTATCGTTATTTCAGAAATAATAAAAAATCCATTATTAAAATCATGTATTAAATGAGGATATGATATAACGCTTTCTAAGAATTTAATTCCATTTATTGTTTTTTTATTAGGGTAGCTTTTATTAATTGTGTATAGATTTTCTATTAAGTTAGAATTATTTATACTTGTTAAATATTCAACAATTCCTTTAATATCATCAGTGTTAAATACACCCATTTTATAAAAATAATAAAAATATTCGCTTAATTCATACAAAATTTTTCTTTTTCCATTATAAGCAATGAAATTAATTTCAGTTCTTTGATGAAAAGTGGAATTTTCTATATTTTTTGAATTAATTTCTAAATCATAGCCTATTTGCCATTCTACATACATATTTTCATTAAAACACCTTTGTCTTGTAGCAACAGGTAAGCCAAAATCAGTATAACTTTTTCTTTCTTTTATTCTTATTTTTCCAGTAGGTGTTGTTATTGGAATTTCAATTAATATTTTTTTATTTTGTTCATCTACCTTATAAATCTTCATAATAATGCTCCTTTAATAATTCAATCATATATTTTTTAATGTTCTCTTTATCGTTTTTTAAAATATGATGTTCGGAGTATTTATCTCTTAAAAGTTCATAATTTTTTCGTAAAGAATAGCTTATAAAATAAGATTTGTATTTGTTAAAAAGTTTACTATCAAATAAAATGTCTAAATTTCTTAAATAAAAAGGAACATAATTTATAAAATCCTTAAATACGTCAATATATACGTAATAGTCTAATTTTTTAATATCTATTTTTACAGCATTATTTATAGGTTTTTGAATAAAAGTTCTATTTCTTCTTAAAGCATTAATATCCCTCAATGTATAAAATAATAAATCACCATTTTTAATTTCCATTCTCTTTTTAGGGTATTTGTCAACATAATTTCCTATATAATCAAAATCAATTAAAGAAAACACTTTTCCATTAATAGATTTAAATTTATTAACTTTTATATCCTCAAAATTCATCCCATAATTATTTCTTTTATAAAGAGCAATAATTATAGGGAAGTCTGTATTTTTTGAAGTAAAATTAAATACTTTACTACTTATAATAATATTATCGATTATGCGATAGTTATTCGTAAAGTCTTTAAGAAGATTAAAATTAGTTTCCTTTATAAGGTATGAAAGAGGATGTAAAACACAAACAATATCTGCTTCCAATTTATCAAACATTCTTAAAAAAGATATTCCGATATCTCTCGCTTTTAAATCTTCATCAATCTCAAAATTAATATTCTTTATTCTTTTTTTTGCCTGAGAAGTTGTATCATTATAAGGAGGGTTTCCTATTATTATAAGTTTTTCACTTTTTTGTATGGAGTATTTTTCCCTTTTAGGATTAGTAAGAGCGTTAAAATTTAAAAAAATTGTATCTGGTATTCTTTCTCTTGCCATTGATATAGCGGTTTCATCTATATCATTCCCAATTTTTTTAAAACTAAATTTTTTATATAAAAAATTCCCATAACCACAAGCAGGGTCAAATATAACTGTGTTATTGTCTATATATGGTAAAACAAACTTCCAAACTATTTCTACATAATTTTTATCCGTATAATAAGCTCCATAATTAACTACCCCATTTTTTTCTAAATGTACGGGAATAATCATTTTCCCACTCCCTTTTTTAAAAGAATAGCATATAGTACAGTATGCTCTCCAAAAGTCAAGATTTCTATATTATTGTCATTTAACCACTTACGAACACTCTTAGCATTTTCTAAAATATCATCTTTCATATTTATGAGGATGTAAGGTTTGTCATGTTTCTCGCAATATTTAACAGTTAATTTTGTTCCTCCAGATAAACTACAAAACACAATTAATGTACCATCAGATTCAATAACATTTTTTTCTGTTCTCACTTTATAGTCAGTACTATTTGTTTCAATTAAATTAGGGTATTTTTCTTTAGTCAATCCGCCATCTTCAGACTTAAAACCTTTTGGAACATAACCGCCGTATGGGAAACCATTAGCAATTGCAAAATCTAAACCAGCCCTATCAGCTCCTGACTGGCCGCCAGAGACAATCTTTATTTTATCCTTCATCATGACAACTCCCTTCGTACAAAACCTTGTTAGTACCTGTTTCAAGAATAATAACAGAAGAACTCTTAAGGCATAAGTCTTCATAAGTTTAAAATGAAAATAAGGAATATCGCCGGTGACGAAATAATAATTGATAGCGAAAACTAAACGCTCCCCCTCTAAACGAGTCCCTTTTCTTTCATTAAAGTCTCTAATTCCTTACCTGTTACTACCAAATATACAGATGTGTTCAATATAGAAGAGTGCCCCAATAGTGCCTGAATATGATTTAATGGCATACCTGCGTTTATTAATTCAATAGCCCTTGTGTGCCTTAATGCATGTGGATGAACCTTATCTTTTGCAATTTTCGCTTTTTCCCCTATTTCCTGCATTTTTTTGTAGAAATTGGGCTGACTTAGTTTAAATACTTCACCTTTCATATCCGGAAACATCGCAAGATATCTTAAAAGCTCGTTTATAGCCTCGATAGGTACCGGCACGGTTCTATATATCTTTCTTCCCTTTTTCCTCTTCAGTGTTATCAGCTTTACCCTACTGTTCCTGAAGTCTATGTCTTTTGTGTCATCTATGTTTAACACTTCAGATATTCTTGCACCGGTGAATCTTAGAAACAAAAAAGTGATCCAGTATTTACCGGCATTCTTTTTCTTTTTAGCCTTGTCATAATAATCCTGAAATTCTTGTGTCAGTCGGTTAAGCTCATCTTCTTCAAAATATTTTATCTTGCTTGCTTCCTCTGCTAACTGAGGAAGTCCCGGAATTTGTATATTAGCCACCGGCAGTCACCAATTTAAAAGTTTCTTTTCTTTTGTTATTAATCCTTTTGTCCAAACACTCTTCGCAGACAAATTCACCAGAATTCACTAAATCGCCCAGCTCAGGCGTAAAGTACCTTAATTTATAATTACTCTTCTTCTGGCCACAGTCTGTACAAGCAATATCTTTGTTCATAGCACACTCTCCTTTTATGCTTTCCTAAGCTTTTCCCCGCAGTATTTGCAGGCATATTCAGCTTCTTTACGTTTAATGCGGTTATGTCTAATTGAGCTTAGTTTATATGTGTTGCAACCACATTTATAAAAATATCCTTTAACTTTTCTAGCTTTTGTTGTGGGCATATTATGAGTAGTTTTCGGATTATCCAGCCCCAGAGTCCTGGCAACATATTTCCACTCTTTACCGTGAGGCTTTGCATTAGGCGATATAGAAAAAGTTACGAAATGAGCAATTTCATGAACCAAGACTTCATTAATCATTTTTTTCGGATATTTTATGCAAAGTTCTTTGTTTAATCTTATTTCTTTTTTAGCAGGATTGACTATCCCTGCTCTTTGGCCTTTTAAATTATAAGAAATCTTCAGGTTGGATATATCAACACCGAATTTTGATTGAGCTAACCTATTCAACTCATCTCTTTTTTCAATAATTTCATGTTTAAAATAACTGCTAATTTCCTGCAATTTTTTACCTTTATTAATATTAATACATATTGTAATAATATACTTTAATGCCAAAAAAATCAAGTGTTTTTTGACAGATATTTTGCTTTTATTACTTATTATACGGGGATTGAATCGGAATTAATTTATCTATATGATTATAAATAAAATCATATATATAGGTAGCACAACAGCATTTTCTATATTTATAATTGAATGTAGTTTATTTTCTTATTGCAATAATAATTATTCAGATACGAAAATTAATGATATTTTGAGCTCTGATAAATTGACAATCATTATTAAAAAGTCACATCGGAAATACTAAGGCTACTATCTTAATCGTTCCCAGACAAGTCGGCAAAACAACACTATGGGTATACAGAATACCGAGGAGAAGGGGCACAAGCCTATTTGAGACCTTTGCACAGGAGATAGCAGAAAGTTTTTTATTAAACCTAAAAGCCATTCAATTTTAGCGCCGATAAATATGTCTTGTAACGCTTTTTGTTCCTTATCCATTACGCATCTTCTTTACTATAATTTTAAAAAACTGTTCAACACTACTCTATTACCTTCACCTGACAATACTCTCCATTATTATATCTATTACAATCAATATATCCAAACAAATTTGCCGAGTCTATATTATCTCCATTATAGTTAAACCATATTCCTCGTACTTTCTTACCATTACCGTTGCTCAAGTCAAGCATTAGGTGATTACCGCTTGCACCAACTGCACGCTGATTTTCAATCTTTGCGTTTTTTGTCCAGAAAACAGGTCTTCTGTTACCTTCCCCATAAGGCTCAAGGAGCTCTAAATCTTTTGCTAATTCTATATCCAGATCATCAACAGTGACAGCTAAATCATAGGTATTCTTTCTGACAAACACATTTTCAGCATAACTTGATTCTACAATTTCGTTAATTTTTCCCCTAAATATTTCTATATTCTCCCGGCTGACAGACAATCCAGCAGCTTTTTTATGTCCGCCAAATTTTTCTAAAAGCCCCTGTTTTTTCTTATCTACCTCTGTGAGTAGCTCAAACATGTCTATTCCGTCTATAGAACGTGCTGAACCGGTAGCTACAGACTCGTCGCCACCAAAAAGAATCACAGGACGGTAATACTTCTCTAATATTCTCGATGCAACTATACCTATTATCCCTTTAATCCAATGTGGTTGGTATAGCACAATCACTTTATTATCACCGAAACCGTAATCATCGATCATTTTTTCCGCTTTATCTGTGGTCTTTTCGCACAAGTCTTGTCTTTCTCTGTTTATGTTGTCTAACCTTTCCGCCAGTTTTAGGTTGACTACAGAATCATTACTGGTTAACAATTTTAACGCATTATCTGCTACATCGATACGCCCGCTTGCATTGATACGAGGTCCTAACACAAATCCGTGGTGGTAAGACTTTACTTCTTTGTCTTTTAGTCTGGCAACTTCTATAAGAGCTTGCAAACCCGGAGAAGGATTGCTATTTATGACTTGTAATCCATGCTTCACAAGCACTCTATTTTCTCCAATAAGAGGCACAATATCAGCAACTGTAGCAAGTCCTACTAAATCAAGATATTTTTTTAGATTTATATCCCTCCTATTAAGCACACGCCTAATTGTTTGTATCAGCTTAAAAGCAACACCACATCCACAGACATGGTAATCAGCTTCGTTTTCTCTTTCTGGGTTTACTTTAGGATTAGCAATAAAGTCAGCATTTGGAAGTTCTTCTTTCGGAGTATGGTGATCTGTAACTATCACTTTGACATTATTATCCTTTAGATATTTTACCTCATCTATGGACGTTATCCCACAATCAACGCTTATTACTAAGGCAACCTTATTTGCTACCATTTGCTGAGCAAGGTTCATGGATAATCCGTAGCCATCTTCATATCTACTGGGAATGAGAGTCTTATAGTTTAAAAAACCTAATTCTCTAAAAAAATTAGCAAGCAAAGCAGTCGAACATACGCCATCAACATCGTAATCACCATATATATAAATTCTTTTATTATCTTTTATCGCTTTTGCCACCAATTTGCCTGCAGACAAAGGCACTATATTTTGAGGATCGGATAAATCTCTGAGGCTTGGGTTTAAGAAGTTAGTAAAATTAGTAATACCCTGGCTTCTCAGAATTTTTTCTACAATCGGGTGTATATTCAAACTATTACTCCTTTTTTGCAAGCTAATAATACTGCTTTCTCCAATATCTTTGATTCAATCAATTTCCTGCTCAGCTGGGTGATTTTCACGGAATTCCAGCCCCAGTTTTTCTGCACGATCACGAGTTATTTCCTGTTACGATGAGGTCTATCTTTTGTTTCTTGAATTTGAATAAGTTTTTCTTTGATGCTTCGACAACGATCTCCAATAATTTTTATCCAAGTATTGTCTGTTGTCCCCTATATCTATTGTGTTCATATACCTGTTTGTTATTATTGCCAAAACAGCGAAAATCAGGACAATGAATAAATCTCCAAATTCCATGGGAACCTCCCTTATTTTTAGTTACTATATAATATATGTCATATGTCACAAAATACAACAGAAAAATGGCCTATCCCTAATTTAATTATTTGAAAGGTTGTTTTGAAGCATATACCACAAATTTTCCATAAAAGTATGTTTAAACTGCGGGGTTATCCACTACCAGCTAACCACTAAGTTTTTTTATACAATTCGACTTTTTTACTTTTATATGTTTTTTTTTACATTGTTGACATATATGACAAAAGACATATAATCATTTATAAGAAAACAAAAAAGGGAAACTAATGAGAAACGCTCATCTTAGCATCTCTGTTCCAAAAGAGAAAATAAACAAAATAGAAGACATTAAAAATAAGTGGGGTGTGCCTGCAGGGTTTTATATGGCATACCGGATTATGGCTTATGCTGAAGGCTTGATTGAGCCAAATTTTGAAAAATCTCATCCACTACCTTATCATATTGACTTTAAAATAAGCCCAAATATGAAAGAATATATCGAGGTTAGGGCTAAAGAACTCGGGGTTAGTAAAAGTGCGCTTATCAGGGCTCTAATTTAGAAAAAAAGAGAGGGAAAACATGTCCAAAAGAATTTCTTTGATATTGGCTACTTTTCTTATTCTGTTTGTTATTGGTAAAAACAATATAAAGGCTCAATGTGGTGCAGATTGCAGCAGTTGCCATGCATTAGCCTTTGAGGATAATGCAATAGCAAAAGAGCATACAATTCTGGACACCTGCAAAGATTGCCACGAAGAAGACGGTTCCCTGAAAAACAAAAATACATCAATTTTAGATATCACGCCAAATTCCCACAACGCAGGTTGCGGGGGACATTGCAGCGATTGCCATGACCAATACCCCTCTGACCGGGCACATTTTGCTCTAAATAATTGCAAAAATTGCCACAACTGATTTTTGGCACAAAAAAAACCGCTGCTTTTTGGTTTTTGCCCAAAAAAAAACCTCCTACCGCTATAGGCGATAAGAGGCTCGGAACTCGCATCCGGTGTTATCACTTTTTGTGACGTATAACCGGCTCGTTCACCTGCAGGCGAACGGCACAAAAAGGAAACAAGCCTGTTAGCATAGACTTTTTTTCTGCCCATACCTTCAAGATAACTTGTTTCCTCCCAGATTTTTTTTCATTAAATTGAGGGTGAGTTTATTTTTATCCATAAACCACACCCATATCTTCAGTATCAACAACAATAGTGGCTATCTCTTTCAAATACTTTTCCATGAAAAACCACTCTGTTATTGTGACCTCGTAAACTTTTCCTGTAAAAAGTTGAAACTTAATCATAACGAACCTCCTATCCTATTTTTGGGCGGGCAACCCAGAAAAGGCACGACAGAGAGAGCGGAGGCAGATCAACTCTCCCAATGGCCACCCCAAGCCATTACGGATGTCATGCCCTTATCGGGATCGCCCGACCCTCAAGGATAGGAAGTTATTTATACCGGAAAGAGCTGATCTCGCCCGTCGGCGGACGGGGGAGCATCAGCTCCTCAATACTCTTGTTAAGCTACTTTTGTTTCTGAAAACTGCTCTGTCTTTTCAACAACATACTGAACAGCTTTCCTTGCTTCCGCAGAAGCTTGAAAGATAGCTTTTTTATTGTCTTTCAAAAACTGACTCCACCCCTTCACATAAGCGGCGGAGTTCTTGTAATTTATTTTCAGACCGGTTTCTGCCATAAGAAATGCAGAACCGATCTCGGCAACAAGCTCTTCATAAGAATATTTATGTTTATCGCCATCTAATTGTGACACCCCTGCTCTCTTTAGCCTCGACTCATGTCCGGTTGAGTGAGTAATTTCATGGAACAGGGATGCATAATAATCTTCTGTTGACTTGAAATTTTTTATATCCGGTATCTGCACTATATCCAATGCAGGGATATAGCACGGCTGGACACCGGTATATTGGATTTCCAAGCCATCTTTTGTCATTCCATCTATAATATTTTCGGGCTTTTCATGTTTGACATTAGCGAAATTGACGAACTTCTCTTTGTCAATCCCTTCAACGTCATCAAGATTAAAAACCCTGTAATACCGCATTAAGAAGAAAGTTTTAGGCTTACTGCTTTCTTCTTTTTCCTCTTCCTGCTCGCCCTCAGAATTAGTTTCAAGACCATCTTCTTGATCTTCATTTTTGTCCTTATCTTTAGGTTGAGCAGTGACTTTTTTATTAAAAATCACCATTGAGCTTTTAGCACCTTTTCGGATACTTCCACCCAATTTTTGAACCTGCTTAAATGAGAACCATACAGGCGAAGAATAATTCATTGCCTGCATGTCCCAAGAGAGCATAAGCTGGTTAAGCCCCTGATACTCCCGTTTAGCAAATCCGTTATAGTGTTTCATTATCCATCTGGCTTTCCAGGGCGGAGTGCCGGACTCGATTTGTTTCATAATTTTTTCGGTGATAATGTCATGTACCGATTTTTTGTTTTTAGCCATTTCTGCCTCCTGTTTTTTACATACCGGAGACAGTTTTAGCCCCAACCGGGGGTTACTGTCCCCGGTATGGGGTATTTATCTATTTATTCTTTCCTCGAAGAGACGAAGAATCATCTCATCGAGGTATTTTTGTTCTCCAATACATAGGTAAGAATAGTACAAATGTTTATCTGTCATATCCTTGACCTTAATGACTTCACCTTCTTTGGTCGTGTGTTTTGCTCTATCCCTTTCTTTACGACCAGAAGGTATGTGATTGAAGCCATCTTCACCAAACTCCCAGTACATTTGTCTTGCTTCTTCACCAAGTCCCATTTAGTCCTCCACGTCATCATCTTCATCAATTTCAGAAGAAAAGTTATCGGCACAACATGAGTAGACTATGGCAAAGTCAACTTGAGCATGTATTCCTTTATCAGCCAAAGAAACAAAATCTAAGAACTCATTGTAGTCCTTTGGCGGACGACCTACATATGCCTCAAATTCTTCAGTTGAAACTGGGATTTTTATTATTTCTTCACGATATGTTTTTTCCATTTTTGTCTCCTTTTATTTCCCTGCGGAGACAATCCACCCTCTAACGGGGAGATTATCCCCGTCAGGGGTAATTTTATTTTTTTATGCAACCTGCATGAAATCCTCTATGGACTGTTCTTTGAGGTCGGTTTCCCTATATTTCTTCTGAGCTATCCGTTCGTCTTGCAAACGATTTGCCATTTCTTTAGCGGCTTGGATAACTCTGTTATATGTATGCTGTTCTTCTTCCTTAAACTGAGGATCCATTCCGGGAAAAGGAATTCTACGGAAGTGGACAGCTTTAGCAATTTTAAGAGCAGCCCGCATCTGACATCTTCGCAAATTAAATAAGTCGATATGTGCCATTTGCTTAAAGAGACGTTCTTCATCCCTTATTCTCTGCTCTCTCTGTCTTTCTCTTTCCTTTTGCTTTTCTATACTATATCGAAGAGAAGTAAGTTTTTTTCTTGTTTCTTCGATATGCTCTTCCAAAGGCACAGCAAAAGCCTTTTCAAGCTTTTTGGCGTACCTTTCTAACTTTTTTAGAGAAAATCTCTTACTACCTTTATAGAGATAGTAAGATTGATGAGTTATCACGTTGAAATTAATCTCTATTTCTGAGATTAAACTTTCGACATGACTATAACCAACAGAGACTTTTTCACAGCCAAGTTTGCCAGTATCCTTTGCAAATCTTGACTGGTAGACTCTTAGCTCAGCTATTTTTTCTCTAACTATTTTTCTTACTCCGGGAGTTGTGAACTCTTTATTTCTAAGCATGTTCACCTCCCTGTAGTCTATAACTACTAAAATAGCCAGATATAAACTCACTATCTTCCTCTGACAGCTTAGTTGTAAAGCAAGAGCAAGATATTTGCACAACTGTTTCTTCTGGCAAATACATATCTGAAAAATCATCTTCTTGGACGCATTTTAAAAACGTCTCAGAAGTTACCTGCACATTATGTACGCAGGTAGCTAAACTGATTTCTTCTCCACAATTTTGACAAAATATTTTTCTCATATCTGCCTCCTTATTTAAATTATAACGAAGGCAGTATGCCCCCAAACGGGGACATACCGCCCCCGATCGGGGTTTTATGCTACTTGTTCTTTATCAAGAGCCTCAAGCATATCAAAGACGGAGACCATTTCGACCTCGCCTTTGCATCTGCCTTTACCAACAGTATGCTTTTTAGGCTCTAATTGACTAATAACTTGGTGAACTTTAGACTCGATTGTCCGGGTTTTGCCTTTGGAAGTCTTGATTTCTTTCGTTTCGGTTGCTGTTTCTGTGAGATCAGTAACCTCGAAAGTTTCATCAAGATCAAAGTCGGCAACAGCATCTTTTTCCCGATAGGAAGAAAATACATCACCCAGACTGCGGTTATCTGTTTCACCTTCTCCGACCAGTTCTTTAGCCATTTCTATTGCCATTGAATCACCTTCTGACATAGAAGAAAGCCCCTGATCGGAAAGATCACCTTCAACAGCTAATGAAGTTTCAAGCTTTGATGCTATCAACTTCATTGCTTTTTCCTGCATCGTGTCTTTATAAGCCATGTAAAATACTCTTACAGACTTATTTTGACCGATACGCCATGATCTGCGAGAAGCCTGACGGAGCGTATAAATGTTATAGCCAGTCTGAAAGAAAATAATTGTCGGAAAATCCAGCAGATCCAGGCCTGTTTTCACAAGGTTTGGATTACAGATTAATACATCCGTATCCGGATTTTCTTTTAATTTCTTCCTTATCCATGCTTCTCTTTTATCCGTTGCAGGACTACCGGTTTTCAGAACAAGAGTATTAATCCCATTGTTTTCAAGTCTTTCGACAAGATCAGGAACTAAATCCCTTGTTCCTGTATGCTCTAAAAATACAGCACACTTACGACCTTCCTGCTTTTCCTCTAAAACTTTATCTATAAGTTTTTTCTCTTTTGGGAGCATGTACTGATCTAACGGCAAGGCAGATGCAACAACCTCACCATCATCAGCTTCCGGGTTATATGTACCCGGTTCAAATACTATCTCTCCTCTTCTTGCACCATCAGGCAAGGCATAAAGAGAGTTTACTAACGCCCCCAAAAGACGATGAGAACCCTTTGCTAACGCTTGATGTACTTCATCAACAAGAGTTTCCTCGAAACCTTTGTAGATTTCTCCCTGTTCCTGCCCCATTTCCACAGAAATTACATCCTCATTGTATTTAGGCAACTGATCTGAAACATCAGCCAGCTTCATAAAATACGTTGAATCGAGGATAAACTCCGGGAGTAAAGCAGGTGACATGCCCGGTTTACTGTTAATCCTGACAGATTTTAGTTTCTTTCCGATAGAAGAATTTCTGCCGGATTCTCTAACATAAGTCCGGGTTTCCTGAATGACTCCGTAGTTCCTTTCAAAAGCACTTACGGAATTGTGGGTATAACCTTTTTCTTTAAACCTCTTAGTAAACATCCTATACAGGATGTAATAGAGGTTTTTTGCATACCCGCCCATGAGTGTTCCGGTCATAGCAAGTGTTTTGTCAGCACAGCTAACAAGATTTGCCATAGCCTGACCAACAGCGGTATCACCACCTTTTAACTCATGGACTTCATCCAGGATTAGGAAATCTACTTTTATCCTTTTTCTTTTAATATATTCAGCAAGCCCGTACCTGCGGAAACCGTCTTTATCAGCATAATGAAGAGGTGAACCGCATTCACGGCACTTGCTTGAATCTTTTACCTTTTCTACATCTTCGTCCTCCGTATCTTCATAAAGAGGACTTCCACAATCAGGACATTTGTTTATTTGCCCGGATTCTGTAAAAAAGGGTATGTTTTTCTCACGATAATGAAGTTTTGCTTTGGTATTTTTTAATACCCAAAACTCCATACCTTTAGGCTTTGTCTTATCAACATCGAAAGTATTTTCCAATGTTTTAACTTTAGCACCTGGTATCGTTTCCTCTATTTCTCTCACCCACTTTTTTGCTAAATGGGGCGGGCAGACAATCAATGTTCTTTTATTCTTGCGTGGGCTTAAATATGCCACACAAGCTGACATGATTGTTTTTCCTGTCCCCATTTCTGCTGTGAGGATAAGAGATTTTTTATCTTGTTTATAGAAACCCTTTGCCAACCCCAAAATAGCATGACGCTGGCTGTTAAAGGGCTTTCTTATTAATTTATTGAGCTTGGAGTTTTCTCTCTTTTCCCACTCACCGATTTGAGCGGGATTATAAATAGGCTTTAATTTGCTGACAGCCTTTTCTTTGAGAGTATCTCCAAACTCGTTTAGAAAATCTTTTAAAGTAAGCTTTCCATCTTCTTTTTTCTCCGGTTCGCCACCAACCGGACCTGAACCATTTGGATCAGGATCATCAGGAAGTGAATCCAGATAATTTTTAAGAGCTTGCTTACTTTTTGTGACTTCCTTAAACTTTTCTAAACCAATATCAGCAGCACCTTCTAGGATGCCGCCATTTTCTACTATGTTTGCAACTTCTTCCAATGATCTTGGAGTCTTAAAGACTCCGCCAACCGTATAGCCCAATGAAAATATTTCACTGAGCGAGAAATAGCCGAATTCGGCGAAATCTCCTGCTACATAGCCGAAAGGCGTATCGCCTGTTCGGATATAATCAGTAGGAAACCAGTACCAATCCAGTTGACCGTTGTAGAAAAAGAAGTTGATTTTAGATTTATCAAGATAGCTCATTCTGCCTCCTTTTCGGACGAAAAGGGGGCAGACGTATCCCCCGAACGGGAGATACATCGCCCCCCGCCCGGGGATGTTTGAAATTATTTTTTTACAGTTATTTTTTTCTATTCATAAAAATACCGTAAATAAGCTGACCTGCCCAATCACCGACAGCCACCCTATTACGGATTGTAGAGGAATCAAGTGAATATATCCCGCCTTTGGGACAATCACCCTCATACTCTTTTAAGCAATACCTGTTTAATGCGTGAAGAGCTGAGATAAGAGCATCATGGGCAGACGTCCTTCGTCTGTCCAGCTCAGTCATTAATTCTCTGAACTCCTCACCCTCAAGCCTTTTAGCTTGAGTTTTCGAGATAACATCATTTCTGCAGACAACTTTCACATACTCTGATGACTTCTCAACCAGATTACTTAAAAGGTTTTCTCCTATATCGTCACCTTCAACAAGGCTTGATATAGTTTCATACCTTTTAAGAGTTTCCTCTACATTGTTTTTATTTTCATTTTTCAAAATATACTCCTTTTCTCTCGATGTGAGAGAAATGTTTTCTATATTTTTCATTGTTCGCCTCCTTTGTCAATGCAAGCAGGAGACGAACGCTATTATCCCCCGCAGGGAGCGTTACGCCCCCTGCTTTTGGGGTTTTTATTAACTTGCTTTTTGCAAAACAGTTTCAGATTGTGCTAAATCCAAAACCTTCGCTTCTAATTCTTCCTGGCTCGGCAATTCTATTTCAACTGCCGAGCTGTACCCAAACGTCCTTAAATCCATCCTTGTCGGGGAGTTAACTACAAAATAATCGTATAACTCTTCAGCCATAGACGGAAGCATAGGAGTCGGGTACTTGGAGTCTATTATATCATAAAATTTCTCTGGTGACGGTTCTAATAGAACTGCCACCGTTGAAATATTTTCAATTACCATAGTATCCTTTTGGAAGAGGACACCATGTACTATTCCCTGACCGACTTTTTTCTGCATTACAGAATAATGTACGCCGGTCATTCTTGTTAAGGGTTCACCTTCGACCATCACTTCTTGTTTATTCAGAATAGCCGAAGTTGCCGCCTTTACCATATCAGGAGTGCCAAAAAGGGAGATCATGTAAACAAAACTCCCTAACTGTACAAACTTATCGCTATACAAAGTATTACCCATATAGTCTATTTTTTTGTATTGTTCAGTCATTTTGACACCCCCTACTCTATGTCTATAAATTGTAAAGCATTCAGATCCAAAGCTCTGACTTGGACTTGATACTTTTTTATACTTACATCTTTTTGGACATTTTCATCCCAATCCCCTTCATCTGCTTCCTGTTGCATGAACGATTTGATATTCCCTTTAACGATAAAGTTATATTTATCGTTTTTGAGAATACCGTTCATCATGCCTGATGCTAAAAGCATAGCAAGATGACCGTTCCGCAACATAGAAAGCGGCTGAATATCCTCGACTTTTTTCACTGATAGTTGCCTTTCAAACTCTACATAGACCTGAGAGTTTTTGACCAAAGGCAACGCTTCTTCGGGATCAACACGGGTTGACGTAAAGTTTTTTAGCTCTACACCGTTTTTATCGACCTCATAAAGAGGACGATAGACACCCGCACGCAAGATGCTTTCTGTTGTCCAGAGTGACTCGTAAGCCGTCTCCGGATTAACGTATTTGATGATGTTTTTCATCATTGCACGGTTAGCATCCAAGCGTTCCTTTCCTGCAAACGCAGTGGCTTTTCCGATAACCACTACTTGCTTAAACTGCTTATACTGTTCTTCTGGAAAAGCTAACACCCGAAGATCTTTCAGTTTTATAAATAATCGATAAGTGTGTCTTAGTGATGCAAATGGTATCACATACACCAAAACACCTCTGCTATTAAGATATCGGAGATGATATTGTAAAAATTTTTTCTCCGTTCTCTCTGAACTGTCTATCTCACCTTCTTTAGTTTCCCAGTCGTAAGGCGGGTTGAGAAACAAAAGATCAAAGGAATTATTAGTGATCCGTGTTTCATACAACGCATCACAATTTAATACCTTATCAAATTTGCCTTTTGCTTCTCTCGCTCTGTCCTTATCAAGCTCAATACCATATGTTTCTACAGGAGCTTGATCAGTCAGCATTGAAAGAGCATCTCCATTTCCGCAACAAGTGTCTATACACCTGCTACTTGATGAGAAACTAAAGAGTTCTCTTATCTGCTCAACAACTTCATGGGGCGTAGGGAAATGTCCCATCTTTGCTTGAGATGCAAGACGGCTCATTACTCACCCCCTTTTAAAACTTGTTGAGCATTTATTCTGTCATTTAACTCAGTTATTACATGAATAACAAAATTATCCTGTTTATACCTATCATCCCTTTTTAAATAGTCTTTGATGATTTGTGATGTAGGAAAATTACACCCTAGTGAGCGTAACCTCTCCAAACATTTTTGAATAATGTAATATCTGTTTTTTATCATACTGCCTCCTTATTTATGAACGGAGGCACTTATCCCCCAAACAGGGGAAAAGTACCCCCGTTCGGGGTTTTTGTTTTATGATACTTTCAAAGACTCCCTTCCTTCTGTAAAAGGCGGAAGCTTTCCTTCTTTATAGTGTGCTTCAATATCCCTGCCTGTAAGGATACCGAAGCATTTTTTTAATGATCTTTTTTTGTTTATAGAGCATCCCCAGCATTGAGGATTTTTTACGCTAACTGAGTCAGCATTATCCTCAACAGTCTGAAAACGCCCGCACTGACATTCAACCTGGTAAACAAAAGGTGCGACCTGCACTCCTGTTTCTACCATATGATCCCTAATTTCGTTCTGCTCTATATAAGCATCTATTAATTTGGGATCAGGATTTTTTTTGACTTTCTCTATTGATAACATAACGCACCCCCTAACCGCAGGCGGAATAGCCACAACTGTGGCATTTTTTACAACCTTCCTCGATTGCAACAGGTGAGCCACATTCAGGGCAAGCACCCATGCCTATAGGTTGCTCCTGCGTAAATGAGGTTTTAGGAGTGCTTTCAAGATATTTTTCTATCGGATTAATCTGCTTGATTGCTCCGAATCTTTCCACCACTTTCTGGAGAAGCGATAATGCTATCTCCATATTTGGGTAAGTGAATACTTTTCCTTGTTCTGTAACAACCTGTACTCTTGTACTCATAACATACCTCCTGTTTTCTAAATTTTTTAGAGTTGCCCACCTAAAAAATGGACAGGAGGCACTATGATCCCCTGCAGGGGACTAATGCCCCCTGCGGGGTGGTACAGATTTTTATCAATTTAGCCTGTCTAAATAATTGGCAGGCGGATTTTGGCAGAGTGAAACTTTTTTAGCCTGCTCTACCAAATTTATTTGATTTGCTTTTTCCATCGCATCTTTAATAGATACAGCAAGAAAAAGTATAATTTTTTCATCAAAGGTGGCACACCACATATTCATGCAGCACCCCCTTTGGCTTTTTCCTTTTTCTCAACTTCCTCAGCTACAGCTTGCTCTAACATTTTCTCATAAAGAATTGTTAATGAAGCAAGAAACTTGAGGAAGTGTTTATAATTTCCAACAAAAATAACTTTTTTTGTGTCGTTATCAGAAATTTTATAGGTACTTTGCTCGGAATATGGAGATCTGCTTATATGAAGTTTAAATCCCCATTTATCTAAGAAAGTACCTATCTTTTCAACTGATAGATTTTCACCGAGTGCAATATCTATCATATTGCACCCCCAATTATTGCAGCTACTGTAACTGCAATTCCTATTGCCATCATAGTTAGTATGCTAATCATTTCTGCCTCCTTAAATTGAGACGGAGACAGCTATCCCCTGACGGGGACAACTGCCCCCGTCAGGGGTGGGTTTTATTATTTTTTCTTTTTAGCTTTCTTTTTATATACCTTGAGAGATGCAGGAAATTCTCTCACCTGCTTATATTCCTCAAAGATATCCGGTAACTTCTCTTTTAGAGCTTTACTGTCAACAAATTCAGATGTTCTCGGAGCTGTTACACTTACACTCAGATTCAGCTCTTTATTTGTTGCCGATAATTTTTTGTCACCTGTATATTTGAGGATTTGTTCTCTTAGGTTGTCTAATTGTTTTTTCAGCTCTTTTTCTTCTGCCTTTTTATCAGCATAAAGTAGAGCTGTTTCCCACACATCTTCAGGAAGATTAGCCCTGTCAAATACAGGACACGTTGTTTGATAGTCACAAAAGCCACATAGTAAACTGGGGTCACACTCAGGCTTTTGCTCGCCATTGACAGCCGCCCAGATGTTATGTGCTTTCTCAACAAGCATATCAAATATTACACTAGAAGGAGCGTATGTGTTAAACTCCTTTTTTTGCCCTGTATTCAGATCAATAGCATAAATAGCACCCTTTATATTGGTATTGGGATATATTAGCTTTGCCAAGCCCATTTGCCAATATAATTGCATTTCCCAACCTTCATAAGGCTTACTTGGTATCCCCGAAGTCGTTTTTACTTCACAAATACCAATAGATTTCATGTCTTTTGAGTAAAAGAAGAAATCCACATGTGCCTTAAAATGAGGATATTCTGGATGAACCAGCTCTTCTTGAACAGAATATTTGTATTTCGTCCTCTCAAATATTTTTGAGAGGATTTTCTCAGCCAAATGTCCACGCTCAAAACGTATGAGCGTTTCAATGTCATGCTCAGGCGGAGAAAGTTTTGATAATACCGCCTTCCGAGGACAACAGGACACATCAGACGAACCGATATATTTAGTACGGTCGCCTAATTCCTTATTTGACTGTTCTTTATTTATTTCCGGGAGTGTTTTTTCGATTATCTCTGTTAGCATCTCTGCCTCCTTTAGTTTTCACCGCAGGAGGCAGTTGTCCCCCCGCAGGAGACAAAACTAAGCCTCCCACGGCGGGGATATTATTGTATTTATTATAACAGCTGATAAATATCTTCCTTCACGTGAAGGAAATATTTATCTAACAATTTCGCTACTTGGGGCTTACCGTAAGCATTCCCCCGAACGTAAATACGATCAGGGTCATGTTTACCGTATTTCACGGTAAACCCAAAATTAGCAAGATACTCAAGGAGCTGAGCTTTATCAGCCGGCTCAACCTCCTCTTTCTCTTCTTTTTCTTTTTGGGAAGATTCCGTATTCTCCCGAGACTCTTCAGCCTCGGGATCACGAAGAATCATTCCCTCGGCATCATAGGTGCCATAGCCTATTTCTTCTGCACCGTAGATACCGTTTATATTAAACGCTTTCCGTAAACACTGAGACTCGGCAACTTTTTTCAGCATAGTTTCAGGTTTATCTCTCCAGAATGCTGTTAAGTTGCCTTCTTTTGTCCGTTGAGCATACTCATGAAAAGATACCTCAACAACAAAAGGTTTGTCCGTGTCTTTGCGATAAACGGTACAACGTGCTACTAACTCTTTTTTGTATTCCCAGCCTTTATTTGTAAGTACTGGGATTTCTTTTAATGAACATTCAGTTTCTATCCCCGCAAGTTGTCCGGTCTTATGAGCGATACTCAAAAAGCCGTCACGACCAACGAGTGGCTCATATTTTTCCACCCATCGGCCATTTATTTTTTGTTTGCGAGGTACAAACATTATTTCTTTCATGAGCGGATTCAGATTAAGTTGTTTGGCTACGCTTAGACAATAGCCAATATCCTCTTTGCTTGCTCCTTGAGGAAAAAATTGCTTCTGAATCACTTGCAATTCTTTCTCACTCAGAGAACTAAAGCCGCTATTTTGCCTTTGTAATGCTTGTTGCTTGTCCTGAATCCTTGCTACATTTGTACTCATTTTCTG